>NZ_CALKTC010000066.1 GCF_937996225.1 uncultured Campylobacter sp. | reverse complement strand
TATCTTTGACGTCCTCGTATCGGTAAAATTTAAAGCAGTCTTTGCACCACATATACTTCGGATATCTTTTTATGTTCTTTTCAGAGCGGAAGGCAAAATAAAAGCCAGAAATACCTATTACTATAAATGCGATTGCAGGCAATATCCACAAACTACCCGCATCATCAAATTTAATATATTTCTCGCCTATCTTTACATTTTTATGTACCGTAAAATTTATAAGATATAAGAAGCACATTATACCTGTCAAAAAAGCGGCAATTCTATCTAGCATTGCGCTGCTCCTTTTCGTTACGATCTGCTTCATTCATCGTGTTTTGTGCCATACCGTCCGATCCTTAAATTTGGGCTTTCTGAGAGATAAATTCTATTCTTGATCGTTTTAAATTTCTCATATAACAAACCTGCAATATTGTAAAATCAACGTATAATCTTCGCTATAAAATTTTACCCTATTTTTTCTATTGTAGATACTCATACTTAGCAGATATTTAGCGAAATTTATATAATCCTTCGTACTAGGGAAATAAAATGTAACGCTTTGGTAGAATGTTTTAAAATCCAGCTCAAATTTATACCTGTCCATATCGTCCGCTATGCAGCACTCCGCTTCGTCTATTTTAATAAATTCCTTTATATCTATACATAATTGAGCGCTATTTTTTGCAAATCGCGCTCCTCCCGCCCAATATTCATAAGGGAAAAGTTCTAGGTATGAGACCCTTTCATTATACGATGATGTTAAAATGTTTTTTGCGAAATAATACATAGCCAAATTCGTAGTAAAGCCTAATACTACAAGCTTTTTGTCCTCTAGAATTTTAATATCTAATTTATGATACTCATGCCCCATAAGTTCCTCATCGATAGTTAGAGGATCGTCTTTTATATAAATTTTATTCGGTAGCACTGATTTATTCTCCTTTTGCGCACTACGCCGTTATTCATCGAGCGCCGTCAAGTATGATCCCAATCCCTTTGATTGCGGAGGATAATAACTTTTTCCATCTACATTGATGCTATTTATGTTCATATTTTCTCCAATATAAGTTCCGCCGAGCCCTCCTCAAGCGAATTATATTCATCCAGATGTATATGCGAATGTTTCGGCACGGAATCTTGCGCTAAAGTAAGCAAATGCCTGGCAAGAGATATAAGCCCGCTTTTATTCGCCCTTATAGTAACTTCGTTTTCGAGAGCATTGACGGAGATCGCGAAGTCCTTTTCCCATTGTAGCTGTAGCCCCTTTTCTGCGCAGTAGTCTAAGGTTTTTATAACATACTGTCCCATATATCGCCGATACTCCTTTCTAAATTTAATCGATTGCCGATAGAATTTACCTCATCGATCGGCTAATCGATCTCGTATTATTTTGGAAAAATTATATCTAAAATAAAAATGAAAGGGGTCGGAATAACTAAATTTAAGATAAGTGTTGTGCGCAAAAATGAAGTGATTGAAACTTAAAAATAGATTAAGTGGTGGTCCCGATTGGACTCGAACCAACGACTTCCACCATGTCAAGGTGACACTCTACCAACTGAGTTACGGGGCCAAAAAGAAACGGCAGTATATCAAAAAAATCTCTCAATAGCAAGCAAATTTTAATTTTTCGTAAAATTCCGCCGAAATTCTATACAAGATTTCGCCGCGACGCAAAATCGCATCGAAATTCTACGTAAAATTTCACGATTTTGCCAAAATCCCCATGCCGAAATCTCGCGCAAAATTTCATGATCTTTCCAAAATCCGCGTAAAATTTAATGGCGCGAACTCGCGGCACAGCGTAAATTTACGCCAGATATGGCACGCCCCGCTTGGATGTCGCCACATTTTACGGCTCCTTGCGCGAGCTGCACGCTCCGTTTGTTCGCCACACCTTACCTCATTTTGCCCCGCTTGTCTCGCTCCGCCTTGCGCCCGTTAAGACGTCCAAATTTTTTCATTCAACTTTAGAATTTTTACGATTTGCAGCATCGCGTCCAGATCGATTTGTATCTTGCTCGCGAGCTTATCACCGCGTATCGGCTTACTTAGATCGGGCTCGAAGCTATCGTATCCGCGGGGGATTTTTATATAAATTTTGCTTTTTCTGAAACTAAGCGCGATCTCCGATTTCACAAGCGTTTTTAAAAATAAAATTTTCTCCATCAGCACGGGCGTGAGTACATACGCTGCGGCGACCGCGTCTTTTGTATATACCGCAAAAGATCTATTAAATTTCGCGTTATCCATATTGCAAAATTTTGCACCGCTTTCCAAGACGCTGTGCGGTAGCTTTATTTGTCTTGGAAGAATAAAAACGTCGGATCTGATCTTTTTATGAAAATCGGCTGCGAAAAAAAGGCCTTGAAATATCTCCGTTTCCTTCTTTTCATAAATCAAAGTGAAAAAGCTATCATCTATAGTCTCTTTAGACATCCAAATATCGCAGAAGCTAAAATCCACGCCGTCTATGTTTCCATATATCAAATCATCTCCGCCGGAATTTGCATATTGATTAAAAAGCCCGCTTTGCAGGATATCTTGCTCTTGAGTTACGGCGCCGAATCTGTTGTATTTGTATCCTAGACTTTCGACGTAGGGTGCTATGTAGAGGGCTTTGTATTGCAGCGCGAATTCTCGCGTTTTGACTTTGTAGGTTTTTTCGTAAAATAGCTTATAAGTAAAATATAGCGCTATGCCCAGACCAAATAAAAGATACGGCATCCCCAAAGGCGTACCCTCTTCGCTAGCCATATACCTCATTAGGAAAACCGCAGGGATAAATATCGCGCAGGCTTTAAGCAGGCTTATTATTTTCCATTTTATGCGGCTTTGCAGCAGCTTGCGGCGCTCTTTTTCCAAATTTACGATAGTTTGTACGTCTAACAATTTTTGATCCTAAATTTTACCACTTGCGGCAAGATAGCCTAAATTTAACATTTAAATTTAAGCAGGCAAAGCTAGGCTTAAAGCTCCCCGTTAAATTTCAGCAGTTCGTTTGCATACGCTCGCACGCTCGCGTCCACCGCCGCAAGCGCGTCCACATCCGTCACGCTAGGCGAGTTAAATTTCTCCGCGCACTTTAGCACGACGCGCGCAATGTCGGTGAAGCGGCAGCGCTGCTGCAAAAACGCATTTACGCCCGCTTCGTTTGCGGCGTTGATGACGACACCGAGATCAGGGTTTGCTAGCAGCGCGTCTTTGAGGGTAAAGATTTGAAATTTCATCTCGTCGATCGGCTTAAGCTCTATCGGTCGCAGAGTGCACAGATCCACGGGTGCGGTGATCTGCTCCCGTACGTCGCCGCTAAACATCGCGTGCGCGATGGCTAGGCGCATATCGGCCCTGCTAATGTGCGCCGTCGTAGAGCCGTCTGCGAATTCGACTAGCGCGTGGATCTGCGAGGTGCGCTCGATAAGTGCATCGATCTTACGCGTGCCATAGAGCCAAAACGCCTCGATCACCTCAAAGAGTTTATTCGCCATCGTGGCGCTGTCGATCGTGATCTTTGCGCCCATCTTCCAGTTGGGGTGTTTGAGGGCGTTTTGCGGCGTGAGCGAGCCCAGCTGCGTTAACGGCACGTCGTAAAACGCGCCGCCGCTAGCCGTGATGATTAGGCGAGAAACGGGGATTTTGGCATTGCTAAGTAGAAATTTCAGCCCGAAATGCTCGCTGTCGATCGGGAAAATTTTATCCGTTTGCAGAAATTTCCCGCCGACGACCAGGCTTTCTTTGTTGGCTAGACAGAGCCTTTTGCCGAGCTCTTGGATCTTTAAGCTGGGCATCATACCCGCAAAGCCTACAAGAGCGTTTACCACGGTCGTGCTTTTGCACTCCGCAAGCATCTGCAAAATTCCATCCGCGCCGCAAAATACGCGCTCGTGATCTACCTCGCTTTTTTGCTGCGCATCCGCGATACAGACGAGACGAGGGTGAAATTTTGCGATCTGTTCGTTTAAAAGCTTGATATTGCGCCCGCAGCTAAGCGCTTCGATCATACTGCCGCTGCGCGCGGCCACGTCTAGGGTGTTTGTGCCGATAGAGCCCGTAGAGCCTAAAACTACCATGAATAGACTATCGCCATCGCGATCGCGCCGAACATATAGCCGTCGATGCGGTCTAAAATCCCGCCGTGTCCGGGAAAGAGCGCGCCGCTATCTTTAAGACCCGCTGCGCGCTTTAGGTAGCTCTCGAACAGATCGCCGAACACGCCAAAAATTGCTATGATGATGGTTTTTCCTAAAATTTCAAGCGGCGGCATATTGGTAAAGATGCGCGCATAAATGAGGCTAACGATAAGCGCGAGCGCAAGACCACCTAGTACGCCTTCTACGGTTTTATTCGGTGAGCTAGCGCTTAGCGGAGTTTTGCCAAAGGCTCTACCGATAAAATACGCGCCGCTATCGCTAGCTACGATAATGAAGATCAGCCAAACGAAGTGAAAAACTTCCCCGAAATCATCGTAAGCCGCCCACATAAAAAATATCGGCGCAACGGGATAGATGAAAGGAAGCGTGATCTTTAGGCTAGGGCCTTTGGTAAAGGCTACGACAGAGGCGACGCATAGGATCATCAGGATGCTAACTTTTAGCGCTGAGACGAAAGGTTCGTCGGTCTGCGTAAATGGTAGCAGCGCAAAAAATGCGATCGCCAGCGCGAGCCACTTTTTGCTAGTTTCCTCTAGACCCCATAACTTGAGGCTTTCAAAAAACGCAAGCACGAGTATCAGCGCAAATACGGCGAAATTTAGCCACCTAGCGTTTATGAGAATTAGAGCCAAAAATACAGCGAGTAAAATGCTCGCCGTGATTATTCTTTGCTTCATAGAATTTCCTTGGAATTTATTTTGAGCAATTATATCGCAAGCTCGCTTATTACGGCTTTAAAACGCTGATTGTTTTAAAATTTACGTAGTTTACGAAAGCACCTTCGTTGATTTTGACATTTTGACGTTTGGTGTAATCGACGAGATATTTTCCGCTGCCGCTTGCACTGAAGCTCACGCAAATTTTAGCGGCGAATTCGATCACCTCTTCGCTTAGACTTTGCTTATTTGTCTTTACGATGACGTGTGCACTTGGAATGTCCTTAAGATGAAACCAATAGTCGGATTTGGAGCTATTTTTTAGTAAGAACTCATTGCCTTTTTCGTTTTTCCCGACGCTGATTTTAAAATCTCCTAGATAAAAGTTCGCTACGTATTCGCTATTTTTTTCCTTGCTTTTTTGCCTAGTTTGCGTGCGCTTAGGCATTAGAATTTCGATCTCGT
>NZ_CALKTC010000065.1 GCF_937996225.1 uncultured Campylobacter sp. | reverse complement strand
AAATTTTTTCGCAAAAATTCCATCACGAAACTTAGATTACAAAATTCATAGAAAAATTCCGTCTTTTTGCTACGAAATTTTATCTTTTTTTCGCTACAAATTTTATAGCCTGCACGTAATTTCATCGCTTAAATTTCGCTTCCAAAATTCCTTAAATTTGGTGGTCGTGCTCCGCAACTCGCCGCAAAATTTGTCTTTTAAATTATCGTAAAATTTTACACCACGAAATTTTGCTTTCGCGCCGATGCAAATCCGCGGCATAAAATTACGCTAGACTTATCTATAACCCTGCTTTGCGGCATATCTCCTCGCTTACCTGCGAATCAAGTAGGTGCGAGCTTGGATAATCGTAGAAAAATCGGTGCACTTCACGCACTCCGTTTCGCAATAAAGCTCGCGTACTAGGTGCGTTGCAGTCATTTTCGGTAATATCCTTGGTTAGCAATTTGAGATATTTTTGCCGATCGGAGCTTTTCAGGCTCGCCCAGCCAGGGCTTAGCGAGTAGGCATAGATCAGATCGCTTCCTTGTGCGCTAATTTCTTCGAGGAAGGCAAACTGCGCGACCTTAACGTGGGGCTTGGCGCCGCCTACGTCCGCTGCGATCTCGCTAGCTGCGGCTTTAGCGACGAGTGCGGGCGAGCCTAGCTTACTAAGCGCCTCAAAGCGTGCAGTTACTGCGGGATCCTCGGTGACTTGACGCTTTTGGTATTTAGCCGCGCCGCAACCGCCCAGCAACATCGCGAACGCGCCGCATAGCGCTAAAATTTTAAAATTTCTCATCTTAAATCCTTTGTCGGCTTAATTTTAGCACATTTTGCTATAATTAACAAAAATTTAAAAGGCTAAATTTGAAATATTTAATCTCTTGCCTAGAACCCTCGGCGAATCTGCATTTTAAAGAGGTTCTAGCGCATCTTAAAAGGCTCGATCCCGCTTGCGAGATTTGCGGAATTTTTGACGAAAAGCTGGGCTCGCCGATATACAAAAGCAGCGAGTTTTCGGCGATGGGCTTTATAGAAATTCTGCCGCTGATTTTAAAAGCCAAGCGCGCGATAGCACAGATGACGCGGCTTGCGGCGGAGTGCGATCGCGTGCTTTTGATCGACTCGCCCGCGTTTAATCTGCCGCTTGCTCGCGCGATCAAAGAAAGCAGCGCGCGCGCGGAAATTTCATATTATATCCTGCCGCAGGTTTGGGCGTGGAAGCCGCACAGAGCGGAGAAGCTGAAGGCGTTTTGCGACAATCTGCTCTCAATCTGGCCTTTTGAGGCGAAATTTTTCGGCGCGGATTGCGAGGAAGATGAAGGCGCCGTATCGCAAGAAGCGGAGAGCAAAGACGCTGCGCTACAAGAAGTAAAAGATAAAAATGTTGCGCCGAAAGAGTATGCCGCGCGTCCGAGCGAGCAAAGCGCTAAAACCGCAAAGTACTCTTTCGTGGGGCATCCGCTGCTTGATGAGATAAAATTCCAAAAAACAAGCTACGAAAAACAGGGCAAGATCGCCTTTATGCCGGGCTCACGCAGAGCTGAAATTTCAAGACTGATGCCGATTTTTAGAGCCCTTGCGCCTAAATTTGAAAATAGCGAGCGAACCTTAATAATCCCGCCGCATCTGATGGATCAAAGAGATGAAATTTACGGGCCTCTGGACGGCTTTAGCATCGCAAACGATACTCCTGCTACGCTTAAGGATTGCGATTTTGCCTTCATCTGCTCGGGCACGGCGACGCTTGAAGCGGCGCTCATCGGCACTCCGTTCGTGCTGTGCTACAAAGCGCGCGCGTTTGACGTTTGGCTTGCGCGAAAGCTCGTAAAGCTAAAGCACGTGGGGCTTGCGAATATTATTTTTGATTTTTTGGGCGAGGAGCCGCTGCATGAGGAGCTTTTGCAATCCGAAGTAAGCGCGCAAAACCTACTCGCCGCATACGAGCGCTGCGACGCCGCGAAATTTAAACTTGCGAGCAAGAAGCTGCGAGATTATCTAAAGCTCGGCTCCAGCGAAAACGTAGCAAAAATTTTAACGCAGCCTGCGAGCTAAAATTTTAAGGCTAAAACTTATATAATTTGATAAAAAGAAAGGAAGATTATGACGACAGAACCAATGACGCTTTACGGATATGAAAAGATCACCTCCGAGCTCAAAGAGCTTCAGAGCGTGAAGCTACCTCACATAGTGCAGCAGATAGACATCGCGCGCGGACATGGCGATCTGAAAGAAAACGCCGAGTACCACGCAGCGCGCGAAGAGCAGGCTTTTTTGCTCTCGCGTATCGCCGAACTTAGCGACATCGTCTCTCGCAGTAAAATCATCGACCCTTCCACCTACGAGCACGACCGCGTAAAATTCGGCTCCACCGTTACCTTTATGGACGTGGAGACCGAGCGGGAGGAGGTTTACACGATCGTAGGCCTTAGCGAAGCGGATATCTCGCGCAAACTCATCAACATCAATACGCCGCTTGCACGCCAGCTTTTGGGCAAAGCAGAGGGCGATGAGGTGGTGCTTCAGCTACCATCAGGCACGCGCGATGTGGAAATTTTAAGCGTCGAATACAAGCCGATTAAATTTGAGAATTAGCGTGAAAAAAGTAGGCATCATCGGCGTTAGCGGTTATACGGGGCTTGAGCTGATTAAGGCTCTACTTTCCCACCCGGGCTTTGAAATTTCATATTTAGGTGCCTCGACGCAGGGTGAGATAAGCGAAATTTTCCCGCAGCTTCGCGGCGTGTTTGAGATGCGCGTAGAAGCCGCGGATGCTCGCGTTGCGGCGCAAAGATGCGATCTTATTTTTTTAGCGCTGCCGCATGAAAAAGCGATGGAATTTGCCCGCGAAATTTTAAAATTTAAAAGTGTTAAGGTAGTCGATCTGTCGGCTGATTATCGCCTAAGCCGCGAGCTTTACGAGAAAAATTACACCGCACATTTAGACCCGCAAAATTTAGCCCACGCCGTTTACGGACTGCCCGAGCTAAATCGCGAAAAGATCCGCACGGCGCGGCTTACGGCAAATCCGGGCTGCTATCCTACCTGCTCTATTTTGGCGCTCGCGCCGTTTGTGCGGCTACTCGATCCGGGTATCGGCGTATTTATTGACGCAAAAAGCGGAGTAAGCGGCGCAGGCAAGGCCCTCAAAACAAGCAGCCATTTTGTAAGCGTGAACGAAAACGCAAATGTTTACTCGCCGATCTCGCATCGCCACGCAGACGAGATCAAAGAGCAGCTGGAAATTTTAAAAGGCGGCGAATTTAGCACGCTTTTCGTGCCGAATTTGCTGCCGATTACGCGCGGAATGCTGGTTAGCGCGTTTGGCGTACTGCAAAAGAGCGTGGATGCAGAGGCGGTGCTGCGGGAATTTTACGCAAATGAGCCTTTCGTGCGCGTCCGAAGCGAACCCGTGAGTATAAAAAACGTCGTAGGGACGCACTTTTGCGATATTTTTGTAAAAACTGCGGGCGATAAAATTTGGATCAACTCGGCAATCGATAATCTTTTGCGCGGAGCATCGTCGCAGGCGGTCGCAAACGCGAATTTAATGTGCGGATTCGCCGAAGCTACGGCGTTGCCGCGTATCGCACACGGAATTTAAGCGATGAACTTTTTCGCAAAAGCCGTTACGCGCGGGAGCCTAGATGCAAAATAATCAAATTCAGGCGATAAAACCGGGCGCGATCTTTATCGGCGATGCGCACGCGGGCGCGAGCAGACCGCAATTTTTGAAATTTCTGCGCGCGCTGAAGGCTGAGCCTACGCCGCCACCCCAAATTTTTATGATGGGCGATATGTTTGATTTTTTGGCAAACACGACCTACGTGCAGCGCTTCTACAAAGAGGAGATCGCGCTAATAAACGAGCTGTCGCAAAAATGCGAAATTTTTTACTTCGAGGGCAACCACGATTTTAATCTGCGCGAAATTTTTCCCCGCGCAAAAGTTTATCCAAACGGCGCGCAACCCGTTAAATTTATCTACGAGAGCGACGAGGCGGTACAGATCGCGCACGGCGATCTGTTTTTGCCGCGTCTAATGCAGTTTGCGCTGCTTTCGCTGCGAAACAGAGCTTTTCTGAAATTTATGGACCTGCTCGATCGCGCTTTAAAATTTAAAATTTCAAAAGTAATCTTAAAATCGCAAGAAGGGAAAAATCTATACAAAAAAATGCCAAATTTTAAGGATATAATCGCGCCGAAGATCGATTTTTACGCGGCAAATTTAATCATCGAGGGGCACTATCATCAAGATGAAATTTTATATTTCGGCGAGAAAAAATATATAAATTTGTGCTCGTTCGGGGCTGGGAGCAAAATTTACGAGGTCGCAAAAAGCGAAAAATTTATGCTAATTCCAAAAAACTTAAACTTAAATTAGCTATAATTCCTAAATTTTTGCGAGGATATTTATGATAAAGCTTTGTGTTTTCGACTTTGATTCTACGCTGATGGACGGCGAAACGATAGGTTTTTTCGCCGCTAAAATGGGCACACAGCGACAAGTTAGCGAAATTACAAAGCGCGCGATGGCGGGCGAGCTTGATTTTTTCGAGAGTCTTAGCGAGCGCGTGGCGCTGATAAAGGGGATGAAGCTTAGCGATGCTAAAGCTATCGCAGAAAGCCTGCCTTTTGTTTGCGGCGCTAGCGAGATCATCGCGTATCTGAAAAATAAAGGCATAAAGGTGATCGTCTTTAGCGGCGGATTTCATCTCGCTACCGACGCCGCGCAGAAAAAACTGGGTTTTGACGCGAGCTTTGCGAACTATCTGCATGAAAAAAACGGAATTTTAACTGGGCTTTTCGGCGGCGAGATGATGTTTGGATACTCAAAAGGCGCGCTGCTTGCGCAGCTTAAATCGCTGATGGGTCTAGAGGCGAGCGAGGTAATGTGCGTGGGAGACGGCGCGAACGACGTTTCGATGTTTCGCGAGGCGGGACTTAAAATTGCTTTTTGCGCGAATGAAATTTTAAAAGAACACGCAAGCGTTTGCATTGAAAAAAAGGATTTGAAGGAGATTATGAAATATGTATGATAAAGCCCTAAATTTCAGCCTTTGGTGCGACTTTTTGGAGCGCGATTTTATCGATAAAGATTTCGACGAGCTGATCAAAAAAGGGATAATTAACGGCGCTACTTCCAATCCCACGATCTTTAAAAACGCGATCCTAAGCTCTCCCGCATACGACTCGGCTAAAGAGGAATTTAGAAAAAAAGAGCCTAAAAAGCTATATGAAATTTTAGCCACCGCGGACATCAGAAGCGCGGCGGAGAGCCTGCTTAAAAATTTTATTAACGGTGATGACGGCTTTGTGAGTATCGAGGTCGATCCATATTTTGCAGACGACGCCGAGGCGATGTACCGCGAGGGCAAACACCTATACGGCACGATCGGCATGCCAAATGTCATGATCAAAATCCCTGCGACCAAGGCGGGCTACGAAGCGATGCGCGATCTGCTAAAAAAGGGGATCAGCGTAAACGCGACTTTGGTTTTTTCACCCGAGCAGACCGTAAAATGCATCGAGGCAATAAAAGAGGGAATCGCGGGCTTTCGTCGCTACTTCCCGAAGGCAAATTTACCAAAAACCGTAATTAGCATCTTCGTTAGCCGCTTCGATAGGTTATTAGATGAAAAAATGGCTGCGGCGGGTCTTCCTACCGGTAAAATCGGCATAATGAACGCCGCGAAGTGCTACAATATCATCGCTAAAGAAAATTTAAACTACGTAAAGCCGCTGTTTGCGAGCACGGGGGTAAAAGGAGACGATCTGCCGAAGGATTACTACGTAAGCGAGCTGATGTATCCGAGCTGCGTAAACACCGCGCCGCTTGAAACGATAGAGGTTTTTATAAGCGGCGATCAAAAGCCCAAAATGCCACTTAGCGATGCGCAGATAGAGGAATTTTTCGCCCAGGTAACGGACGCGAAGATCGATATGAAAAAGGCGTATAAAAAGCTGCTGGATGACGGACTGGCGGCTTTTGAAGAGGCATTTAAAGAGATAATAAAAACACTTAAAAAGGAGAAATGATGGCGGGTTCTATAGATTATTCGCAGTATCAAGTTGACGCTTCTACGCTGGATTTTAAGCAGCGAGATAGGCTAAATAAATATCTGGAATTTCTAATCCAAAATGGCGGTAGCGACCTTCATATAAAATCGGGCGCGGTTATCAGAGGTCGTATCCACGGCGAGCTAGTAAAATTTAGCAAAACGCCATTTTTGAAAGAAGACGCGATGACGCTAGCTAAGGAGCTTCTCATCACGCGCTTTCCGGAGCTTATCGAGAAAAAGAGCGTAGATTTTACCTACAAGCTAAACGAAGATTATCGCTTCCGCGTTAATATTTTTTTTCAGATCGACGGTATCAGCGCGGTTTTCCGAACGATCCCGGTTAAAATTCCAGAGATCGACGATCTAGGTCTGCCGCCTTCGATCAAAGATATTTGTGACACGGCTATGCGCGGCGTCGTGCTGCTTACCGGACCTACGGGAAGCGGAAAGACGACAACGATCGCAAGTATGATAAATCGTATAAATAGGCAAAGAACCAGCCACGTCGTTACGATCGAAGACCCCGTAGAGTTCGTATTTAAAGACGATAAATGCATCATCAATCAGCGCGCTATCGGTGAGGACTGCAACAACTTCGCCGATTCGCTTCGCGCCGCGCTGAGAGAGGATCCCGACGTTATATTCGTGGGCGAGATGCGCGATTTGGAGACGATCGAGACCGCACTTCACGCCGCGGAAACGGGCCACTTAGTGTTTTCGACGGTGCACACTATTGACGCAAAAGAGACGGTAAACCGAATCATTGCGATGTTTGAGCAGGCTGAACAGGAGCGTATCCGAATGACGCTAGCATCCGTCCTAGAGGCAGTCATCTCTCAGCGCCTTGCTCGTACTATCGAGGGCAAGCGCGTAGCCGTCGTTGAAATTTTACGCAAAAACACCCGTATTAAGGATATGATACTTGATGCGCGTGACGATGAAATTCCAGACGCGATTGCCGACGGTCGCAACACCTACGGCATGCAGACCTTCGATCAGCACCTACTCGATCTTTATAGAGACGGCGTCATTACCCGCGAGGAGGCGCTAGATAAGGCCTCTAAGCGAAACGACCTCGATCTGCAGATCAAAAACGTCGATCTTGCCAAAAAAAGGGATTTGGCAGCAGAATCCGGAGAGAGCGCCGAAGAGATGCTCGCCGGCGAAGTCGTACAGCTAAAAGAGATCCGCTAAGTTGCAAATTTTAAAATTCTAAATTTTTACGATTTAAAATTTTAAATAATTCTGCCTGCCGTTAGGCGGGCGGAATTTAATTCGTCCATCCTCTTGTGTGGAAGTATGTCGTGCCTGAAATATTTAGCGTAAATTTAATTAGCTAAATTCCGTGCGATTTTACTTCTAAATTTCATCGCGGCGCTTAAATAGATTTAAAGCAATATTTGGCTATTATCACGCTTCATTTTTTCACAAAGGAAACCTAATGTTAGAAGGTATCGTTAGAGATAGTATCGGTAAAAGGGCTTCAAAATCCCTAAAACGAGATGGTTATCTAATCGCTAATATTTATGCGAAAGGATTTGACAATATTAACGCAGCGTTTAAGGTAAACGACTTTATCAAAGCTATGCGCGCGAAAGAGAACCTTCCTTTCGAGGTTAGCGTAGGCGGTAATACATATCGCGTCATCGTGCAAGAATACCAAAAACACCCCGTCACAAACACCCTAACTCACGTAGATTTACGCGTAGTTCAGGATGACGTGGTAAGCAAATATCTAGTGCCGGTTAAGGTAACAGGCATCGCCAAAGGCTTAAAAAACAAAGGTATTTTGGTGCAATCCAAGCGCCGCATCGCAGTAAAATGCGCCGGCAAAGACCTACCGAACGATTTTACGCTCGATGTGAGCGATCTTGACGTAGGCGATTCGCTTTTGATCCGCGACATCCCTGTAAAAGATGGCGTCAGCATCATCCTAGACGGCTCAGTAGCGGTAGTCGGAGTTACTTCGGCTAAATAGGGGCGCCTATGATACTGATCGCAGGACTTGGGAATCCTGCTCAGAAATACGCAGATACCAGACACAACGTCGGTTTTATGCTAATCGACGAAATTTTAAAGACGGGCGGCTTTAGCGAGCTTGGTGCGTCTAAATTTCAAGGCGAGCTCTTTAAAAAGGGCTCGCTGCTTCTTTTAAAACCCCAAACTTTTATGAACTTAAGCGGCAACTCCGTAAAGGCGGTGAATGATTTTTACAAGCCCGAGCGCATCATCATAGTGCACGACGATATAGATTTGGATCTGGGCGCCGTTAAATTTAAAAAAGGCGGCAGTAGCGGCGGGCACAACGGCATCAAGTCGATCGATGCGCTAATCGGTGCAGATTACGAGCGCGTGCGTATCGGCGTGGGCAAAAAACGGCAGGACCAGGATGCGGCAAATTTCGTGCTCGGAAATTTTAACGAAAGCGAGCGCGAGAAGCTGAGCGAAATTTTACCCTACGTCGCGCGCGCGGTAGAGGAGCTCATTTGCTCGGATATAGAGCAGGTCGCGCAAAAATTTACGATTAAAAAGGCTAGGGTGTGAAGTTATACGTAAAATACGCGGCTCTTTCTTATCTGAAGTATTTTTTTATCCTGCTAATAGCCCTTGAGTGCTTTTATGTAGGCATCGATGTGCTTACTAATCTCAAAGATTTTCCTTCAAGCGCGAATACCGCTCTTTTATATATCGCCCTAACCGCCGCAGTCGCGCTTAGCTACACGCTGCCGCTAAGCCTCATTTTCGCGCTGATTTTAATGATGTTTAATATGATTAGAAGCAACGAGCTAGTGAGCTTCTACGCGCTTGGAGTGAGTAAAAACGCTCTCATCGTGCCGCCGTTTTTGATCGCGCTTTTTATCACCGCGGGCTTTATAGCTTTAAATTCTACTCCGTTTGCATACGCGCTAAAATTTCAAAAGAATTTAACCGATTTATCGCCTACGGGGGGAGATATGTTTTTGAAATTTGAGGGTAAATATATCTACATCAAAGCTCTAAACGGCAAAAACGCAAATGATATAACGATCTTTAATATAGGGGATAACTCCGTTGCTTCACGCTCGCATGCAAGCTCTGGCGAATACGCAGGCAAAATTTGGCATCTGCGCGATATAAATACCACTACTTTACCAGCGCAGCTTAAGCTTGGAGGAAGTGGATTAAGAAGTGAGTTTAACGTGCAGAGCGAGGCGCTTAAGGGCTTTGATCCAAGCTCAATTGCGAGTGTTTATGATACGAGTAATGTATATTCGATCAGGGATGCTTTGCGTTCGATCCGCACCTTTTCGCATCAAGGCGTGAATATCTCCACTATAAAAGCAAGCCTTTA
This sequence comes from uncultured Campylobacter sp., assembly GCF_937996225.1. Classification (GTDB taxonomy): domain Bacteria; phylum Campylobacterota; class Campylobacteria; order Campylobacterales; family Campylobacteraceae; genus Campylobacter_B. The sequence continues at coordinate 3,833 of NZ_CALKTC010000065.1, read as the reverse complement.
TAATATGATATTTTTTCCGTTGTTCGCGCCCTTGGCGGTGTTAGTGCTGTATTATTACCTGCCCGTTACGGGACGGTTTTTTAATCTTGCGCTACTAAGCTTTGGATTTTTTATCGCTACGCTATGCGCTTGGGGCGTGCTTTTCGTGTTAATTAGGTTTTCTCTCAACGGCGTCATCATCCCAGAACTTGGCATTATCGTGCCCATAACAGCGTTATTAGGCTTTGCAGCATTTTTGGTTTTTAAGCATCGTTAAGCCTTGATTTGTTAGAATGGCGCAAAATTTATCGGTGGAAATTCTATGGATTATTCAAGCTTAGCCTGCAAATACGGCACCCCCTTATACGTTTACGATTTTAACGAGATACAAAAGAATTTCATAGCGCTCAAAGAGGCCTTCGCAGCACGCAAGTCGCTCGTCTGCTTCGCGATTAAAGCAAGCTCGAATTTGAGCATTTTAAAATTTCTATCGGATCTGGGCAGCGGCTTTGACTGCGTCAGCATCGGCGAGCTGCGCCGCGCTCTGTATATCGGCGCAAAGAGCTATAAGATTATATTCTCTGGCGTCGGCAAGCAAGATAGCGAGCTAGAATTTGCGCTAAAGTCGGACATCTTGCTGATAAATTTAGAAAGCGAAGCCGAGATGCTGCGCCTCGAGCAAATCGCGCAAAAGCTAAATAAGCCCGCTCGCATCAGCATCCGCGTAAATCCAAACGTTGATACCAAGACCCACCCCTACATCTCCACGGGGCTAAATGAGAACAAATTCGGCGTCAGTATCGAGACTGCGCGCAAGATGTATATCTACGCCAAAAAGAGCAAATTTTTAAATCCCGTCGGCATCCACTTTCACATCGGCAGCCAGCTTACGGACATCTCTCCGATCTGCGACGCGGCAAAGATCGTAAGCGATCTGCTGCGAGAGCTGCGAGCCCTTGAGATCGATATAAAATTTTTCGACGTGGGCGGCGGCATCGGCATCCGCTACGAGGATGAAAAACAGATCGTGCTCTACGACTACGCGCAGGGGATTTTGCGCAGCCTAAGCGGGCTAGACGTCACGATCGCGTGCGAGCCGGGGCGCTTCATCACGGGGGCTGCGGGGGTATTTCTTACCCGCGTGCTTTACGAAAAACAAAACTGCGGCAAGCGCTTCGTTATCGTTGACGGCGCGATGAACGATCTCATACGCCCGAGTCTCTACGGCGCGCACCACGCCATCGAGATCGTTAGTGCTTCGGAGGGTATAAATTTAGACGAAGCTGGCGCTAGCGGAGTAAATTTAGGCGGTAGGGGCTCGGATCAAACAAGTGGCTCCTGTGCGGATGAAAAAATTTTGGGCGGCGTAAATTTGGCCGCAGCTAGCCTCTGCGACGTCGTGGGCCCGATATGCGAAAGCGGCGATTTTTTGGCCAAAGGCGTTAGCCTGCCTAGCCTAAAAAGCGGCGATCTGCTCGCGATCAAAAGCGCCGGCGCCTACGGCTTTTCGATGTCGAGCAACTACAACACCCGCTGTCGCGCCGCCGAGGTCGCGGTTTACGACGGACAGGACCGCCTGATTAGAAAGCGCGAGAGCTTTGATGATCTAATCGCGCTCGAAAAGGATCTCGTATGATCCGCGCGGCGAGCCGTCCAAAACAGGGCGCGATCTTAAATTTCAAATCCGAACGCGCAGCGGCTTTAAATTTTAACGCAGCAGCAAGCACGGTCTTAAATTTTAAACGCACCGTCGCTTTAAATTTCAGATCCGAACAAAACGCGCCTCTAAATTTCACGCCAGAACGAAGCCTCGTTTTAAATTTTAATCGCGGCTCTTTAAATTTCAAATCCCGCTGCGACGAATTTTATCGCGCCTTCTTAGCGCTCGGAAGTTGCGGCGCAGCTGTCCTAAGCGATGAAATTTTAAGATCGCGCGGTAAAAATTTCAAAGCCTGCGGCAAGAGTGGCGACGCGAAATTTTTAAAACCGAAATTTAGAGGCGAGCAAAAGGAGGGTTGTGATGCAAAATATCGATGATCTGCGCGTTTGTATCGACAGACTGGATGATGAAATTTTGCGCCTTATCGACGAGCGCATGGGGTTTGTCAAAAAGATCGGCGAGCTAAAGCAGACCGCGGGTAGCGCGATCTACCGCCCGGAGCGCGAGCGCTCGATCATCAGCAGGCTGGACGGCGGAAAGGCGCGAAATTTAAGCAAAGAGGCGATCGAAGCGATATTTTTTGAAATTTTCTCGGTTTCGCGAAATTTAGAAAAGCCGCAGATCGTCGCGTTCTTAGGGCCTTTCGGCACCTATTCGCACCAAGCCGCCAAGAGCCGCTTCGGCGCGGTAAGCTCCTATCTGCCGCTCTCAAATATCGAGGCGGTCTTTAAGGAGCTTGATAGCGGCGAGGCCAAATACGGCGTCGTGCCGATCGAAAACAACACCGAAGGCGCGGTGGGCGCTACGCTTGATTGCTTGCGAAAATACGAGGGCGTCAAGATCGTCGCCGAAATTTATATGGATATCCACCACTGCTTTGCGAGCCACTGCGACGACGTAAGCACGGTGGATCAGATATTCTCGCATCCGCAAGGATACAATCAGTGCCTTAAATTTTTAGACGATCACGGCCTTAGCGGCGTTAAATTTACCGCGACCAAATCGACCGCGCTTGCGGCGCAGATGGCGGCCGCTACGCCGCACTCCGCCGCGATCTGCTCCAAGATCGCCGCCGATCTTTACGGCGTGCCGATGATGTTTCAAAAGATCGAGGACAACTCCGCCAATCGCACGCGCTTTTTCGTGCTGAGCGACTTTAAAAACCAGAAGAGCGACCGCAACAAAACGAGCATTCTAGCAAAAACAGACGACCGCCCGGGCGGGCTCGTGGACTTTTTGCAGATGTTTCGCAACGAGGGGATAAATTTAACCAAATTAGAAAGCCGCCCGGTCAAGCTTAGGGATTTTAAAAGCGTCTTTTACATCGATTTTGAGGGGCACATCGACGACGAGCGCGTGGCGCGCGTGCTGCAAAACGCGCAGAAAAACGGCCACGAAATCACATGGCTGGGAAGTTACATAAACGGAGTGGAGTGATGAAATTTAATGAATTTGTAGAAAATTTAAGCAATTACGAAGCGGGCAAGCCGATCGAGCTTGTGGTGCGGGAGTTTGGTATCCGCAAGCAGGACGTGCTAAAGCTTGCCAGCAACGAAAACCCCTTCGGCACTAGTGAGGCGGTGCAGGAGGTAATCGTGCAAAATGCCGCCTGTGCGCATCTTTACCCCGATGATTCGATGTATGAGCTAAAGGGCGCGCTCGCCTCTAAATTCGGCATAGAGCCGCAAAATATCATCATCGGCGCGGGCAGCGATCAGATCATCGAGTTTGCGCTGCACGCCAAGCTAAATTCGCGCCACGCCATACTGCAAGCGGGCGTCACTTTCGCGATGTACGGCATCTACGCAAGCCACTGCGAGGCTAAAGTTTACAAAACGAGCGCGCAGGAGCACGACCTAGCCGAACTTTTAAAAATTTACAACGCGCACAGGGATGAAATTTCGGTCATTTTTTTGTGCGTGCCGAACAATCCGCTTGGCGAGTGCTTGGATGCGGAGGCGGTATATGAGTTCGCCAGCAGCGTGGATGAGAACACGCTTTTAGTGATCGATGCCGCATATAACGAATTTGCCGCGTTTAAAGATGAGCGCAAGAGGCTTGATCCTAAACTTTTAATTCAAAATTTTAAAAACGTGCTCTATCTAGGCACCTTTTCAAAGGTCTACGGTCTGGGCGGTATGCGCGTAGGCTACGGCATCGCGCCGCGCGTAATCATAAACGCGCTTTATAAGCT
>NZ_CALKTC010000064.1 GCF_937996225.1 uncultured Campylobacter sp. | reverse complement strand
AATTTGGATAGAAAATGAAGATAATTGACGCGGTGATGCTTGGCGCATTCGTGCTTTTTATGATATTTATGATCGTAGGATTTAACCGCGAAATGATGGAGAAAAACGAAAAACGAAATCAACGAAAAAAGGATAAAGATGGAACTACTCATTGAGATTGGGGTTGAGGAGCTGCCTGCGATCCCGTTTTTAAAAGAGCGTGCGAATATCGCGCCAAAATGGCGCGCGGTGCTTGAGGCTAACCGTATAAATAGCGACTTTCGCTTTGAATTTAGCCCGCGTAGATTTGTGCTATTTCACGAGGATTTTCCACAACGCGGCGATGATGCGCAGATCGTAAGCACGGGCGCGCCAAAATCCGTCGCGCTCAAAGACGGCGCGTGGAGCCCTGCGGCGCTAAGTTTTGCTAAAAAATGCGGCATAAGCGAAAGCGAGCTGGAATTTCGGCAGGTGGGCGGCAAAGAGGTGCTCTACCACGCTGCGGTGCAAAAGGGGCGCGATAGTCGTGAAATTCTAGGCGAAATGATAGAGGAGTTTTTACGATCACTAAATTTTGGACGCGCTATGCGCTGGGGTAGCGGCAAGTTTGAGTTTATCCGTCCGATAAGAAGTATAGCCTGCGTTTTGGGCGGTCAAAACGTAAATTTTGAAATTTATGGCGTGCGAAGCGTGGCTGCATTTTTTCCGCATCGAAAATTTGGCTATGAAGCGATTAAATTTAAAGACGCCGCAGATTATTTTGCACTGCTGGAGCGTAACGGCGTAATTTTAAGCGAGCAAAAAAGAAAAGATAAAATTCTAAGCGAGTTTGCAAAGCTCGAGAAAAAGCATGGCTTTAAGATCGAGGTCGATCCTGCGTTGTTGGATGAAGTAACGGCTATCACTGAGTATCCGACGGCGCTGCTAGGCAGCTTTGAGCGAGATTTTTTAAGCGTGCCAAAAGAGGTCATTATCACTTCGATGAAGGAGAATCAGCGCTATTTTCCAGTTTTCGAGGATAAAAACTTAAGCAATCACTTCGTTGTCGTTAGTAATGCGATCACCGATGATGATGAGCTTGTAGTACGCGGCAATGAAAAAGTTTTACGCGCGCGCCTAAGCGATGCTATGTTTTTTTGGAAGAGCGATTTGCAAGCGGAATTTAGCCCTGAAAAACTTAAGCAAATCTCCTATATGCAAGCCCTTGGCTCGGTTTATGATAAGCAAGTGCGCGAGCTAGCGGTAGCAAGGGCACTGAGCGCGGATTATGCTACGCAGATTGAGGCGGAGATCGGCAAAAAGGATTTTGCGCAGGATATAGAAAATGCCGTAATGTTTAGTAAAGCAGATCTTAGCAGCACGATGGTGGGCGAATTTAGCGAGCTTCAAGGCATTATGGGTAGTTACTATGCTGCACACGCTGGACTGGCAGATCATGTATGCCGCGCGATGCGCGAGCAATATCTGCCTAGCGGCGAGGATAGTGAGCTGCCAAGCGGTGTATTTAGTAGCGTAATTGCTGTAGCGATGAAATTTGAAACGCTCCTGGGGCTTTTTAGCATCAATAAAGTTCCAAGCGGCAATAAAGATCCGTATGCGCTTCGCCGCGCAGCTACGGGGCTAATTAAAATTTTACTAAATCAAGGATTGAGCTTTGATGCGAATGCGCTGGCGCAAAAGCTGGCGCCAAATTATAAGAAATTTGACATTTCTAAGCTGCTGGATTTTATAAAAGATAGATTATATGGTATTTTTGATGAGATAAATCCGTCGGTGATCAAGGCGTGCATCGCAAGCGGCGAAAACGATCTATTACTACTAAGCAAGGCCATAAAGGCGCTGGGCGAGATCGCAGCAGCAGCAGATTTCGGGGAAAATTTTGCGACTTTTAAGCGCTTAGCCAATATCATCAAGGACGAAAAAATAGGCGCGGTGGACGAAAACCTATTCGAACATGACGCTGAGCGTGCGCTAAATGCGGCGTTCAGGGCGATTAAGCTCAACGGAAACGACGTGAGTGGGTATCTGCGCTCACTATTTGGGCTTAAAGGCGTGATTGATGATTTTTTTGATAACGTAATGATAAACGTCCAGGATGTCAAGATACGCGCAAATCGTATCGCAAATATCGGGCAAATTTATCGCGCGTTTTTGCAGTTTGCCGATATCAAAGAGATAGGATTTTAATTTCACTTAGAGCTCATTTGCCCAAGGTTTGCACGAATCTTGGGCAGAATTTTACCGCACAAAGGAGCGCAAATGCTAATCATCAACGCAAAATTACCAACTAAAAATCTAAAAATCACAAAATCTCTCTCGCAGCTGATTCAGGGCTTTCTTTATCGCTATCTGCCGGCTTCAGAGCACGTAGGATATAGGCACGAATTAAGCGGTAAAATTTTTAAACGCACGGTGTTTGATTTTATCTTGCGAGGAGAGGACTTACGCGTGCGATTTGCTTCATGCGAGCCGGAGTTTGAACGTAAAATCGCGCTAGCAGTGCTAAAAGACGGGCTAAGCTTGGGTGAAATTCTATTTACGCAAACTACCGTCGAAGCGAAAAATCATAAAATCTGCGAGAACGAAGCTATTGTGCAAGGCTACGTGGCGTGCGCAGTAAGCGGGCTTTTGGGGCATAAGGTTTATTTGCAGCCGCAAGATAGTAGACATTTAGAGATGATGAAGACGAATATTTTACAGCGATTTGAAACGATTATGGGGCAAAAATATGATGGCGAAATGGAATTAAATTTATTGTGGCAAAAGCTGGGTGAGTCTGTGAAATTCTATTATGGCAACAACCGCGAGCCGGTATATGCGTGGCAAGCAATATGGAAAATTGTAGCTAATGCAGAACTAATAAATTTGATCCTTGGCACGGGCGCTGGAAGTGGGTGTATGAACTACGGAGTAGGGGTTTTGGAGGTTGTAAAGCAAGACTATATTAAAGTATAGATTTCAAATTCTAAAAGAATATTTGCTTGCTTTATGGCAATTCTATAATAAAATTTTTAAAAAATCAAACTTTCTCTATATTAAATTATAGTAACTATTGACATATTGATTTTAATTTAGATATAATTGCGCTAAATTTTAGAAAGGATAAATTTTGGGCGATATAGTTAAAATTTTTTCTAGTATCGGCGAAATTTACGACAAACAAAAAACTAAAATTAACAACAAAAGCTATGAATACGATGCTATTAAAATTTATCTTTGCGATATTAAAAGCAAAGAAATATCGGTAAATAACAATATTTCAAGAGACGATTTAATAGTTTGTAGATTTGGCATAGGCGCGAATTCTGGCAATTTGTTCCCTAATGTCCAATTCATTAGCAAAGCCGTAAAAGACGATACTCCTAAATTTATAAAAGGAATTTCAAAAGCCGTAAAAAATATGCTCTCTTGCTTCGATCCTGACGATATCAAAAATGATAAAATATTAACGGATTTATCTAGCTTAAACGAGAGCTTTTTTGATGATATTTTAAGTGAAATTGTAGCTCTACAAGAAGAGCCTAAGAAAAAGGGCATGAAAGTAGCTACTTTTTTTGCATTATCTTGGGAGGGTAGACCGATTTCAGCGTATTTCAAAAATATTTTTACGAGTCATTTAAGCGATAGCGATAATGGTAAAACTGCCAAAATTTATGGTTATGATATGCTTACAAATAGTATGGGTATCGGCGGAGATGCGAATTTGGCATTTTGTTCCGTAAATGAGCTACCGACTGCTTTACAAGACATTAAAGTTAGATTACTACCTCTAAATGGCGCTAATGCAAATTTGGTTAAAAATGGTTTTATGGCAATTGATAAGGAATTATCTTTTAATTTTTACGGGGATAAAATGGCGGTCTTACCGACGTTAATGGTAAATGATGCAAATTTATTAGAAAAAATAGTGGAAATTTTAAAAGATCCGAGCGAAAAGAAAAAAGATCTGCAAGGCATACAAAATATCGAAGAAAGTATTAATTACGAGTTGGAATTCGTAGCTAAAGCACAAGCAAATATGCCCGTACTAAATACAATTTTATTTTATAAAAAAAGCAATGCTGCGGTTAATGTATTATTGCAAATAGATGATGTATTGCCGTCTTATATTTCTAAAATTTCCGATTTAATGGGTAGATATAATATTAGGGCGATTAGGCGAAAAGATAGTAAAGATCAACAAGATGATACTATTTACATGCAAAATTTATTTCTTAAAAACATCGACATTATGAATTTTTTATTATCGCAAAATAGGATGAATTTGGACGATATGATGGAAAAATATGCTACTTTGATTTATAAAGGCAATATTAACTCTAGCTATGCGTCAAAAATAGAATGGGGATTTTATTTTAATCGCGTTAAGACATATCAAAATAGAAGTATAGAAAGTATCGAAAAATATCAAAATTTCTTTAATGAAATGGGTGCTTTAAATGAAAAAATATCATTTGCAAGGGAGGTTAATTTGCAAAGCTTAAGCGATAAAAAAGAGCTAATAAGCTCTATTTTGAAAAATAGCGAATTTCTAAAAGATAATGAAGTGTTGCAGAGCGCATATTTGCTAGGAATGATGTCTGCAGGGTTGATAAATCGCCAATTTGCTATTAGCAAAAATAGTTCATTTGAAAAATGGCTGAATAATGCCGGACTAATTACGAAAGAGCTTTTAGAACGGATTTGGACTAAGTGCGATGAAACTAACAAAAAACTCTCCAATGTATCGCGAGGAAAAAGAAGTGCTAATATAGAAATCATGCGCGATATTTTGATCGGAATTTTACCAAGTGCGTTTTTATCTCAAAAGCGGGTTAAGAGCGCTTATGTAACGCTAGCTTTTGCTATGGGCGGAAGTGATTTTACGAAATATATTAAAGATAACACTCAAGGAGACGAGTAATGAAAAAGAAAGAAATTCTATTTCTTTGGGACGGCGAAAATTTTAATCCAAACGGCGATATGCTAAGAGATAACGCTCCTAGGATAGACGATGAGACAGGTATAGCAGAAGTTACTGATGTACGTATAAAGCGAACAATTAGAGATGAAATTATGAAAAAAGACGAAAGTACGATTTTTATTAAAGAGTATAAAAGAGATGAAAATGTATTAGATTGCAAAAGCGCAATACGTGAAGTGATTAATGTAAAGCAAGAAAAAATCGAGATAGAAAAAGAAATTTTATCTAAATTTATTGATATTCGCGCATTTGGTGGAGTTTTGCCAATATCGGATAAAGACGAGATGAAAAAAGAAGGCATAAAAACAGCAGGAATTCAATTTGTCGGACCCATTCAGTTTAGAATGAGCAGATCGCTTCATAGAGTTGCGGTAGAGCATATAAAAGGCACCGGCGCGTTTGCAAGCGGTAGCGATAAGGCGAATAAAACGTTTAGGGAAGAAGATTTTTTAAATTATGCAATGTTTGCAACTTACGGAATAGTGGATAATCATAGTGCAAAGATTACGAATTTGAGCGAAGATGATGTGAAAGTGATTTTAGGCGCGCTCTGGAGCGGGACTAAAAATTTAATTACTCGCACGAAAATGGGTCAAATGCCTAGGTTTATGCTAGTAATTACATATAAAAATGATACTTTTGCTGGAGATTTAAATAACTGTGTGGCTATAAATAGTAGCAAAGAAGATGTGGAGATAAGAAGTATAAATGATTTTACGATTGATTTTTCTAGATTAAAAGCTAAACTTACTAGATACGCGCAAGAGATCGAAAAAATAGAGTATATGAGCGATTTTGACTTCGAGCAAAATAACAGATCACAATTTGATAGTAATTGGATAAAAATAGGATTTTAAATGGATATAATAGCTTTTGAGCTATCGGGAGATAATGCGCATTTTTCTCATCCGGCTACTATCTACTCGTCTCTTACATACCCAGTGCCGCCAAAGACTGCCGTAATGGGGTTTTTGGGAGCAATTATAGGTGAAATGAATTATTTTAAACTTAACGATATAGGTTATAGCGTTATTTTAAGTTCGCAATTTCGCAAAAAAACTATGATTTTTAACGGTATAAAATTTGCTCTATCGTCAAGTATGCATATCGAACAAGGCTATCAAGATTCTAGCGAGAAAAAGCAGTTTTATAAAGAGCTAATAAAGGATCCCAGATATATCATATTCGTTGATTTAAGTGCTTTAAACGCTTCTTATAAAGAAAAGATAATTAACAGCTTAAAAGCTCATAGATGTGTCTTTACGCCATATTTAGGTATAAATTTTTGTATAGCGGATTTTAAATATATCGAGATAAAAAATTGTGAATTGGTTCATGAAAAAGAAAGTTTTATAGATACATTCGTTTTAATGGACGATTTTATATTTGATGCACAAAGCTTTGATATCAGACTTACTACGGCTAGAATGGCTTGCGGATGCGAAGAGGATCGAATTTTTAAGGATTTTAAAGATTTCGTTATTAAGTTAAGCGGCAATAGTCAAATCAAAGCAAAGAATAGAGGAAATATTTATCAAATAAATGACTACAAGGTCTACTTTGCAAAGTGAGCTGCTATCGCATCCTAATAAACCATTAATAAAGCATATAACAAATATGCTTGCTGAAACGGATAGTAGGCTTTTGCAATGCGTTAAAATTTATCACGATATAGCTAAGCTAAAAACTAATTTTCAGATTTATATAAAAAATCCTACCGAAAAAATTGCAGATAAAAATCATGCTTTATTATCCGCTTACATATTTTTACTAAATTCAGAATTTAATGAGCTAGATACGGCTTTTGGGTTTTTATCCATCGTATCACACCATGGAAATGTAGAAAATTTTTGTGAGCTTACAACGCAAAATAAAAATTTCGGTAAATATTTTGAGAGCTCGAGAGAGCTAGGCTTTTGGGATGAAGTCTTAGATAAAGCTTTAGGTTTAGAAATTTACAAAGATATTAAAAGGGATAAAAATGAGCTTTTAATTAAAGCTAAACATTTAAGAGAATACTTCAAATTTGCGAAAAAGAAGTTTGATTACGATGACTTTTTAAATTTCAAAGACATATTTTCGTCGCTTATTTATAGTGATAAATATGAAGCTATTTTTAATCAAAGAATTCCTGTTTCTAAACCGGCGAATTCTAATACGATCGAAAAATATATCAAAGCCCTGGAAAATCGTAAGCCAAATGCAAAAAGAAGCGAGTTTAGAAAATTTGTTTTAAATAATTTCGATGTAAATCATAATCTTTTTACTTTAACTGCGCCTACGGGCTACGGCAAGACTTTGACTGCGCTAAATTTTGCCGCCAAATTTAATAAAGAACGTATTATTTATGTGCTGCCGTTTACGGCTATCATAGATCAAGTTTATGATGAGATAAAAGAGATTTTCAAAGACGATAAAAATATATTAATTCATAAAATTCATCACAAAACTACGATAGATGAAAGCACTCCGCAAGATCGCTATTCTAAAGTTAAATTTTTGATGGATTCCTTTAGTGGAGATATTAACGTAACTACGCTATATCAATTTGTATTTGCACTCTTTGGAAACAAAAATAAAGATAGCGTAAAATTTAACCGATTAAAAAATAGTGTAATAATAATCGATGAGGCGCAGGCGGTACCGTATAAGTTCAGGGCGGATTTTATGAAACTTTGCGAGATGTTGGCGGAAAGATTTGGCTGCATTTTTATCTTTATGTCCGCTACGATGCCTATTGTTGATACGACTAAATTTAAAGAAATTTCAAATTTAGATTATTTCAAAGACCAAAATAGATACGTTTTGAAGTGGTTTGATGGTGACGAGAGTGCTTTAAAAGACGATATTAAACAATTGGCAAAAAGCAAAAATACACTAGTCGTCGTAAATACCATTAAAAAAGCGCAAGAGCTATTTTTGGAATTTTACGATGAATTTAAAGTTTTTTGCCTAAACGGATATATGTGCGACGATCACAAACGAAAAAATATCGAAAATATAAAAGATGCAATTGCAAAAAATAAAAGTGGGCGCGGTGATCCGATCTTGCTAGTTTCTACACAGTCTATCGAAGCTGGCGTGGATTTGGATTTTGATGTCGGATTTAGAGAGATAGCGCCCATTAGCTCGATTATCCAAACTGCCGGTCGCATAAATAGAAATTTCGCAGCCCTGGGAGAATTATACGTATTTAACGATATTTGCGACTATTCCGATCTCATTTACGGTGATTTAAAACGCATTAGCGATACTATTTTGGTAAAAATTCTAAAGCAAAGAGATATCATCGAAAGCGAAATTTTAGATATTTCCACTGGGTATTTCAGCGCCATAAAGCAAAGCTTAGAGAGCTTATTTTTGGCGGAGCAGATGCAAGAGCTAGGATTTTACGATATAAACGAAAAGATTAGCGAGGCGATGGATGATAGGCTTAAAATTTTAGTAATAATTGAGCCAAAAGAAGATTATATTAAAGAATTTCAAAATGAAATTTTTGAAATCAATAGGCTTGATATGGACAAATTTAATAAGAAAGATATATTTACGAATACTATTAAGAAAATTAATAGATTTGGTGTAAATATCACAGAATTTGATGCAAAGCGTTTAAATATAAAGCGTATTGATGGGCTAAAAGATGTCTATTATTTACCATTCGGCGATACTTCGTACAATAATAATTTCGGGATTAAAAAGGATGTCGCCTTAAATCTCAAGAATGAGTTTTTCTACTAATGTTTTGCAAGGACCAAATCACCGGCACGCTTGTGAATTATTACGTTACCTGTAAGCGCAAGGCGTGGCTTTACGGACACAATATTCACGCCAATCAGGAAGATGAAAACGTGCTGATGGGCAAGGCACTAGGGGATATCAAAGAGAATGGTTTGCAGGAATTCGCATTTTCAAATTTGAAATTTGATAAGCTTTCCAAGCAGCGCGGACATTATCTCATCACCGAATATAAAAAGAGCCTAAAAAATCCAGAAGCAGGCAAGATGCAGCTGCTTTTTTATATCTATCTTTTAAAAACAGGCTTAAATTTAAAAGAGGTGAAAGGCAAATTAATTAGCGGCAAAACCGTCATAACCATTGAGGATAACGCCGAAAATTTCACTAAAATCGAAACAATTCTAAACAGCATCGCCGCCCTTGTAAACGAGCCAAAGCCGCCTAAATTTAGCCCGCAAAAGATTTGCGAGAGTTGCGCTTATCGTGATTATTGCATTTAGGAGATAGAATGTACGCTATTTTATTTTACGATATTTCCAAGCAGCGGCGAAAAGGAGAAAAATAACGCCGCGCGCGTCCGAAAGGCGGTCGAGAAGTTTCTGCCTCGCGTGCAATTCAGCGTTTTCGAGGGTGAAATCAGAGCGAGCGATCTTAAAAAATTAATGGCGATTTTGCAAAAAGAATGCGCCAGCAAGCTTGATTCGGTAGTAATTTATACTTTTAATTCGCTCAAATATTCACAGCGCCTAGTCATCGGACGCGATAAAAACGAAGCGATTTTCAGCTAAAATTTAAGGATAAAGTATGCAAAAATCGGATCGCACGCATTTTATTTTGAGCTCCGGCCGATTGCGCCGCAAAGATAATAATCTATACTTCGATAAATTTAACGACGAGGGCGGAATTTTAGCTAGTAAAATTTTGCCGATTAACGCAATTGATGAAATTTATATTTTGGCGCGAGTAGAGCTTGATACCTATGCTATGGCATTTTTGGCCGATAATAACATTTTGCTGCATATTTTTAGCGCCTATCAGAGCTTCCGCGGCAGTTTTTTCCCAAATACTTCAAATTCTGTAAACAAAAGCGGCTTTCTGCTTTTGGCGCAGCTGCGGGCTTTTGACGATCTTTCTAAACGCCTTTTTATCGCTCGCGAGATTACTCGCGCTCGCATCTTAAATGCAGCCATTAATTGCAAGGCTTACGGCGTCTCGCTCGATACTGCGCCGCATCTGGATGCTCTAGCGCGCGCCTGCGACATAGCAGCGGTAATGGCAGTGGAAGGCGGCTTTGCCAAGCAGTATTTCGCGGCCTGGAACGAAATCATCGAGGATCAGCGCAGTTTTAAATTTACGACGCGCTCCAAACGCCCGCCGGCAGATAAAATTAATGCCCTCATTAGCTATGTAAATACGCGTATTTATAACGTCTGCCTCAGCGAAATTTACAAAACCGAGCTTGATCCGCGCATCGGCTTTTTACACGAGCCAAACTACCGTGCGCTAAGTCTGCATCTTGATCTTGCAGAGATTTTTAAGCCTATTTTAGGCGATAGATTAATTTTTGGAATGTTAAATAAGCGTGAGATTACGGCAAAAGATTTTGAAACAGACGCGGGGCGTATTCGATTCGGTAAAGAAGCGGTGCAAAAAATCGAGCTAAAAATGATTGAGAAACTAGCATCTTGCGCGAACGTAGCAGGACAGAGCCTAACCTGGCGTCAAATTATCCGTCGCGAGGCCAACCAGATTAAAAAATATGTCTGCGAAGGCGTGCCTTATGAGGGGTTGGTATGGCGGTAGGGCTGGGTCTTCAAGTTTAAATTTATGTTTTTGAAATCTTAACTAGAATCACTTACGCCTATAGATTACGCCCTCTTAAAATGCATGTGCTTTTGAAATAAATTTGATCTGAAGCACGGAACGGCGAACGAATTGGCTTTAAAAACGCATATGCTTTTAAAATTTCAGCTTTTTATTATTCACACTTCGATTTTTGAATATCTTTATATTTAGATTTTAACATTTGCACTCACGATACATATAGATAGCGATAAAGTTGCTTTTAAGATTTTGAAATGCCGAAATCTTGGGCATTGAGCAATCGGCGCTTTTTTAAATTTAGTCCATTTTAAGGCATAAAAATATATACTCCTAACACTTTCTACCTAGAAAAATGGCAAAATTCGTGCTGTAGAATTCCATCCCGTTGGGAATTGAAACTCTCTCTTTTCGTGATGTTTTTATCAAAGCTTGTGTAGAATTCCATCCCGTTGGGAATTGAAACAAGCCTCTATGACGTAGATAACTTTCATAGGTCTTGTAGAATTCCATCCCGTTGGGAATTGAAACCGTGTTTTTGAGCCACATTTGGACGGCTGCCCTCATTGTAGAATTCCATCCCGTTGGGAATTGAAACGTGTTTTGTTTGTCATTGATGAAATTCACAATTTTTGTAGAATTCCATCCCGTTGGGAATTGAAACCCTTCTTTCTTCGGTTTATAGCCGTCGCAATAAACCAGTAGAATTCCATCCCGTTGGGAATTGAAACCCAACACCAGCACCTATACGCAAAACGGCACTTCGGTAGAATTCCATCCCGTTGGGAATTGAAACACTACAAATCAGGGCGCACGCAGAACTGATACTTTCGTAGAATTCCATCCCGTTGGGAATTGAAACTCCCCGTAGCAAAAGCTCACGTAAAACGCCCAGCCCCGTAGAATTCCATCCCGTTGGGAATTGAAACTGACAAAATTAAAAACGGCTCTTTGAGTGATTTTAAGTAGAATTCCATCTCGTTGGGAATTGAAACCCATCAACTCCGGAACTTCTAAGAACATTTACACGAGTAGAATTCCATCCCGTTGGGAATTGAAACTTGAATTTTCTTTGTTTTCCACGTCGTGGATATGGGTAGAATTCCATCCCATTGGGAATTGAAACCCGCCGAGATCAGTGATGGCGGGATAATCCCGTAGGGTAGAATTCCATCCCATTGGGAATTGAAACTGACAAAATTAAAAATGGCTCTTTAAGCGATTTCGTAGAATTCCATCCCATTGGGAATTGAAACGATCCTGCAGAATACGGAGATGATAGCTCTGTGCTGTAGAATTCCATCCCATTGGGAATTGAAACTCAAGCTAGGCGCTCAAGCCTGCGGCGGCGCAAACGGTAGAATTCCATCCCATTGGGAATTGAAACCAAGACGAGTTTAGAAACTACTCGCTAACCGCGGGGTAGAATTCCATCCCATTGGGAATTGAAACTTTGGAACAGACGTGCGACAGATGATGTGATTTATAGTAGAATTCCATCCCATTGGGAATTGAAACAATCGCGTTGGGGAGCTAAAAAGCGCAGAACTTGAGTAGAATTCCATCCTGTTGGGAATTGAAACTTGACGCAGAAAGAAGCATCGGTTATGCTAGGATATTGTAGAATTCCATCCCGTTGGGAATTGAAACCTACAAAGAAGCGGGGCTTTTACGGCGTTCTTAGTCTTGGTAGAATTCCATCCCGTTGGGAATTGAAACTTCGCAAAATAATTATGTATCATCATGCCCGAAATAGTAGAATTCCATCCCGTTGGGAATTGAAATAATTTTAAAAAGGAGTTTGATATGCCTAAGTTAGAGTAGAATTCCATCCCGTTGGGAATTGAAACCCTCTATCGTAAGAGTAATAATGCTAGTGCTTTTAGTAGAATTCCATCCCGTTGGGAATTGAAACAAACGGTTCAAAAGGCTTATAATAGTGGCGAAAAAGTAGAATTCCATCCCGTTGGGAATTGAAACTATCGTTGCAAAAAGCCACGCTCAATCATCTCATGTAGAATTCCATCCCGTTGGGAATTGAAACTATTCGTAGCTGTTTTGAGTGGCAGTGCCGTTTTGGTAGAATTCCATCCCGTTGGGAATTGAAACTAAATGCGAGGATATTACCAATCGATCTGATCGCTGTAGAATTCTATCCCGTTGGGAATTGAAACGCCGTCTTTCGGCGCTAATGCTTCCGTTAGCGTCGCGTAGAATTCCATCCCGTTTGGAATTGAAACAAAATATCCCAAAAAGCCCTAAAAATACCGAGAGCGTAGAATTCCATCCCGTTGGGAATTGAAACTACCATATACAACGCCTACACCCACTCAAACCAAAAGTAGAATTCCATCCCGTTGGGAATTGAAACCATCTTTTTAAGAGCCTCTATGCCAACTGCAACTGCGTAGAATTCCATCCCGTTGGGAATTGAAACTTCGCTTTTCAAGCCTGCTGATGAGCCTGCTCCCGGTAGAATTCCATCCCGTTGGGAATTGAAACTTTACATATTCGTGCATAAGCCTACCACAAACGTAAGTAGAATTCCATCCCGTTGGGAATTGAAACGCAAGAAAAGAACTTGCATCGATATGGAGAGGGTTTTGTAGAATTCCATCCCGTTGGGAATTGAAACCGTCTACTTTCAGCTTTACGCTTCGCGTCTGCTTGAGTAGAATTCCATCCCGTTGGGAATTGAAACGCTTCTTGGCGTGTATCTGCTTGA
>NZ_CALKTC010000063.1 GCF_937996225.1 uncultured Campylobacter sp. | reverse complement strand
ATGGCTCGAAAGTGTCCTCATAAGCCTTTTTGAAAAAGCCCTCTTTGCTTAGCTTAACAAGCTCTGCGTTGATGAAATCAAGCAGCTCCTTATTTCCCTTTTGCACGCCAATACCGATGAAATCGGGCTTGCCGAAGTTTTGAAACGGCACTTCGAGCGTATCGTCCACGACGGCGTAGGCTAGCACCGTGATGTTAAGGTTGATGTATCCGTCGGCTTTGCCGTCACGGATCATCGCGTAGCATTCGCTTGTGTTTTTGCAGTAGCTTACGTTGCTAAATTTCTCTTTTTTGAGGTAATTATCTACGGTCGTGCCCTCTTCGGTTATGAGTCTCATATCGCGCAAACGCGATATATCTTTGATGGCATCCGCTTTGCGAGTTAGTACGCCGAGATTGGTCGAAAAATACGGCATCGAGAAGTCTACATGATTTTTGCGCGCCGAATCGATGACGAAGGTAGCTGCAACTATATCGACTTTATTATTGACTAGATACGAGACGCGATCGGCGGCGCTTAGAGAGACAAACTGCACTTCGCCTTGTTTGGCACCGAAAATCGCCTTTGCGATCGCATTGGCAAGCTCGATCTCAAAGCCTTCAAATTTACCGCCGCTAATCTCGCTAAAAGGCGGTCTACCATCTCTGACGCCGACTCTGATGACGCCGCTATTTCTGATCTCTTGCAGCGTGTTTGCAAAAAGCCCCGCACAAAGCAAGATCAAAGTAAAAAGTAGTTTCATTTGCCGCTCCTTTGTTTAGGTTATTTATGGCTAATTTTAGCGAAATTAAAATCAAAAGGCGCTTTTTTGGGCTAAATTTATTTGCCGTTTGCTTTTTATGAAATTTCAAGACGCCGTTAAATTTAGCCTTAGATTTGATATAATCGCGCAAAATTTAAGCGAGGGCAATATGAAAAATTTTATCTTTTTGTGGCTTTTGCTTTCGGGCTGCGCTTTCGGCGCCGTTAAAGAGGATGCGGCTTCTACTACGCAACAGGCGGCGTCAAATTTGCCGCAGCCAAATTTTGAAATTTTTTACGATGAAAATGCTAGCGATGCGCAGATAGATGCGGGCTTGGACGCACTTTTAGCCTTCGCGGCGCAAAACAGGGGCAGGATCGACGAGGATTTCGGGGAGTTTAAAGATAGAATTTTCACCGCTTTCATTTTTAATCCGAAGGTGCTACGAAATTCAAAATTTGACTTCGAGCGGATAGAAAAAATCCTTAAATTTAAACCAAATCTCAATTACGGCGGAGACGGCGGTTATTTCTCGCCGCTAAAGCTCGCGATCTTTTTCGGCTCGAAATTTAGCAGCGAGATAGCGAAGCTTTACCATTTTGATAAAGCCGATGCGATGCGGCTTTTAGAGCTTTTGGTGCGAAACGGCGCGGACGTCAAGGCTAGCGGGCTGCTGCGAGATGCCGCGGCAAACGATAATTTCGAGGCATTTAAGTTTTTGATTGCAAACGGCGCGCGAGATACGAAAGATGTGGTCGGCTCGGTTGCGGGCAGCGAATTAATATTTTTAAGTGACAACAACGTTTCTATTCTCGGATATAAAGAGGCGCTACCGCTTGCTGCGAGGGAGTTTGCCGCGGGAGCCAAATTTAAAGAATTCCGCGACGAGAGATTACGCTATTTGGACGAAATTTTAAAATTCCAAAGCTTTGCGAGCATTGATAAAAAGGAGATCGAAACGCTTATCAAAGTAGCTGTGGTGCTGGATGACGAGATGACGGCGAAATTTCTGCTCTCGCGAGGTCTGTGCGAGCAGAAAGAGCTTTGCGAGTTTCTAAAAGCGCAGGCAAAAACTTACGACGCTGCAAAAATTTCTAAAATTTTAAGCCGCAAAGAGAAGTAAATTTTAAAATTTGAGCGGCTATATGGCGGTGTAAAGCAGATAAAATCGCTATTATAATTGTGCTAGTCGCAGCCGCCCTACTTTGTTATTTAGCGCGAGCGAAAAAGCAAAATTTCTTCCGCCTAACCTACTCTCCTCCGCTTATCAAACAGCTCGCTATTAAGCCCATTCGAGATAAATTTTAATTTATTTGCCAGACAGCGCGGCGGCGAAGGTAAATTTTAAAATTTAATCAATACAAAGGACAAATTTAAGTGCCATTGTTATATAATTTATCTTATTTTTAAAAAGGAGTTTGAGATGACTTTTATAGAGTCTGTTCGCACTTGTCTCAAAGAGAATTATTGCAATTTTGAGGGGCGTGCACCACGTTCAGAGTACTGGTGGTTTGCATTATTTGCGGCACTTTTAGGAATCGTAACATTAGTACTGGACGGTTTTTTAGGCACCTATGCCGTTACGAGTTCCGGTAGAATGATCGGTTTCATTAACTCAATCTTTTTATTAGCAATACTTTTACCTTCTATTGCCGTAGCGGTAAGGCGTCTGCACGATACCGATAGAAGTGGCTGGTTTTATCTGTTAATTTTTATCCCGATAATAGGCCCGGTAGTATTGATCGTGTTTTTTATCCAGCAAGGCACTAATGGACGTAACCGCTTTGGAGACGATCCGTTGCGACCTGCAAGCAGAGGCTCTATTTTTTAATCCATAGCTTTGCAGCACATACATAAGCTTCGCAAATAAGCTAAATTTAGGGCTAATCTCATTTTGGTTTTAGCCCTTTATTTTATGAGGCGGTTCCGCTCAAAATAATCCTTTTCGTCTAAATTTAGATCCGCCGCGCAGATCCGAACTATAAAATTTTAATTCTATTGCCCTTTAATTTCACGATCTTTTTGTCATTTACTAGCTTCGTAATCGCTTGGGAGACATTTTGGCGAGGCGCGCCGAGCAGGCTTGCAAGCGTCATTATATTAAAGGGAAGCTCCACGATCTTGTCTGCGTTTGCGATGCGATTTAGAAAATTTAAAATCCGCGTCTGGATTTTCGCAAAGACGATCTCTTTAATTAAAATCCGTTGCGAGTAGATGTTTTTGATAAGCGCGTTTATGATTGAGCTTGCAAACTCGTCTCCAAGCAGCTCAAAAAGCTCCGAGATATTGATCTGCAGCGTCTCGCAGTCGCTTAAAATTTCAAGGCTCGTGTTTTTATCCAAGCAGACGTAGGCGCCGCTTTTTACGAAGCTAAAGATAAATTCCTTGCCGTTTTCGTAACAGTTTAGCTTCGCTTTGCCGCGCAGCAGAATGATAAATTTAAACTTTTGCGCGTAGATCACGTCGCCGCGAGCGTAGCTTTCGCGCCTAAATTTGGCAATCCGCTCCCTGCTTAAAAAGTCGAATTTCTCGCTGTAATCGTTATTTAGTCTATCTATCATAGCAGCTCTTTGCATAAAATTTCACGTAAATTTTACATAAAAAGGATAAATTCGTCGCAATCGCGACAAATTTAAATTTATCTTTGATTTATAATTCGCGTTAAAGATAACCTAGAAAGGATACTTTATGAGGAAAATTTTTATCTCATTTATCTGTGCGTGTTCGCTTTTTGGCGGCGAGGTAATCTCTAAAACCGCTACGATCTCGCAAGACGGCAAAGCAATCGGCGAGGCTGAAATTTTAACGCCGATCGAGGTGCTATCCAGCGAAGGTGGCGTTACCAAGATTAAAATTAAAGGCGTCGTGAGCGAAAACTATCAACTTCAGATCCAAAAAAATATGAAAGAGGCTGAAATTTACGCGATTTTTACGAACGAGGCCGAAGCGAATTTTAAAAAGGGCAAAAAGCTCGAGGACGATTACGGCGAGATCTGGTACGAGGTCGAGGGGATTTACGATGTCGGCTCGGATGCCGTAGCCAAGGACGCTAAGGCGCTTTATGCGGAGGCAAAGACAAACTACGAGCAGATCTGCTCGGCGTGTCATAGGCTTCACGAGCCGAATAGCTTTACGGCAAATCAATGGCCTGCAAATTTACAAGAGATGATCAATGCAAACTACGTAGCGCTCGAGGGCGACGAGCTAAATTTGATCATAAAATATCTACAACACAACGCAAAAAAACCTGAATGATAAAGGAGATCAGATGAAAAGGCGAGACTTTTTAAAGGCAGGGATTTTAGGCGCAAGCGCGGCAAGCGCTAGCAGGATCGAGGGGGTAACGCAGACGATTTTTGATAACAAAAAGGTATTCGGCGCAAATAGATTCGGCACTTTTTGGCTAAATTTAAACTCATCGCAGATCGTTTCGGTAAGCGATTTCGAAGGCGATAAATTTCCAAATACGATGAATTACAGCCTGCCCGATAATATCCAAAACGAAAACCGCGTGCTCTATCCGATGGTGCGCAAGAGCTATCTAAAGGCAAAAGGCGCGGCAAAGAGCGAACTGCGCGGTAAAGAGGAGTTTGTGCGGGTTAGCTGGGACACAGCCCTTGATCTAGCGGCGAAGGCTTTGAAAGAAAACTTTGACAAATACGGCGCCGAGGCGATCTACGGCGAGTGCTACTGGTGGGGCGGCAGCGGCAAGATCGGCTGGGGACGCACCGTAGCGCACCGAATGCTTAAAATTTTAGGCGGTTACGTAGAGGAAAGCGGCGATTATTCGACTGGCGCGGGGCTTGTCATCATGCCTCACGTGCTGGGCTCAAGCGCCGTTTACGACGCGCCTACTACGTGGAAAGCGATCGTCAAAAACGCCAAAAACGTCGTATTTTGGGCGACCGATCCTGCGGTAACCAATCAAATTTCATCCATTCCGCCTACGCACGACGGCTACATCGGCATGCAAGAGCTTAAAAAATCGGGCATCAAAACCTACAGCGTAAACGTGATGAGAAACGACACTGCGCGCTACTTCGGCAGCGAAGATATCATTGTGCGCCCAAACACCGACACTGCGCTCATCATCGGTATGTGCCATTATCTGTTTACGAACAACCTCTACGACGAGGAATTTATCAAAAAATGCACCGTCGGATTTAATAAATTTAAAGCGTATTTTCTAGGCGAGAG
The DNA here is from genome assembly GCF_937996225.1 of uncultured Campylobacter sp. Lineage (GTDB taxonomy): Bacteria > Campylobacterota > Campylobacteria > Campylobacterales > Campylobacteraceae > Campylobacter_B. The sequence continues at coordinate 61,000 of NZ_CALKTC010000063.1, read as the reverse complement.
CGATAAAATCGTAAAGGACGCAGCTTGGGCGAGCAAAATTTGCGGGCTTAGCGAGGAGGCTATTGCGAAATTTGCTACGGCACTTGCAAAGGAGCCGACCACGATCCTAATCGGTCGCGGTTTGCAGCGCGCAGATCACGGCGAGCAGCCTTTCTGGGCGCTAGTGGCGCTTAATGCGATGCTGGGATATATCGGCAAGGAGGGTCTCGGCTTTGAATTTAGCCTGGGCTACGGCTCCGCGGGCGCTACGAATAAAGTGGCTCCGATTTTAAAGGGACTTAGCACGCGCATAGATGAGAAATACGAAAACACGGGCTCTGCGCCTTGGAAAAACGCGAAAAACATCACCATCCCGTCCTCTCGCAGCATAGAGGCGCTGGAGCATCCGGGCAAGCAGATCGATTATGACGGTACCAAGATCAAGCTGCCGCATATGAGAGTCGCTTATATGGCGTGCGGATCGATGTTTACGCGCCATCAAGATGTGAATAATATTGTGAGGCAGTGGCGTAAATTTGACACCGTCATCACCGCCGAGCCGTACTGGACGAGCACCGCAAAACTTAGCGACATCGTGCTTCCCGTCGCGATCGAGGTCGAGCGTAACGACATCAACCAAACGGGCGCTACGGGCGAATATATAGTCGCTTATAGACCTGCAATCGAGCCGATGGGCGAGAGCAAGAGCGACTTTTGGATCTGCGAGCAGATCTGCAAGCGCTGGGGATATGGCGAGGTCTTTAGCGAGGGCAAGGACGAGCTAGGCTGGATGAAGGAATTCTACGCCGATGCCGCAGAGCAAGCCAAAGGTCTAAATATAACGATGCCTAGCTTCGAGGAATTTTACGATAAAGGCTTCGTGCGCTTTGAAAAGGACGACGAGAGTAGCGCGCTATATACGCGCCTTGCGGCATTTCGCGAAAATCCCGCCAAAAACCGCCTAGGCACCCCATCTGGCAAGATCGAGCTTTACTCACCAACGATCGCTAAGATGGGCTATGCCGACTGCCCGCCGATGCCTACTTGGATCGAGCCTAAAGAGTGGCTAGGCGATGCGAAAAAGACGGCGAAGTACCCGATTCACATCGTAAGCCCGCACTCTCGCTACCGCTTGCACAGCCAGCTAAACAACTCGATCATCAGAAATTTTGCCGAAGTTAGCGGCAGAGAGCCGGTGCTTATCAATCCAAAAGACGCCGAAGCGCGCGGTTTGGCTACGGGCGACATCGTGCGCGTTTTCAACGATCGCGGCGAAATTTTAGCGGGCGTGCTCATCACCGACATCGTGCCTGAGCGCGTCGCAGCGATCTGCGAAGGTGCATGGTACGATCCCGAGGTTTGGGGCGAGAAAAGCCTCTGCCAACACGGCTGCGTAAATGTGCTTACTTTTGATAAAGGCACGTCAAGTCTCGCGCAAAGCAACTCGGCTCACACCGTGCTAGCGCAAATCGAGAAATTTAAGGGGGAGATTAAGCCGATTACGGCGTTTGGTAAACCTAAAATTTTGCAGTCGCTATAAAATTTAGCGCGTCGTCTCGCGAGTGCTTTTGAGAGAGATTTGAAATTTTAAGTCTGCGGCAGACTACTTGTCTAGCCTTGACTTAAAATTTCTGCACAACTCTCAAAATCATCTCGCGATTACTTCCGCTTGTCTTTTTACGCTCAAATTTGCAATTTGTTGAATTTGAACGTAAATTTACTTTCTTTCGTATTTGTCAAATTTGAACGTAAATTTTATGCGAACTAAAAACTCTGCTAAAATTGGCTCAAATTTGACCCAAAGGCAGCGCCGTGCAAATCCCGAATTTGATCCGAAATTTTATCCGCAAACGCATAGTTTCGGAGTGCATTTTGCTGCCGTTTTTCTATCCTGACGAGGGCGAGTTTGAGAGTTTTCAGGAGGGGGTATAGGCTCGCTAGCCGCAAAACGAGCGAGGAGCTAGCAAACGACGCACCCAAGCAGTGGCGCAAGAGTTGGCGGGTCATCGCGCGTAACGGCATGGACGATCCGTTTTTCGTGGATTTTGCTCTTGGGGATGCCTCACCCGTTTACTTCGCCTATCACGGCGCGGGCTTTTGGGAGGCGATAAAGGTTGCGGACGACATCGTTAAATTTGAAGAAATTTTAACTGCACTTGCCGCGCTTGAGCCGCCTTGCTCTATTGAGCTGATCGCGCCGCTTGCGGATTTAAACAACGAATTTTATCGCGAGCTGGTGGACGACTACGCGCAGCAAGATGAAGCACGCGAGGAGCCGGGATATAAATATTTCAGCGTTTTCATCGAGAACTTGGGTGCCGATAAGGTAAAAACGCTCGTGTTTTTAAAGAAAATTTTTGACGACGAGAGCTTTGCGACGACCAAAGATAGGACGCAAAATTTGCCGCTTTGCGTATTTAGCGGCATAGAGGAGCTGTCGCTACCGCTGCAAGACAAACTCGCCTCGCTCGGAGTTAAATTCCACGCCCGCGAGATAACTTTTAGCGAATTTATCGCGCGGAGTAGTTAAGCGAGCAAATTTTAAAATTTTAACTCTCGCTGCTGCTAAATTTAAAATCTAGCGGCGAGTAATCCTATAAATTTTGTTCTCATTCGCTTACTATTACTGTGCGTTAATAGCTTTGCGTACGCTGGAGCGAAAATTAAAGCGTAAAATCAAAATGTAAAATTGAAGTGGATTTTAAGCGCCCTACTTCGTTTTTTTTACTTGCAGTAGGGCGAATTTGCTTAAAGTAGTGAACTAAAGCGAGGCGAAAATTATCCAAACCTTGGATCTATTATCTTGCTCAGTTAGAGCAGCTGTTGCGAGCGACGAGCTCTGCAAAATCCAGCGCTGCGTCGTAGTCGGGTTCAGAGGCTATGTCGCTTACGAGCTCTTTATAAACCACAACGCCTGCGGTATCTATGACGAAGATTGCTCTGGCGCTAAGACCTGCTAATGCGCCGCTGGCGATGAGAGTGCCGTAGCGGCGGCAAAATTCCTTATCGCGGAAATCACTTGCAACGCGTAGATTTTTGATCCCCTCAGTCGTGCAAAACCTCCCCATCGCAAACGGTAAATCCATCGAAACGACGATTACTTCAGTGTTAGGAAGCGATGCGGCGCGCTCGTTGAACTTGCGTGCCTCCGTCGCGCAGACGGGCGTATCTAGCGATGGCACAGCGACGATGATTTGCACGTGCTTGCCGCTAGCGATCTCGATTTCGCTTAGATCTTGAGCTACTAAGCGCACTTGCGGCGCGCGATCACCTAGATTTATCTCTTGCCCACTTAGCTCTACAGGCTTTCCTTGAAATGTTACTTTTGACATTTTTGTCCTTTGTTTTGAATTTGTAGCGGCGAATATACAGAAATTCCTTAAATTTCAGGTAAAATTGCTTTAAAAATCAAGGAGAGCAGATGGGCGAAGATATTTGGGGCGGCAGCAGTAATCCTGCATCGCTAGCCAGTATAAGACGTAAAAGTGGCGAAGAGAAAAAGCCTCTGGACGAGAAACCACAGGAGCAATCTGAGAATTTAGATTTAGCGCGAGAAGCTCTTGCGGCGGATGATACTAGCGAGCAAAATTTCGCGGCTCAGAATTCTATAGAGCAAAATTTAGCTTTTGCAGCTCAAGGCTCGGATGAAGAAAATTCTATTTTACGAGATTCTGCCGCGACAGGCTCTAGCGAGCAAGATTCTAACGCTAAAAGTTTGAATTCTACCGAAGATGCTACGAACTCGCAGAATTTTGCAGAGCAGAATTCCACTTGGCAAAATTCAGCTTCCTTAAATTCCGATAGAATTAGCTCTACACAAAGCTCAGCTAGGGCTTACGATCTAAATAAGGCCTACGTATTTTATATGTTCCTAGGGCCTTTCGGTGCGCATAGATTTTATCTTGGGCGTATAATTTCCGCGATTTTTCAGCTTTTAGGCGGGCTGCCATTTCTCATCTGGCTTTTTTTAGTAGTGGTTGCTGTCATGTGGACGAGTATAGAAGGTAACGATCTGTTAGCGCTTATAAACTCGTCTCGTCCGGATTTGGGTGTGCAAGCATCAGACCTAAAAGATATAGAACAGGGCTTTTTTCATTTTATGGTTATTTTCTCGGTGCCTAATGTTTTGTTTTTAATTTGGCTTGTTAGCGACTTTTTTAGGTTGCCTGATATGGTGCGAAAGCTAAATGTATCCGTAGGCGCGGGAGCAATCCTGTATGTTTATGCGGATGACGCTAAAGAGCAGAGCGAAAATCTATCTACTGCCAAAACTACCCTTTACATAGCGTTTGGGCTTGAGGCGTTAAATGCGGTAGGCAGATATATCAAGAATGTAGATAAAGTGGGTGCGTTGGAAGGCGTCGGACTTATATCGATGATATGCCTAGCTGTGGGGCTATATTTTTTAGCGCGCGCTATACGCAGCACGGATCTGCTATCAAACGCCGTGTTAGTCGGGGTTTCCTCGGCTATAAGCGCAGTAAGCACTATATTTGTAGGATTTGAATTGTTTAAACCATCAGTTTTTATGATAAGCATTTATTACGTATGCACAGCGGTATATCTGATCTATCAGCTGCTAGTTAGTAAAGAGCTTTATGATTGTAGCGGAGAGAAAAACTATCTAAGAGCGTTTTATGTTATTGCAGCTACGGAGATAGTAACTCTAGTCTTGATAGCGCTTGACTCGCAGCTTTTCGCTTTAGTATTTGCCATAGGGTGGTTAGCTTCGGTAGTTTTAAATGTTTCGGCGGTTTATGGCACTAGGGAGGTTACCGCTTCAAAAGGTGGCTACAATCTAGCGAATCTGGCGTATCACGTAAGGCAGATGAATAGGCGGGAGTTTTAGGTATTTAAATTTAAGGGGCGATTAGTATAATTCTATATTATTTTAAAAAAGGAGTTTTAAATGACTTTTATGGAGTCCGTGCAAACTTGCGTCAAGCAAAAATACGCCGCATTTAGCGGGCGAGCATCGAGGTCGGAGTACTGGTGGTTTTTTCTATTTACCGTGCTTGGCGGGATTGTTTTGAGCTTGATAGATGGCGTTTTAGGCACTACGATAGGGTACAATCAAATAATAGCCGGCAAAATCGTCCATCAAGAAATCGGCATTATAGATGCGCTTTTTCAGCTGGCTATGCTCGTGCCAGCCATCGCTGTATCAGTCAGGCGATTACATGACACGGATAGAAGCGGCTGGTTTTTTCTGCTTATTCTAACGCCGATAGTAGGTGCTTTTTTCGGCGATATCGGGCTTTTGGTATCATTTGTGGGTTGGATAGTGCTGCTTGTATTTTTCGTGCAGCGCGGCGATAGCGGGTCCAATCGCTTCGGATACGATCCGCTATGATAAAGCTCTAAAGCTTTGCGGAATTTTAGAATTCTAAAATTCCGTGCAGATAAAATTCTTTGTATTGTCGTTTAAAATTCTACGCATAAGCACTTTGTAGCGCTAAATCTTTCTTCAAATAAACTTTTCAATTACGCTTTAATTGATTGCCGTTATCTGTAACTTAGAATTTTTATATTATAATGGCGCTCAAAATTTTATTTTAGAAAGGATGAAAATGAAAGAGAGAATCGAGGCGCTGTTCGCGCAAAACCCTAAAATTTCGATCGCGCAGATCTGCAAAGAGCTCGGCGCCAAGGAGATCGACGTACTACTAAACCTGCCCGAGCGCTTCGGAAAGAGCGCGGGCGGCGATAAATTCGGCGAGGTCATTAGGGAGCTTGAGAGTTGGGGCGAGGTGCTTTTCGTGAAAAATACGCCGAGCTTCATCATCGAGTTTAAAACCAAGATCCCAAGCGGCAAGAGCGCGCGCGGATTTTATAATTTCGGCATGGGCGCAAACGGCGATGAGGCGCACGGGCTGGGCATTTTAGCAGGTCATCTAAAGACGGATGAGATCGATAAGATCATCCTCGTGACACAGACTTTCATGGAGATGCTTTCAAAATTCGTGGGCTTTTACGACAAAGCGGGCGAGAATATCTTTAAAATTTACGTCTCGCGCGATGAGAAAGGACAGCTGCTAGCCGAGCAAGACGCGAAATTTGAAGCGTTAAAAGCCGCGATTTAGCATTCGCGCGGGATTAATTTTGCCCCATTGCTCGCGCATTGCTTGCTTGAGTTTAAAATTCTGCGCGGTGATAGGCAGGCGCTTTGAGCCCGCCAGTAAACTCTAGACAAAATTTAAAATTATCGTTGATGATGAAATTCCAAACTCGCCTCGTCGCTATTTTGCGTCTTAAGGGCGTTTGGAATTTTACGAGCCCAGCTCACGCCTGCCTTATCTGAAGCGGAATTTTACCGCTTCAGATAGATAGCCTTTTTAAATTTTATTTCAACAATTTACTACTAAATTTTCAAAAATTTTATTTATATTGTCTTTGTACCGCGTATCGTCAAATTCCAAATTATTATTAGCAATTTTCCGCCCGGTAATATCTCCAAGCTCTATAAGGTACTGCTTGAACTTTTCTAAAAATTTATCTACGTTCGCCCTTTTATCGGAGCTCCACTCGTCTGAGCTAAAATGAATATACGCGATAATTTTTTTGCTTTTAAGATAATATTTCGGCTGGTAAATTCCCGATTTCGGAAAATATCTCGATACTTCCCCGCTCAAACAAAGGCAAATATCGATCTTTTGTAGAGACTCCATTTCAAAGTTGCTAAAAACCCTTTTAATCTCTTGCCTTGCCACTCTTATAATATCCGGTATATAGATCGGCACATCATCCGCCCCGCCGATAACGGCATTTATGTTAAATTTCATACGGCACCTCGTCCTTAAATTATAAAGCGATATTATTCAAAATTTTGGCTCATTATATCATCTTCATAATATTTATTGAGTGCTGGAGCTACGGAGTTTTGAAATCGATATATTTTTTATCAAAATAGACCCGAATGAAGATTAAATTTTATAAAATCTACCGTTTTAATTTCATATCTCAAAAACTTTCCGCCGCCACGCAAGGAGCGTCAAATTTTAAAATTGAAATTTTATACGTTAAGCTTAAAGCTTATTAAACTCCGATATTTAGGGCAATGTAGACCTGAAATTTTATCTTTTACTGCTATAATTCTCTCAGAAATTTAAATCTTAAGATTAAAAAGTATTCTTAAGAATTTTATAAGACGGAGGAGATCTTGAATAGATTGATTTTGAAGATTTACGCGTGGCAAAATACCGCTACGCCGTGGTTTTGGCTCTTTGTGATAAGCGCAGGCTATCTTGCGACATCATATTTTTTCTTTCAGCGCTGCCTTTTTATGTCGCCTACGCAGATGAGCACCCTCGTGCGTCTGGGCTTTGCCGTAGCGGGCGTGGGCGCGCTCATCGGCTTGCTGCTGCCGTTTGGCTTCATAGCAAGGCTCGTTGCTTATGCGCTCGGATTTGCGGGCGCGATATACGGCTATTTACAAAGCTCCGCTCCGCACCCCGCCGTAGATACCGCAAATTGCCTCGCGGCACCCGCATTTCCTTTTGCGGCGCCGCTTGATAGCCTGCTGCCGGAGCTGTTTCGCCCCGCAAGCTGCACGGGCACTCCGTCCTTTCCCGCAGGCACCGCGCTTAGTGACGTGCAGAGCTTTTTCGGCGGATTTTACGGCGAGGGATTTTATCTGGTGCCGAGCATAAAATTTGCAGACGCGGCGCAGTGCGCGCAGGTAGCGTTTGCGGCATTCGCGGCCGTTTTGGCCGTTATGTTTGCGGGCTTTTTATACGGCAGATTTACGAGAAGTTTTTAAAATTTTAAGAAAGGATAAGCATGAAGTTTTTAAATTCTATTGCGGCTGCGGCGGCTATTGCGGCTGCGATCGCAAGCTACGCTGGCGCCGAGGTTAAGGCGGGCGAGACGCTTTACGGCACGGTGCTAAAGCAGGTAAGCGTAAGCGGCGATTTGTCGCATAAGGACGGCAGGCTGCTGCCCACAAACGCCATAGAGGTCTTGGAGGTTAAGGACGGAGTGGTGAAATTTTCGCTCACGGGCTATCAAAATCCAAAGGCGCCGAACGTTATTTATTTCACGCCTAAAGCGCGCATAATCGCAGTGGCGTTTTCGAAGCAGGCTAAATTTCAAAGCGAGAGCTTGGGCGAAGAGGACGGCTTTAATAAGGTTAAAATAACCGCCTACACCGACGAGGGCGCGCTAAGCGGCGACGTGGATAAAATTTTCGCGGGCGCTAAGGAGAAATTTGAGGCCTCGTGTAGCGTCTGCCATGCTCTGCATCAGCCCGCTAGCTATGAAGCAAACAGATGGCCGGGCTACATCAAATCGATGCTTTCGCGCACGCCGATTAGCAAGGATGAGAGCTGGACGGTGGTGCAGTATCTGCAAAAGCACTCCAAGGACGTAAATTTAAAGGATATGAAATGAAAAGACGAAATTTTTTAAAGCTCGGCGCGGCGGTCTCGGCGCTTCCGCTCATCCCAAGCTCGATGCTTGCGGCGGATAAACTTACTGCGCTTAAGAAAAATGGCGAAATTTTAACCGCGGCGCGGTGGGGAATTTTAAAAGCGAGCGTCAAAAACGGCAAGATCGTAAAGTCCGCGCCGTGGAAGATCACCTCTAAAATTCCCAATACGCTTCAAAATACGATGGCGGATCTCGTTTATAACACGCGCATCAAGGCGCCGATGGTGCGAAAATCCTATCTCGCCGATCCCGATAATCCTAAGCCAGAGCTTCGCGGACTTGACGAATGGGTCGAGGTAAAATATGAAGACGCGATCAAACTCGTCGCGCGTGAGCTTAAAAAGACGCGCGAGCAAAAGGGCGCGGACTCGGTGTTTGCCGGCAGCTACGGCTGGCAGAGCACGGGCAACGTGCATGTCTCAAGGACGCTGCTTCATAGATTTATGAACTTAACCGGCGGTTTTACGGGCGTCACGGGCGATTACTCCACGGGCGCGGCTCAGGTCATCATGCCGCACGTAACGGGCTCAAATCAGGTCTATGAGCAGCAAACCTCGTGGCCCGTGGTGCTTGAAAACTCCAAAGTAGTGGTCTTTTGGGGGCTCAATCCGATCTCTACGCTTCGCGTGGCGTGGACGAGCTCTGACGAGCAGGGATTTAAGTATTTCGAGCAGCTAAAAAACAGCGACAAAGAGATCATCATCATCGATCCGATTAAAACCGTAAGCGGCAAGTATTTCGAAGGCAAGGCGCGATGGATCGCTCCTCGCCCGAACACCGACGTAGCGATGATGTTAGGCATGGCGCAGCACCTCTACTCGCAGGGCAAGTACGATAAGGAATTTTTACAAAACTACACCGTGGGCTTTGAAAAATTCGTGCCGTACCTCACGGGGCAGAGCGACGGCGTGGCTAAGACGCCCGAGTGGGCTAGTGAAATTTGCGGCATTAGCGCGGACGTGATCAAAGAGCTTGCGATAAAATTTTACGAAAATCGCACGATGATAATGGCTGGTTGGGGTATCCAGCGCGCTCATCATGGCGAGCAGGCGCACTGGATGATCGTGACTTTGTGCGCGATGCTAGGGCAGATCGGACTTGCAGGAGGCGGCTTCGGTTTTAGCTACCATTATGCTAACGGCGGCGCGCCTACCTGTGCGGGCAGCGTGATCGGCGGAATGAACGCGGCAAGCGTCGGCGTCGTTAAGGACGGCAAATTCCTAGGGCTTGCGCAGGATCAGAAGCAAGGCGGCGAAGCAGCTCAAGCGTGGCTGGTAAATACGGCGAAGGTTGCCTTCCCTCTAGCTCGCATCGCAGACGCGCTGCTAAATCCTGGCAAGACGATCGACGCAAATGGCGCAAAGATCACTTATCCTCAGATCGACTTCATCTACTGGGTCGGCGGAAATCCGATCGTGCACCATCAAGACACCAACACTAATATCAAGGCTTGGCGTAAGCCGCGCACTATCGTAGTGAATGAAATTTACTGGACGCCGACTGCGAAGATGGCGGACATCGTGTTTCCGACCACTACGGAGTATGAGCGCAACGACATCACGATGAGCGGGGACTACTCCAATATGCATATAATTCCTATGAAGCAGGTCGTCGCTAAGCAGCACGGCGCGAAGGACGATTATCAAATTTTTACCGACCTTTGCAAGGCTTACGCAGACGGACTTGCCGAGGCTTATACGGACGGCGGCAAAACGGAGATGGATTGGATCAAAGAATTTTACGAAGGAGCAGCTAGCGCCGTGAATGCAAACACCGCTTTGGGCGTGCAGATGCCGAGCTTTGAGCAGTGGTGGGAGAAGAACGAGCCGACGGAATTTTACGAAACGCCGGAGAGTGCTGCGTACGTGAGCTTTGAGGATTTTAGAAACGATCCTGTTTTGGAGGCTTTGGGAACGCCTAGCGGGCTAATTGAAATTTACTCCGATACGATTGCTGCGATGAACTACAAAAACTGCGGCGCGCATCCGATGTGGTTCGAGCCCGTAGAGTGGCTGGGTATGAAGGAAAAGCCTGCGAAATTTCACCTGCTTAGCCTGCATCCGCTCGATCGCTTGCATTCGCAGCAGAGTAACACCTCAAATCGCAAGAGATACGCCGTCGCGGATCGCGAGCCGGTGCTAATAAATACCGAGGACGCTAAGGAGCTCGGTATCAAGCAGGGCGATCTGGTGCGCGTTTATAACGCTCGCGGCGAAATTTTGGCGGGAGCCAACGTAAGCGATGACATAATGCGCGGCGTGGTGCAGATCTTCGAAGGCGCGTGGTACGATCCTAATGCCGAGGGTCTTTGCAAAAATGGAAATCCGAACGTGCTTACGATTGACCTGCCTACGAGCGAGCTTGCTAACGGCAATATCTCTCACACGGCGTTAGTAAATATCGAGCTTTATAAACACAAGGCGGGCGAGGATATCAAACTAACCGCGTTTATGCCGCCTAAAGGGGCGAAGTAAGGATTGTGGAGTGGTTCGGGCTTTAGAGCGGCTTTTTATGCCCCGAACCGCACCCGCCGTGGATTTACTGCGACAGCGGGTTGGATCGATTTTACTTGCCGTAGCTTTACGATCGTGATGACGAACTAGAACTAATTTGAATTGTCGTGGTTTTTAGTTATGGTGAGCCGCTGAGTTAGTGAGCTGTATTGTCTCGCTGCCTCACCCCCTCCATTCGCTCGCGGAATTATCGCTAAATTTAAGAACTCGCCGTTTGAGCTAGAATTTCAATCCAAACTAAAAAATCGCCTAAGCTTCCATTTAAAATTTTCTTCGGAATTTGCGTATCGCTAAAATTATCGCTCCAAATTTCATTTTTATCGGTGAAATAGTCATTATTTTGAGCCTGCGGTATAAAATCGGTCCGATCTTCTATTTTTACGTTTAGCGCCTTGAAATATTGCAGCAGCTCATGATACTCTTTTGCAGATACGGCATTTACTAAAAAGAAATTTCTGTTGTTAAATTTGATGACGAAATTTCTTTTTAGCAGCCAAGGTAAAATTTTGAAATTTACTACTTTAAATCTGCACTGAATTTCAAAATTTTAAGCCATAAAATAAGATAAAATTTTAAAATTCCACGCCTTTTTTGGGTGAAAGTTTTTATTTTGGGACAAATCCTACCGCTTTGATATTGATGCTTTTGTGCGTATTTTACTTATCTCCATAGTGAGTTTTACACTGAGCTATTTCTATGGCGCCATTAGATATTCTAAATACGAGCCGATTTTTTCCATCTATTCTAACACTATAAAGCCCCGATAAATTGCCCTTTAGCGCTTCGGGTTTGCCTATACAATCGTAGCCGTTACGCTCTATATCTAGGATTAACTTATTTATGCGCTTTAGAATATTTTTATCATTTTCCTGCCAATACAGATAATCCTTCCAAGCTTCTTGCGACCAGGTTTTTTTCATTGATCCGCTTCTAACAAATCGCGTTCAATCCCGCTAGTTTCCTTTAATTCGTCAAAAGAGCGCTTAAGATGAGATAAATTTTCGTGGCTGTAAAAGGGATCTGCCGTCAGCTCGAAAGGAATTTTGCGTTCTTGCAATACTTTTTTAGCAAATATTGTAAAAGCAGTAGTTAAATTTAGCCCCATTTCAGAGCATACTTCCTCCAACCCTTTTTTAAGCTCGGCATCCATTCTAAAATTTACGTTTATAGATCGCGTCATATTGTCTCCTTTTTGATTGTATTATACATTATTTATATGGATAATGCAATGATTTATAAATGTGCTTTGCTAAAATTCCATTACGAGAGAACACTATTAATTCTAAATCTAGCAAGATTTTAATTCAAAACGAAATATGCATACTAAGCGCGATTATACATAAAAGTAGCGCCAGCGGGACATAGACAAAGCGCCCGATATCATACCAGAGCTTGCCGCGAACCCTCTCTGCGCCCAGATTTATCTCATCTAAAATTTCATTTCGCTTAATCACCCAAAACCACGATATCGCGCCGATTACTGCTCCGATCGGAATGATATAAATCGATACGAAATCCATCCACGGACCCCATGAGCTTATCGCTTCCATACCAAGGCCCGCACCCAGGCAGATCGCGCACAATAGCGCAAGCGTGAATGCGCGGCTTAGCCTTGGAAACTTATGCATTAGCGATTCGGCGACTACTTCGAACATATTTTGAAGCGATGAAATTCCACCAAAAATCACGGCGGTAAATAAAATCACCGCAAAAATTCTACCACCTGCCATATCTTGCAAAATTTTAGGCAGAGTTACGAAAAGTAGCTTAGGCCCCGCCGCAGGATCCATTCCGTAAGCAAATACTGCAGGGATCATCACTAGCGCAGCTACCATCGCGGCTAGCGTGTCAAATAACGCGGTATTTTTCGCCGCAGATACGATGTCTTCGTCCTTGGATAGATACGCACCATAGACGATCATCCCTGAGCCCGTAATCGATAGCGAGAAAAACGCCTGTCCCATCGCAGAAATCCAAACCATCGGATCTGCTAGCTTAGTAAAATCGGCGCCGAAAAGAAACGCATATCCGCCTGCAGCGCCTTGCAGTGTCGCAACCCTAATTGCCAAAATTGCAAATAGCACGAAAAATAGCGGCATCATAATTTTATTCGTTTTTTCGATACTTTTGGCGCCGAAAAACAGCGTCAGCAACGTGCCTGCAACGATTATGCAGTGATAAGGCACCACGGAGTAGGACGTCAGGGCAAAAGAGTTAAACCACGTATCGGTATTTTCGCTCATTAGCGAGCCGTCTATGGCTTGGACTAGTGCCTTTAAAACGTAGGCGATGATGACGGCATAGCCCACTGCGATACACATCGAACCGGCAAGTGGCAACCAGCCGATAACCTTACCGATAGAGCCCAGTCCGCGGCTTTTCCACGCGTATTCGTATGAGCCTAGCGTGCCTGTTTTGGCGCGGCGACCGATCGCGTATTCGGCGCTTAGGCCTACGTATGAAAACAGCGTTACAAAAAAAACGTAAATTAGCAAAAATGCGCCGCCACCGTTCGTGCCGAGTTTGTAAGGGAAGCCCCAGACATTTGCCATACCTACAGCAGAGCCCACGCAGGCGATGATAAAAGCCCAGCGCGATGAGAATTTGTGTTTTGTCATAAAGCCATCCGTGCGAAAAATTTTCGTTATGGTAGCAAAAAGGAATTTAAGATTTATTTATGCGGAATTTTAAGGCGTGCCGACTTGATTACTTAGGAATTTTTAGAATTTAAAGCCGCGAAGTTTTAAAGTAAGATTGGTGAAATTTTATGATCAAAATCGATAGAGTTAATTCTGCGATACTACGCAGCAAAATTTTATCTTTAATAATTTTAGAATTTTACGCTTAGGCTTTGGCTTTAAAATCCGCTTAGCCCAGGCTTGTAGCAGGGCTTGATATTTAAGTTAGGCGAGAAATTTAGATCAATTGAAATTTTAAAATTCCGCAAAATTTTGAAATTTTTAAAATCTACGATCTCGCAAAATTTAAAAATAGGCTCATCAAGAAATTCTATCTAGCGTCGCTCTGGCAGAATTTTCGCGGCAGAATTTCGCCTTTTGTTTGTAATATGAAGAGGACTTATAAATAGCACTTTTATGGCGCTCTACAAGGCGAGTGGCATTCCTGTGCCCGCTATTAGGGCATCTATACGGGAGCGGCGAATAAATTTTCACCCTAGATGGGAATTGAGAGCGTCGCAAGCGGCAGCGCGCTTGAAATTCCCGGCGCGCAGCATCATAGAGCGAATTTTATTAACTCACACTTTGGCTTAGTTATTTTTCTCCGCTTCTTCATTTTCTTGCGGCTGCGCGACTGCTTTTTTGATCGCTTTTACGAGCGAAACTCTTGTGCCATCCATTCGCAGTACTTCGTAATCGCAGTTCTCATCGCTTATTTTATCGCCGATTTCAGGTAGGCTGCCAAAGAGATTAAAGACGTAGCCGCCGATCGTTAGCTGCTCGGTCTCTTCGTCGAAGTCAATGCCCATAACCTCCTCGACGCCTTCGATCTCGAAACGCCCTCTAAACTCAAAGGTGTTCTCGTCGATACGTTTGAAATTTTGCGCATTCGCGTCGTGTTCATCGTTGATGTCGCCAAAAATTTCTTCTATTATATCTTCCATTGTCAAAAAACCCGCAGTGCCGCCGTATTCGTCGATGACGAGCGCGGCAAAAATGCGCTGCTTATTCATCATCGGTAAAATTTTAGAGATTGGGCTGTTTTCAGGCACGATGATGAGTTTGCGCACGATCTTATCGAAGCTTTTATCTCCCTTTTGTTGGATGATATCGCGGATGTGGATGAGGCCTAGGACGTTATCCTTGCTGCCGTCGATATACGGAAAGCGCGTAAATTTCGACTGCAATACGGTTGCGTAGTTTTCATCGTAGCTTTTTTGCTTATTTAGGCATATAAGATCGCGCCGTGGCGTCATTATCTCTTTAGCGACCGTGTCGCTAAAATCGACGGCGTTTTTGATGATCTCGGTCTCGAGGCTATCGAGTACGCCGCCTTTTAGGCTCTCGCTTGCGATGATTTTGATCTCTTCGTCCGAAAGCGCAAGCTCGCTCTCTTTGGCAGGCTTTACGCCGATGATTTTAAGCGAGACGGCAGCGATGAAGTCAAACGCTTTTATGATCGGAAAAAACATAATCCAAAAAATATGAAGCGGTCTGGAGATAAAAAGCACGATCTTCTCGGTTTTGGCAATAGCGATGGATTTTGGCACTAGCTCGCCGAGCACGACGTGAAATAGCGTAACGAGCGTAAAAGATATGACGAAGGCGATCGTATGCGCCGCCGCTCCGCTGCCTATGCCGATGGATCTTAGCGGTAGCTCGATCAGTCTCGATACCGCGGGCTCACCGATCCAGCCGAGGGCGAGCGAGCTTATCGTAATGCCTAGCTGAGTGGCGCTGAGGTAGGTGTCAAGGGAGTTTGAAATTTTAAAAGCGAGCTTTGCGTTTGGAATTTTATCCTTGATAAGCTCTTCGAGGCGAGACTTTCTTACTTTGACGATTGAGAATTCCGAAAGAACAAAAAAAGCATTCATAAAGATGAATACAAAAGCTAAAACTAACATTAAAACCGAACTGTCTGTGTCCAAATTTCTTATCCTTTGAAATTTAAAAATAAATGTTTATGATTATATCTAAAAACGCTTTAAAATCCAAAAGGCGCGGAAAATACCTCGCGCCCGTGCGTAGAATTCTGCGGTAATTTAAAATTTCGCGCTGCGGCAGGTCTTTGTTGCGGCGAGATTTTATCGCAATAGAGCTTATGCGCGGCGGCGGATAATCCTAGCGCCGCGCGCAGGCCCATTAAGAAATTTAAATGCGACGATAAAACCTGCTACTTAAAAAACCTTAGCGCGCAAGCTCTTGCGAAATTTTAAATCGCAAGACTATCTATTTCTTGTGGCGGCCTCGTAAAGCGGCAAGACTTTCGGCATCACCTCTTTTAGATCGGCGATGCGATCTTCGTTTGAAGGGTGCGTGGACATAAATTTAAGCGGATGGCTCTCGTTTAGCTTATTCATCTTCTCCCAGACGTTTATCGCCGCCCTTGGATCGTATCCTGCGCGCGCCATCAGCTCGACACTCATCAGATCGGCCTCCGTCTCATGCGTGCGCGAAAACGGCAGCGTGAAAGTGTACTGCGCCGCCATGTTCAAAGCCGCCGAGCCCAGATCTCCAAGCCCCGCTGCAGAGCTTGCTACAGCGATACCGACATCTTTCATCTGTTCAGTCGAGGCTCGCTCGCGGCTGTGTTCGCGCAGTGCGTGCGACATCTCGTGCCCCAGAATAGCAGCCAGCTCGGCATCGGTAAGCTTTAGTTTTTCGATGATACCCGTATATACGACGATGCGACCGCCAGGCATACACCAAGCATTGATCGTAGGGTCGTTGATGACGTTTACCTGCCAGTTCCATTTCAGTGCGTCTTTGCGAAATGCGCCGACTTGAGCGATTAGGCGCTTCGAGATGCCTCTAACGCGATCAGTTAGCTTTTTATCGGTATTTAGGACATGTTTGGCGTTTGCCTGGGCGGTAATCTGCCTGTAGGCAAGCGCGGCACTTTGATCCATTTCAGCTTCGCTTACGGTGATGAATTGCGAGCGGTCGATGCCTACGGCGCCGCCTTGCGTGGTGCTCGCGCAGCCGGTAAAAATCATCATCGCAGCAAAGGATATTAAAAGAGCTAATTTTTTCATCTTTTCTCCTTGAAATTTTGCGGCGATTTTAGCGAAATTTGGTTAAATTTTTAGAATTTTATTTTGGATTGCTGGATTTTGCAGGCGCGATCTATTTGGAATTTGTCGTGAAATTTAAGGACGGCCGTCGCCTTTAAAATAGAATTGGGCTTTGTAATTTAGCGATAAAATTTAGCGGTGATTTCGCAGAATTTTATCGCGGCGTAAGCGAGGCATTGCTATGTGAAAGTAGTGGATTTATCCAAATCCAAGTGCTACGTTGTATAAATAAGGCGCCTCTGCGCCCAAATAGAGCGGGGGCGCGGTTTTAAATTTACGCAACGATAAATCCGGTAGAATTTTATTTACACCAGGCGCTCGACCCGGGCGCAGCAAGATCGGTTTAAAATTTATGCGATCAAATCGCGCGATAAAATGGGCTCGGATGTCGCTATAATTTGAGATGAGCTGCGCTAATCTTTTGCGGTACATAAATTTTTAATTACTAATTTGGTAAAAGCCAATGCGCCGCATCTTACGCTGCAGTGAAAATGATCGTAGAAATGCCAAACGCCACAGACGCCTTTTCGTAGAGTTTATCTCGCGAAATTTCATTTGCGCGCGTCGGGATAAAATTTCAAACCGCAAATCGTGCTATATCACTTTGAGGCGGAATTTTAATTTTATGCGTTTAGAATTTTAAAATTCGGCTACGCAAATTTGTACGATGAAATTTTAAGCTTAAAAATCTGCGCCGTTTTTGGAATTTTATATATGCTCTGGCAGCTATAAAATTTTACATTTAGAATTTTATAGCTACGGCAAGATTTGGTTGGACTGGGGTCTCGCATCGCCGTAGGATTTTTGGCGGCACGGAATTTTACAGTGCACATCTAAATTTAGCTACGCAAAATTAGTAAATTCTTTATCGGCACGGAATTCTGTTGTGCCATTAAAGCGCATGAAGAATTCCGCATAAGCCTCGCAAACTCTAATGAAAGCTCCTTTCTTTGGGGCTCGCGGGTTTTAAGACATGTGAGTAAATTTTGCAGCGCAAAGCAGCGAGCGCCGAGTGTTTGCCGCTAGGGATTTCGCACCTGTGACGCCCATTTAGTCCTTTTTGGACTTTAGCTTGGCGATCGTCTCTTTTGCGGCCTCGTAAGCCTTAGCGCTCATCTCGCGCGCCCTTTCGCTTACGTTTTTGGCGACGTCGGAGCTTTTTAGCTCGGCAAATTTTTGGCTCATCTTCTTTTCAAACTCGCTAAGCTCTTTTTTGATTGCGTCCAGTTTCTCGTCCAGATCGAGGTTTTCGATGATTTTGGCGCTTTTTTGACTTAGCTCTTGAGTGATTTCGCGCGCCTTGGCGCTCGCCTTTTTTGCGCGCTCGCCAAGCTCGATCTCGCCGATTTTGGCGCTTAGTTGCTCGGCAAGATCGCTTGAAATTTTTCTAAATTTAGCCAAATAGCCTCCGAATTCTTCATCGGCGATCTTGGCGATCTCGCTTTTAGCGGGCTCCTCCGAGCTTGCGACCGCGTCGCTTAGCACGGCGCTAAATAGCTCGCTCATCTGCGAAATTTGAAGCCTTTCGTTCTCTAGGCTCTGTGCGTCGCTTGCTGGCGAGAAACTTAGCTCGTCGCGGTATCTTTCGGCGGCTTTGTTTATGCCGTCGTAGCAGCCTAAAATCGCGCCTCTAATCAGCGCAGAGGCGGTATTTTTACTCTCGTTTGCGACGAAAATCGCGCGATTTATGATGATTTTTGAAATTTCTTTCGTGCGGAATTTCGTAAATTCCCCGTCGCCGATAGCCGAAAATGCGATGTTTTTAGCCGTCTCGTGCGCGGTGTCCTCGATGTCGGTTCCGCTTTCGAGCACGCTTATGAAAGCCAGTTCGCTTGCTTCTTTAAGCACATCCGCAAGCGGAAGTTTGCTCGCGATCGCTCGCTGTAGCGCCGAGCCTATGCGCTCTTTTAGCTCTGTTTCGCTTGCGTTTTGCAGCGCAGTATCCAGATCATCGTAGCTGCGCAAAACAAGTGCTTTAATAGCCTTTTGCTTACAAGCGATCTTTTTGCGCAGATCGTCGTAGTCGTAGATGAGCTTGTAAAGCCCCTGCTCGTCCTCGTCGCACAGCGCCTTTTTAACGCCGTTAAGTAGGGCTTCTGCCGTCTCATCGCTAAGCGCGCCCGCGTCTTTTAACTCGGCTGCGAAGTCTAGGATTAATTGCGTGCTTTTGGCGCTTTTACTCTCGTCGTCAAGCTCACACAAAGCCTTCGTGGCTTCTTGCAAGGCGAGCTCTTGCACATATGAGGCTAGCTCGGCTTGTGGAATTTGCGCGAGATCGGCGCCGAATTTTTTGATTATTGCTTCTTTCATTTCATCTCCTGTCACAATACATATTTAAAGTGGGCTTTTAAGCGCTCGAAAATTTCGTTTCGATGTAAGTCGTCTTTAACGAAAACGCTTACGTTGAAGCTCATATATTTGCCGCCGTTTGAAAAGCGCGAAAAGTCTATTTTGTAATTTTCGCCCTTTAAAATTTCATCGATCTGCTCGCGCTTTTGGGTGCTTGCGTCTAGGATGATTTTATATTCCCAAAAAAGTGGATAGTCGATTTTCGGCTTTTCAGCCCCTAATATACACGCCACTCTTGCCCCCCTCTTTGCGCTGCAGCACGACGTCGGTGATCTGCATCGATTTATCTATCGCTTTTAGCATATCATAAATCGTCAGCAGCCCCACGCTCACGCCCGTTAGCGCCTCCATCTCAACGCCCGTTTTGCCCGTGATTTTTACAGTTACAAAAAGCTTAAACGCGCACTCGCTCGTAAGCTCCTCAATATCGGTTTTAATCGAAGTAATCGTAAGCGGATGAGTCATGGGTATTAGCTCACTCGTCTTTTTAGCGCCCATTATCGCGGCAACTACGGCAGTTTGAAGCACGGGGCCTTTTTTGGCCGTGTTTTGCTTAACGGCGGCAAACGCCTCCGCGCTCATGCGGATGATGCCGCTAGCGGTGGCTACGCGCTCGCTCTCGTCCTTGGCGCCGACATCTACCATGCGCGGCATATTGTTTTCGTCGATATGTGAAAGCATAAAATTTCCTTACAGTTTTTGGCGGGATTATAGCAGAATTTCGGGCATAAAAAAAGCCCGAGCTTTTAAACTCGGGCTTCATACAAAAAGGAGGTTTTATCTTGTCGGACAAAGACGATTATACTACCTAAACAGTAAATAGAAATAAAATATATCCTATTTGGGCGAACTCTTTCGCGCTTAATTTATAGCCGTTTTTAAAATTTTGATAAAATTTGACTATATGCTTTGACGCGCTGCGCGGGAATTTGAATGGGTAGCGAAATGAAACCGAGCCAAAGAGCGACTAAATTTAAAGCGGACGCTTGAAGGACAAAGATAAAATTTAAGCGGCATTTGAGATTGTTTCATCTTGAAGCGAGGGTTTAAAGAGGATCGAGCGGGGCGCTCCGTCAAGGTGCCATAAACAAAACGCTGCAAAGGCGAAACGGGCTTAAATTTTAAATAACTTTTGCTTTAAATTTGAGCCCGCCTTAATTAAGCGCGAGGTTTTTACGCGCAATACAGCATAAATTTAAACCCTTCACGCAAGCGCCGTAGTACGCAGGCGCGGATTAAAATAGCGCGCGCAAATTTAAATATCGCCGCGCAAAATCCAGTCTGCGTTTTAAATTTAGCCTCGTTTAAATTTTAAACGTTTTTAGCAGGCTGCCTAAGCTTAGCCCCTTATCTTCGCCGTTTGCGCCGCCTCCTAAAAGATCGCCCAAAAAGCTACTTGCGTCGTTGATATCGACTTTGCCGTCGCCGTTTAGGTCGAGCTTGGCGCTTGCGATTTTGCCGATCAGCGCGCTAAAATCCACGCCTTTGCTATCGACGGCATTTGCTTGCACGTCTTCGCCGCCGCCCAAAAGTCCGCCCAGCATCGAGCCTAGCGAACTAGATCCGCCGCTTTCGTTTTTGCTTAAAAAATTTGAGCTGATGCCCGCAATTATCGCATTTATCTGATCGTCTGGCAGATCAACGCCTAGAAATTTTTCGATAAAAGCGACCGGACCGCTTTGAAATTCTCTTAAATTTTTATCGTCGCTTTTGAGCGCGGAGACCATATTTACAAGTCCGTTTATGTCCATTTACGCCTCCTTGATCTTGGCTTTCGGGGCCTGTTTTACAATAAGCTCTATTACTTTTAGGGCGTCCGCCTTAGCCTCAAAATCCTTGCTAACGGCGATGATCTGTCCGTTGCTAGCCGTTAGGCGGAAGCGAACCTTGTCTGCTTTATCAGTGTAAAGCTCAAATTTCGGATTGTTTAGCTTTTCTCCGCCTGCGATTTGATCCTCGATCTTATTTAGCGCGGCGTTTTTTGCGACGCTTTCGATGCCGTTTTTGCAAGCGGCCTTGCTCGTGTAAACCTCGGAGGTGCACAGTACATGCCCGTCATAAAGTAGATCGAATTTGCAGCCGTCCTTAGCATCTTTGATTAAAAACTCAGCCATTTTTCATCCTTTCGTAGAAGATATCATTATTTTAGCTAAAATTTTAATAAATATTTTTAATAGGCGCGGAATTTTCTGCTAAAATTGCGTACAAATTTCATTTACAAAGGATCATAATGATAAAGGCTCTACGTTTTAGCTTGATTTTCGCCGCTACTTTAGGATTTGGCGCGGATGAGAGCGATGCATTATTTAAGGATATAAGGACGCGTCTGGGTTGCAATCTAGCCGCACAGGACTGCGAGACTAACGCGGGCGGGCAGAAGGCGCTCTTTAGCGTAGCGCGCCATCCGATCGAAGCGGGAGCAAATGAGCTAAAAATAAGCGGAATTTCGCGTGAGCTGAAAAATCCGAGCGTTAAAATTTCGGGCGTGAGTATGAATATGGGCAATGCGGAATTCCCGCTAAAGCGCAGCGCAGACGGCTATGAAGCGACGCTTGACGTTGCAGTATGCACGCACGCCGTAATGCGCTACAAGCTTGAAATTTACGAGGATGGCGAGCCTAGTGGGCTTTTTGTGTATTTTGATCTGCGAAAGCGCGCTACAGATCGAGACCGCGGCGAAGACATCCACTTGCATCACCACGAGCATTAGACGCGCCCAGTTTGTGTGCGGGGTAAAATTTGCGCTTTTTCAGACACGACGCTTTAGGGAAACTTGCACGTTGATTGTAGAAAATTTTACAAATTTTATAAGGCGCCGCTTGCGATAAATTTTTATGTATCTTTCGAGCGACACGCGTCGTGGGCAGATACGGGTGCCTAAACGAATACGCGAATAGCCGTAGTGATCTAGGCGCGCTTCATTAGGGCGTTTACAAAAACGCCTTTATAAACGTGCGGCGATTTGCCGTGCATTCGCCGCATATGTTTCGTAACCACTACCGAAGCGCGTCAAATTTAGTCCTTCGCCGCCTTTAAATTTTAAAATTTTTAAAATTCGCTTGCGTTTCATACGCCTAATCTATGCGGAATTTTGAAATTCCTTGTATAATCTGAAGCAAATTTTAAATCTAAGGAAAGCCATGCAAATATTAAGACAAAAGCACTTTAGCGGCGAGCGCGCGCTGTTCGGCGCAAAGGATCTGCGGATCGAAAATTCCGTCTTCGGTGAGGGCGAGTCGCCGCTAAAACACAGCGCAAATATCGTCGCGCAAAACTGTAAATTTGAGTGGAAATATCCGTTTTGGTACGCCGAAAATATTCGTGCACAGGACTGCTTATTCGACGAGGTCGCGCGCGCAGGGATCTGGTATAGCCGCGGCGTGGTGCTAAAAGACTGCCTCTACGGCGCGCCTAAAGGGCTTCGCCGCATAAAAGACGCCGCGCTGCAAAACGTGGAATTCCACGACGCGCAGGAGACCTTGTGGCACTGCAGCGACGTCACGCTAAAAAACGTCACCGCAAAGGGCGCGTATTTCGGGCTTGATTGCGAAGGCTTAAGCATCGAAAATCTATCGCTCTTCGGGGATTACTGCTTCGACGGCTGCAAAAACGTAACGATTAAAAACTCCAAGCTCCTCTCTAAGGACGCGTTTTGGAACTGCGAAAATATCCTCATCGAGGACTGCTTCATCGCGGGCGAGTACTTCGGGTGGAATTCCAAAAACGTAACGCTACGAAACTGCAAGATCGAGAGCTTGCAGGGCTTTTGCTATATGCAAAATTTGCGCCTGCAAGACTGCGAGCTCATAAATACGACGCTAGCGTTTGAATACAGCGAGGTGCAAGTCGAAGTAAAAGGCGCGATTGACAGCGTCAAAAATCCAAGCAGCGGGCTAATCCGCGCGGAAAGCATCGGCGAGCTGATCCTAGACGGCTCGACCGACGCGTCTAAAATAGAGATCATCACTGAGTTAAGGGCGTAAGATGGGACTTTTTGATTTTATAAGCGGTAAAGAGAGATACGACTTCGACGCTCTGCCGAACCGCCGCGGCACAAAGTCACTTAAATGGGACGTAGGCGAGAATGAGCTTCCGATGTGGGTCGCGGATATGGACTTTGCCGTCGCGCCCGAGATCATCGAGGCTCTGCAAAAGAGGCTAAATGAGCGGGTTTTGGGCTATTCGATTATCGATGATGAGTGGCGCAGCGCGTATCAAGGCTGGTGGCTTTCGCGCCACGATTATGAAATCCAAAAGGAGTGGCTGATCTATGCCGGCGGCACGCTGCCTGCGATCGATTCGATCATCCGCAAGCTTACTTCGCCCGCCGAAAACGTGCTACTGATGAGCCCCGTTTATAACTGCTTTTATTACTGCATCAAAAACGCCGCCCGTGTGCCGTTGCAAAACGAGCTTGCCTATGCTAGCGGCGATTATAGCATCGATTGGGAGGATTTGGAGGCTAAGCTTGCCGATCCGCAGACGACGCTTTTTATCCTTTGTAACCCTCACAATCCGGTCGGCCGCACCTTTAGCAGGGACGATCTCGCCCGTATCGGCGAGCTGTGCGAGAAGCACGGCGTGACGGTGCTTAGCGATGAGGTGCATTGCGATCTGACCGAGCCGGGCGTGCGTTACACGCCCTTTGCTGCGGCAAGTAAGAGCTGCGAGAGGATTTCGGCCAGCATAATCGCGCCAACCAAGGCGTTTAACATCGCGGGGCTACAAAGCGCGGCGGTCTTTGCCGCAGATAAGCGCTTGCGTCATAAAATTTCAAAGGCGCTAAATTCCGACGACATCGCCGAGCCGAATTTTTTCGCAGTGCAGGGCGCGATCGCCGCATTTACGAAGGGTGCGCTGTGGCTGGATGCGCTGCGCGAATACCTCAGCGAAAATCGTAAATTCGCGACGGAATTTATCGCGCGTGAGCTTCCGCAGGTGCGCGTCGTGCCGCAAGATGCGACCTATCTGATGTGGCTCGATGCGGGCGCTTACACGCAGGATAGCGCGGAGCTTGCGCGCTTCATCCGCGAAAAAACGGGGCTGTATCTCTCCTGCGGCGCGCAATACGGCAGGGGCGGCGAGAAATTTTTGCGCCTAAATATCGCGACCTCTAGAGCGCTGCTAAAAGACGGGCTAGGGCGGCTGAAAGAGGCGCTAAAGATTTGCCCGCATTGAGCAAGCTGCGGCGCGGCAAAGGCGAAATTTAAAATTTTATAACGACCAAATTAAAGCGACGGATTAAATTTTAAAATTTTGCGGCAGGGCGCAAGCTTTACGCTAAATTTAGCGGCGATCAGGCGGCGGTGCGCGGTTAAATTTAAACATTTGCGCGACAAATGAACCGGCGCTTAAATGCGCTACAAAAGGCGGATTATGGATAGAAACGGCGATTTAGAGGAGCTTTATCTGCTTGAAAAACGGCGCGAAAAGCTCGCGCGCATTAGTAAGCTCGTCTCATTTTTGATAACCCTGCTGCTGCTCGGACTTTATGCGTTTTTGAATACCAGGACGGAGCTCGTCTCGTTTGATACAAACTGGCTCATAATCGCGCTTTTCATCATCTTCCCGGTTTTAAACGGACTGCTCTACCGCCTATTTTACAGTTTAAGCTTTGGCAAAAACGGCGGCACGCAGCGCGCAAATTTTGATAAATTTAGCGGCTTTGATACGGCGCAAGATACAGGCGTGTTAGGGCAGGGTGCAGCACAAGATGGACAAATTTTTAGCGCCGATGCGAAAGAGGGGCGGGTATTAAAAGCTGAAGCGGGCGAGGGCGGTAGCTACGAAAGCAGTGATAGCCGCGCGAGCGCTATTTACGAGAGGTTTGAGCCCAAAACTACCGAAGGTGCGGGCGGGAGTGAAAAAGACGGCGCAACCCAGTCAAAATTTAACTTTCTAACCGATCTGCAGAG
The DNA here is from genome assembly GCF_937996225.1 of uncultured Campylobacter sp. Taxonomy (GTDB): domain Bacteria; phylum Campylobacterota; class Campylobacteria; order Campylobacterales; family Campylobacteraceae; genus Campylobacter_B. The sequence continues at coordinate 36,065 of NZ_CALKTC010000063.1, read as the reverse complement.
CCTAGAGGATGAGCGCGCGGCGCTGCAAAAAGCGGTGAAAAAGGCCGGTCTAATCGCCGCTGTCGTAGGGATCGGCGTGGGCGCACTGGTGGCGCGCTTTTGGGAGGAGATGGCGGTCGGAGCATTTTTCGGCGTGGCTGTTTACGGCGTCGTGAGCGCTCTTTTAACGGCGAGTAAAAGACAGAATTTCAGATCAAATTTTAAAAACAGGGTCGTCGCGAGCATCGCAAAAAGCTTCGGGCTTAGCTACGATGAAAATGGCGGGCTGGGGACGGATGAGTTTTTTGAAATTTACGACTGCTACATAAACGAGCAATCGAGCGAGGATATGATGAGCGGGGAGGTGCAGGGCGTGCGCGTGAGATTTAGCGACTTTTACGCCGCCGAAAAGGTGCGCACTAAAAACGGCACTCGCACCGACGTAAAATTTCACGGAGTGCTTTTCGTCGCGGACTTTCACAAAAGGCTTAATTGCGAGGTGCGGGTATGTCACAAAAACTCGCGAAATCTGCGCAAATACGGGCAGCGAGCGAATATGGACGACGTGAAATTTGAGGAGTTTTTCGACGTCTATACGACCGATCAGGTGGGTGCGAGATACGCTCTGACGCCGCTTTTGATGCAGCGACTGACGGAGGTCTATCTAAGGCTGGGCTCGCAGATAAACGCGGTGCTAAGGGAGGATAAAATTTACGTGGCGATCGAGACCTGGCGCGATAATTTCGAGCCTAGAATCGACTGCTCGCTAAAGCAGGACTCCACGATAGAGCTTTACGTAGATGAGATCGGCGCGCTCGTTGATATCGTGAGCGAGCTAAATTTGAACCGTAAAATTTGGAGCGAATGAAGTGGGCAGCGGTGCGGTGGAGTATCGCAGAGGCGATTGCATACAGCCGTGGCGGCGCACAGATAGGACATAGCGCGCGGGATTATAGGCTTAGCGACACAAATGCACCGTGTAGCTGAACGTGGAAATGGATGCGTTGCGCGGATCGTGCGTTTAGGTGGACATGTGATCGCTCCTTTGCGTGAGCCAATCGAGAGATAGAGCGCGCGCAGCGTTCGTATAAGACTTTGCAAGCTACTTTGAGCCAAATCCCCGCTCCGTTTAACGAGCTAGCACTTGCGATTTATTGCTGCTTGTGCGGCATAAATTTTTACTGCACGAGCGGGTTGTATTAGAATTACTATCGCTTGAAATTTATGCTATGCGTGCGACTTAAAATTTGCCGCGACGACCCGCGCTAGGCTGCGTTTCGGCTCGGCTAAATTTACTCGGCGGCAATTCGCCGTACGGAAGCAAAACTCTGCCGCCAGATCGATAAATTTAGCTAGCTTATAGAAGCGCTCGCCACCACTTTTGACGTTTGCAGCCGCCGTTCGGTAAAGCTACGGCGGCTCGTCGCTGCGAGGTCGCAGGGCTGACAATTGCCCCGCTAAACCAGACGGCGAATCAAAATTTATAACTTTCCGCCCTCGATTACGACATCGTCAGCTTTGATGTCGTCGCCGTATACGGGCGCTAGCGTCGCGTCGTAGTCGGCGTGGAAAAATTTCTCGCCCGCAAGCTTTACGATTAGATCGTCAAGCCATTTGCGAAGCTCGTCGTTGCCCTTTTTGACCGCAGGCGCGATGACGTCCTGATCGCCGAGCGAGCGAATGCCTACCTTAAAGCCTGGGTTTGACTTCGTCCACGCAAACAAAAGCGTATTATCATGCGCGATCGCATCGCCTCTGCCGTCCAGCATCGCACCGAAAGTCTCGGTATTTTGGTCAAATTTTAAAAGCTTGATTTCGGGATGGTTTTTCGTAAAATACAGATCCGCGGTCGTGCCTTTGTTGATTAAAAGCGTTTTGTCCTTAAGCTGCGAAACGTCGGTGATATCGCCATTCGGGCTTGCGACGCCTAGAGCTACCTTCATATATGGCAGCGCGAAATCAACGACCTCTTTGCGCTCCGGCGTTACGGTGAAATTTGCAAGCGTGATATCGACCTTATCAGACGCCAAAAATTCCGCGCGATTGGCGGCCTCTACGAGCACGAACTGCACCTTGCTCTCATCGCCCAAAAGTTCCTTTGCGATACGTTTTGCAAAATACACGTCATATCCCGCGTTTTTGCCCGTCTCGTCAATGTAGCCAAACGGCGGCTTATCGCCGAAAACAGCGATCCTTACTACGCCGCGCTTTTTAACTCCGTCTATATAGCTTTGCGGCGCAGCGGAACCTTGCGCGGAATTTGAGGAGCTTTTGCCCTCGTCGTTGCAACCTGCGAAAAATAACGCAACTAAGATAAAAAGCGTGCTTAGCGTTTTTTTCATCTTTTCTCCTTTATTAAAATTTATTTTTTAAATTCGAACATATTTAGAAATTTCTTCGCGCGCTCGCTTTTTGGAGCGGTAAAGAACGCCTCCGGTTCGTTAATCTCGACGACGCTTCCCTCGTCCATAAAAACTATGCGATCAGCTACGGCGCGCGCAAAGCCCATCTCGTGCGTTACGATTAGCATCGTCTGCCCCTCTTTGGCAAGATTTAGCATTACGTCGAGCACTTCGCGCACGATCTCGGGATCAAGTGCTGCGGTAACCTCGTCAAAAAGCATGATCTTAGGCTTCATCACCAGGCTTCGCACGATTGCGATGCGCTGCTTCTGCCCGCCGCTAAGTTCTTTGGGGTAGGAGTTTTCCTTATCCGCAAGACCTACGATCTTTAGCCATTCGTGCGCTAAAGCTATCGCGTCTTCTTTCGGGACGTTTTGTACCTTCATCGGGCCTAGGATTATGTTGTGCAGCACGCTGAGGTGATCGAAAAGCTCATAGCTTTGAAAGACCATTCCGATCTTTTGTCTGATCCTGCGCCACTCTTTGAAATTTTGATCGATCCGTTCGCCTTCGATTATAAAATTTCCGCTTTGTATCTCCTCTAACCCGTTTATCGTGCGAAGTAGGGTGCTTTTGCCGCAGCCGCTAGGGCCTAGGATCACCACGACCTCGCCCTGCGCGACGCTAAGGCTGACGTCCTTTAGCGCGTGCAGCTCGCCGTAAAATTTATTGACTTTATCGATTTTTAAAATTTCCATCAGCTCCACCTGTTTTCTAGTTTTTTCGAAAGCGCCGAGATCGGATAGCAGATCAAAAAATATACGAAAAATATCGCTCCGTAGATGATTAGCGGCGCGTAATTGTCGCGAAAGACATTCACTTCGATGATCTGCTGTCCGACTTTGACGAGCTCGATGACGCCGATTAGCACGGCGATCGAGGTTGTTTTTATCATCCTGCTGAATAAATTTATCGTTGCGGGCACCAGGCGCCTCATCGCAAGCGGCAGGATGACGTAGAGATAAATTTGCGATCTGCTAAATGCGAGCGCTTCGGCGCTTTCGAACTGATGCTTAGGGATGCTAAGCACGGCGCCGCGCACCAGATCCATCATCTCAAAAACGCCCCAGATACTAAAGACTATGATCGAAGCCGCGATATTTGAGATGTGTATGCCAAAAGCCTTGCTCGCGCCGAAATATACGATAAATAGCCAAACGATAGGCGGCATTATGCGCACGATCTCTAGGCAAATTTTAAGCGGGATGTATAAGGCTCTGCGCCCGGAGGCCATTAAAATTCCAAGCACCAAGCCTAGTACGAGCGAAACTGCGATCGAGATGAGCGCGATTTGCAGCGTGACCCCAAGCCCGCCAAGAAGCCTGATTAAATTTTCACCGCTTAAGAGTTCCATCGCTAGCCTCTCATATACGCAAGGCGTTTTTCAAGCAGCGTAAGCGCTAGTGAAAGCGGCAGGATTATGATCAGATACGAAACGCTTAGCATAAACAGTGCCTCGTTCGTCTTGTAATACAACCCGATCACGTCCTTTGCGGCATAAACGAGATCGGCGAGTGCTACGATGCTAACGATCGAAGTTTCTTTAAGCAGAAAGATTATGTTTGCGCTGATGGAGGGCAGGGCGATCGCAAAAGCGCGCGGCAGCACGACGTAAAACACTATCTGTGCTTCGCTTAGCCCCAGGCTCATCGCGCTTTCGATCTGGGATTTTTTTATCGCCTCAAAACCGAGCCTAAAACTCTCGCTCATATAGCTTCCGCCCAAAAACGCAAGACCTACAATCGCGCAGGTAAAGCCTGAAATTTGAACGCCGAGCTTCGGCAGACCGTAGTATAGAAAAAATAGTTGAATTAAAAGCGGGGTATTGCGAGATAGCTCGATATATGCGTTTACAAGCGGACTTAGCAGAGGTACTCTTTTATATTTTATTAGCGTGCAGATAAAGCCGATGATGATGGATAGTAAAATCCCGTAAAATGCGAGCTTTAGCGTTAAAATTCCCGCCTTTACGAACATTGGGCTAAATTTAGCTATAAAATCAAAATCCATAAATTCTTCTTTCCGTAAGATATGTGTATTATACAGATAACTGATTAAAATAGTATTAAATCAGAATTTTTTTATAAAGATTCCGAAAATTTAGGAGTTTAAAAATATATCTTATAAATATATTTAGTCCGAGCAGATACCCGGACTATAGAATTTTGACGGAATTTTACGAGTAAAAAATATACGCGTATCCCGAAACCAAAAACGCGGAGAATATCGCTAGAATTCCACCACTTCGTACCATTTCTGCCTGGCGAATGCGTCCCGTGCCGAAAACCAAAGCATTCGGCGGTGTCGCTACCGGCATTATGAAAGCGCAGCTTGCGCCCACACCGATTACTATAGTAAGAGTTTCTTTCGGTAGCCCCATTTGAGCCGCTACTCCCGCAAATACGGGTACTAAAAGCGCAGCAGAGGCGGTATTGCTCGTAAATTCCGTAAGGCAGATAATGAAAACTGCCGTTACCAAAAGTACGATGTAAGTAGGCGCTCCACCGAAAGTGTGCGCGACTAGATCGCCAAGCACCTTAGAAGCTCCGGAATCGCCTAAAACCGCACTTAGCGTAAGTCCACCGCCGAAAAGCAACAGCACGCCCCACTCGGTGTTTTCGGCGATGTCGTGCCATTTAGCAAGCCCTAGTATGACGATTACGACTGCCGAGCAGATGGCGACGTAAGCATCATCCACTTTAAAGCCCACAAGGGCTGAAATTTGCTTTGAAAATATCCAGCCAAGCGCTGTTAGAGCAAATACGACGATAGTAATAATGCGCTCGCGCGTCCAAGGGATATGCTCCAGATCCATCTCTATTTTATGGCTTAAATTCGGCTTGAAAATTATATAAAGCACCACAAGCATTATCGGTAGCATCACGCACATTAGCGGCAAACCCACCTTCATCCAGTCTGCGAAGCTGTAGTGCAAGGCTTGAGCCACGATTAAATTTGGCGGAGATCCCACGAGCGTGCCCAAACCTCCGATGCTTGCAGAATACGCGATACCCAAAAGCAAAAACACGAGCGTGCCGTGATCTTTGCTCTCGTCCATGTTGGCGCAAATTCCAAGCGCGATCGGAAGCATCATCGCAGCAGTTGCGGTGTTTGAAACCCACATCGAAAGGATCGCCGTAGCAAGGCAGATTAAAATCGCAGCTACACCCAAGCGACCGCCTGCGCGGGCGATTAGCCACATCGCGATCTTTTTATCGAGCTTTTGCATATGCAGAGCCGTTGCCAGAGCAAAACCGCCGAAAAAGGTAAAGATCGTAGGGTTTGCAAAATTTGCAAGCGTGCTTTTGATGGTGGCAGCTGTGAAAGTGCCATCTTTGGCGAATTTGCCAAGTCCGATAGCTACCGCAAGCACCGGCACCATAAGCGCGGTTACCGTGATATGCACGGCCTCTGTAAGCCACATAATCGCGATAAAAGCAAGTAACGCAAGGCCTTTTTTGACATTAGGCTCAAATGGTAACGCGGCATATAGCGCAAAGCCCACAGCAGCGGCAATCGCCATAATGATGACGCCGCGCTTAGGAAACGGCACGGTGTCGGTGAGCCTGTCTAAACCCAGCTCGTCTACGTCTGAGTCCAGTGGTCCTTGTAAGCGGGAGTTGCGTAACTCCACTTTGTGTTCTTCCATAGATACTCCTTTTTTGGATTTGGCTTATGATACAAAAATGAGACGGGAATTTTATAAATTCCAAATCAAATCGTCTTAAATTTTTAAAATTGCAGTTACTATCGGTAACACGGCACTTATCTCGTGTGTAAATTTTAAATTATACATAAAAACGAACAACTAAGTAAGCGCTTTAAATTTCATCACAGATTATTTTTTAATGACACCCGGCATTTAAATTTGCTAACTGCTCAAGGGAGGCGGCGTAGAATTTCGTCGAATTTCATCCAGGCAATCGAGATAGAATTCTGTCCTTAGCAAACGAGATAAAATTTTATCCAAGGCGAGTGAGATAAAATTCCAAGTCTTGTCGCGAAATTCATCGAAATTTCAAAAAAAGGATATTATAATCAGCAAATTTTAAACGCGCTTATGAGCGAGCTTGGCGGAAGACGCTCAAAGATAGCAAGCGGTAAAATGGCAAAGCAGCGGCGGAAAGCCCGAAATTATAAATTATAAGGAGAAAATGTGAAAAACAAAATTTTAATCGCGGCGTTTGCCGCTGCGGTATGCGTGAGTTCAAGCTTTGGCGAGGGGATATTTTTAGGTATCGAGGGAGATTATTCTTTTAAATCCAGCATCACTACTAAATGGTCTGACGAGGACGATTCTGGCACGAATAAAGATAATAAGGGGCAGGCTGCGCTCGGCTTTAAAGGCGGCTATGATTTTGGTATAGCTAGGGCGTACGGCGAGTACTTGTATGATTTCAAAGCTTCGAAAACTGGCACTGACGAGGACATCATATTTAAACACGAGTGGAATAAGCACAGCTTGCTCGTAGGCGGGGATTTTATGCCTGAGATTACGAATGGCTTTAAACTCGTAGCGGGCGCATATACAGGAGTTTCATTTTTGAAATATAAAATTTATTCATATGACGAATCTGACGGAAGCAGCGATTCGCTTTCAAAGACTCTGCCTGGCTGGGTCATCGGTGCAAGACTAGGCGGGCTATATAGCTTTGATGAGCATAACGAGATCGAGTTTGGCTACAAGGCGGACTATACGAGGTACAAGGCCAGTAAGCTCGGAGAGGGCGTAGACAAGGTGTATGAGACTAACCATGGAATTTATATGGGGTATAATTTTAAATTTTAAAATCATTGCGGTAAACAGAAGCGCAAATCTGGCATTCCTAGAATTTCTAAATTTATACTTTTATAGAGAAATAGCAGGGGTTAAAATTTTATTAACCCCTGCTTTAGAATTTTATTTGACTAAGATACGGTAAACAGGCAATGGCAACATCAACAGCTTTATCTCCAAGCCATTTAATAACTTCCATTAGCTTTGATTTTTTCTCTTGATTATCTTTGCAATATTCAAGCTCGCTAAGTATTCCTTTTAATTCATACTTCAAATTTTTAGCAAGAATTTCATCTGGAATTTGATCTATAGTATTTTTAATAATTATGCTTTGATTAATGTTGGTTGTATTCGTGTTGTATATATTTAAATTTGAAGATTCTTTGCTCCTGATAGTGTTTGCCTCGTCTTTTAACTCTGCTTCAAGAAATTTTAATTCTCCTAATATCCAACTCAATATATTATGTGCTTTTTCTAGGCTGCAATGTTTGGCTTGAAACTCTTGGGCTATAATATGGTCAAATTTTAACTTGTATTTCTTATTTAATCTAATACAGATATCTTCCATCATATCAATATTACCTATACTTAAGACAATTCTTACTTGTTCTATATCTTCTTGTACCAATTTTATTTTGTGTTTATTTATCATTCAATTTACTCCGCCAAACACCCTTTTAAAAATCGCGTCTACATTTTTGGTGTAATATCCGTAGTCGAAGCACTCTTTGATTTCGCTTTCGCTTAGCTTTTCTCGTAGCTTTGTATCTGCTAGCAGATTTTGCAAAAATAGGCTATGTCCTTGCTCATCTATAGCTTTTTTGCCCTCTTGCAGATCCGCCCAGACCTTCATCGCATTACGCTGCACGATTTTATAAGCATCCTCTCTGCTAACTCCTCGTTTAGGCAGCTCTAGCAGCACGCGCTGCGAAAACACGAGCCCACCGGTTAAATTTAGATTTCTCATCATATTTTCTGGATATACGAGCAGTTTTTCGATCAAGATTGTCAAGCGATTTAGCATAAAATCAGTAGTTATAAAGCCGTCGGGGAGGATAAATCTCTCGACCGAGCTATGGCTGATATCGCGTTCGTGCCATAGCGCTACGTCCTCCATCGCGGGTATTGCGAAGCTACGGATCATACGACATAGTCCCGTTACGTTTTCGCTAAGCACAGGATTTCGTTTGTGCGGCATCGCAGAGCTGCCCTTTTGTCCTGGGCTAAAAAATTCCTCCGCCTCATAAACTTCGGTGCGTTGATAGTGGCGGATTGCGATAGCGATCTTTTCGCAGCTGGAAGCTAGAATCGCAAGTGCGCTCATTACCTGCGCGTAGCGATCGCGCTGGATGACTTGATTGGATGCGGGAGCGGGCTTTAGCCCCAAATATTCGCATACCAGCTCTTCCAGCTCTAGTGGAGCGTGGGCGAAATTCCCCATCGCACCGCTTATTTTGCCGTAGCTGATGACGCTTTTTGCGTGTTGCAAAAGCTCTAGCGCGCGATTTATCTCATCGTACCAGACCGCAAGCACGAGTCCGAAAGTGATCGGCTCGCCGTGGATACCGTGGCTGCGCCCGACCATCAGCGTCATTTTGTGCTTCATGGCTTGAGATTTTATCGCGGCTTTTAAATTTTGCACATCCTCAATGATAAGCTCCATGCTTTCTTTGATTTGTAGCGCGACGGCGGTATCGATGCAATCGCTGCTAGTCATGCCGTAATGCACGAAGCGGCTCTCCTGCCCAAGGCTCTCACTCACGCTCGTTAGAAATGCAATCACGTCGTGCTTGGTGGTCTTTTCGATCTCATCTATCCGCTCGATCCTAAAGCTTGCGTTTTGTAGAATTTTATCTTTATCGCAGTCACTTATTAGACCTAGCTTATTCCACGCCTTAACCGCCGCGAGCTCGACTTTGAGCCACGCATCGTATTTGGCTTGCAAGCTCCATCTTTCAGACATCTCTTTTCTTGCGTATCTTTCGACCATTTTAGTAGCCTTTCGGTTAGAATTTCTTGTATAATGATGGCAAAAATTATATAAAAATGGGGCTGAAAGTTTAATATGGGTTATGAGAAAAGAAGCTTGGGAAGCTTTGAGGGACGCAAAATTTACGAAATTCTGCTTAGCCTCGGATACGATATGAAATCCGCGCAGCGCATCTGTGACAAGCATCGCGTAACCGATGCGGAGGATCAAAATTTGCATAAAAACTCCGTTGCTTGCGGAGAAATTTTTTTGATTGACTACAAATGCGAGCCGCGCGGACTGAAGCCGATCTTTGAGTGCGATGCGTTTGCGGCATTTGACAAGCCGAGTGGAATTTTAAGCCACCCCAGCGGGCGCAACTCGCCTTATAATATGTATGATGAGATCTGGTCGCTATACGGGCAGGACGCGTGCGTGGCGCACAGGCTCGATCTTGAAACCAGCGGAGTTCTTATCGTCGCTAAGGATAAAGACACGGCGCGCGAGCTTAAAGAGTGCTTCGAACAGCGTAGGGTGATGAAAAGCTATCTAGCGCTCGTGCGAGGGGATTTGCAAAGTGCTGCTTGCAATGGCGAGATAGAGAATTGCTATGCGCTAGGTTCGTATGAAATTTGCGGATCAAAATTTGCGGACGATGCTATGAGTTTGCCAGATAACGTGTCGGATCTGCGCGATACACTAGCTCTAAAAGGAGTAGGCAATAAATTTGGATTTAATATCTTGTCTAATAGTGCGAATAGGAGATTATGGTGCGATGCTCTATCTGACGGCATGCAAGCTAAATTTGAATCTGGCGCTCCTACTGGCGATATTGGCAGCGGATCTGAATTTGATGCCTTATCCTGCGGCGTGAGTGATAAGCTTAAACCCGCTATCGCGATGAGTAGCGCGGATAACGGACATAAACCTTGCGCCTTATCTGTGGCTAAATCTTTGCTGGCTACTTCTATGGGCTGCGTAAATTTTAAAAAATTTGAGCCTGCAAAATACGCAAAATTTAGCGAGAAACTGAAATTTTTAAAGGATTTTGAGGGGTTTGTGATTGATGCTCCGATCGCTCCTAGCGACGAGTTTGCCGATCTTAAAATTCGTATGAAAATATCGCGCGACGGTAAGGAGGCGATCACGCTGATACGCCCGATGCGGTATTTCTCGGACATAGACGCTAGCCTGATCGAGTGCTATCCGCTGACGGGTAGGCAGCATCAGATCAGGCTGCATCTATTTGCCGCGGGTGCGCCGATATTGGGAGAGCCGCTGTACGGGCTTTCGCGCGAGCAAGCGGAGCGGATATTGGATAAAAAGATGGATGAGACAGAGCGGATCAGAACGACGGGAGCGCCGAGATTGTTGCTGCACGCGAATGCAATCCGCTTTGAACTAGGCGGCGAACGATACGAGATAAAAAGCAAATTCGATGCCGCGAGAGAGTTTTATAATCTTGCTAAAATCGGTAAAATTTAAGCAACTCAATAAAATTTTGAGGTGGCGGCGATTATTTTTATGACTAGGATTTTGCTTTTGCTGGTTTTTATAAAATTTTGTGATTACAACGGCGTTTAATTTATTAATTTCTCATCTATGGTCATTTGAAAATTTTAAGACGATTTTATTTTGCGATGGCTATATTGGGAAAAAGCGTTACAGCTATAAAAGCACATAATTCAGCTTGGCTAGACAACGGGTTTCATATATTTATTTTCGGTAGCGAAAATTACGGTAAATTTGAGCTCAGAGCGCATAAATATTGGATGTTTCAAGATAAGTTGGGCGGTAGTATAAAAGATTTTAAATCCGATGTTGATTCTTTTAAAAAATGCAATAAAGAATATGGAATATTTAAAAGAGAATTTGACGAATACGCCAATTTTATATTTAAGCAAAAGGACGGGGCGGGAAGCTCTGTTAATTTAGAAAGCTCGGCATTGATAGCAAGCATAGGGAGCAAAACGGTAGTTGCTTCTTTTGTGGAATATTGCAAGAGGATGCTTGGTTTGGGTATAGACCGTAGCATAGAACAAAAACAAACAATAGAAATATCGCAAGATATTGGCATGAGACTTGGATTGTAATTGTTAATTTCTATGAAAATTCGAAATGCCAAGGGTAGATTAGAAGGAATTTATGGATGATTTCAGTGTTTGTTTTGGCATAATCGCGAGTTTAATGGTACGTAAATTTAAAATCCGGATAGCAATATATAACCAATATGAGAGAAACTTTATAAATGTCAAAGTGAGAGAAGAGATGCGATATTTCTCATTGTATCGCTAAAATTCTACACCCATTCATTTATATAATCATAATTGCAAATTAGTGCGAAATTTGATCGGTAAGATGTGTGTAAGATTAAGACGCGGCAGTTAATTTTTATTATTTTGGCTTCTTGTATTTGCATATGGTAAAAGTGATAAAAAAATGCGTAAAATTTAGCCTAAAAGTAACTATAAAAATTTGTTTTATACTTTAAAATTTGGTTTATTTTTTCAAATAGCCATAAACGCCACTTCTGCTTCGCCGATATTAATGACTTCGCCTTTGCGCGTCATCACGCCTAGACCGTGCTCCATGTCCCACGAGCAGCTAAACTGAAAGCCGATTTTCGCGCCGTCTAGGATATAGATATTTTGCAGCTCCAATAGTTCGCTAAGCTCCTGCGGCGTAGCGACGTCAGGCATGAAATTGCTTTTCGCTTTGCTCGGATAGTCGTAGATCTCCTGCCATTTTAGGTAGTTTTTTAAAATTTCGCTTAAGATGCCCGTTAAAATTTCTTCCTGATTTTGTTTTAGAAACTCTAGTACGTCCGATTATGCGCGATTTGGCTTGTCCGTCTCCTCGCCGTCTTCATCTAAAAAGGTGCAGCAAAACTCGCCTTCTTGCTCTAAAGCTTTGCCGAAATACTCCAGCCGCAGCGGGAAACTAAAGTTCTCGTATTCCTCATCTTCAAATTTTGGCAAAATTTTAGGCTCCGCAAGATGTGCATTAAAAAACTCCGCGACCTTTGGGCTGCGGGTGAAAAGATACTCCTCATCCGCTTCGTAACTTTTGCGCAAAAATTTAAGCACCTCCTGCTCTGCGCCGCACTCGAGGCGGCACTCGCCCTTGCAATAATCGCTCACGTAGGGCGGATTTTTATTACTTCTGGCGTGCTTGTCCATCTCACCTAGCCAGCGCAGCATATTTGGGGTGTCGCCCGCCCATTTGTATTCATTCACCATGCGCGCCGATAGATGTATGAGGCGTAGATGCGGTATTTCTCATCGTCTGCGCCTCCGCCCATTTTGCCTCGATAAAGCGGATAATTTCCACCTTTGTAATCTTGGATTTTTTAAGCAGCGATCTGTCCAAGAAAACGCCGATCTCATCCATTATCTTTTGTGCGTCCATTGCTACTTCGTTATAAATTTTTTGCCGATTTGCCTTGTGATCTAGAAATATCAAATTTTTTTCTATTTTTTTAAAATTTTATTCATATTGGCGCCATTTTGATCTAAAATTTTACCCTGCTCGTTTCTTTGTTTGAGTTGTCCGCACGCCGCACTGATATCTAGCCCCTTGCTCTGGCGGATCGTGCAAGTAATGCCGTGCGCGCATAGATAGTCTTGAAATTTCACCATATTTTCGGGGCTTGGTCTGCCAAAGCTCGAGCCTTCGTGCGGATTAAAATAGATCAGATTTACTTTTGCGCGGATGCCGTGCAGAAGCTTCACTAGCGTTTTAGCATCGCTTGAGCGGTCATTTACCCCATCGATCATGAGGTATTCAAACATTACGCGCTTTCGCAGATCGATTGGGAACTCGCGCACCGCCTGCATGATCGATGCGATATTGTAGGCGCGATTTATCGGCATTAGTTTTTCACGCAGTTTGTCGTCCACTGCGTGCAGCGAGATCGCGAGTAGCACGCCAAGATCCATTTCGCCAAGCTTTTTTATCTGCGTAGAAAGTCCGCTCGTACTTATCGTTTGGCGACGCGGCGCTATGGCGAGTCCATCGTTTTCTTTTAAAATTTGCACGGCTTTGGCAACGTTGTCTAGGTTATTAAGCGGTTCGCCCATCCCCATATATACGACATTGACGCGGCGCTCGTACGGGATCGCGTTCATTTTCTTGATGAGCCAAATTTGAGCCACGATTTCGCCTGGAGTTAAATTCCGTACGAAGCCACCTTTTGCTGTCAGACAGAAGCTACAGCCGATTTTGCAACCTACTTGCGAACTTACGCAGATTGAGTAGCGCGCGTGTCTTATAATTTTTTCGTTTTCATCTCGCAGCTCATCCTTCATCGGTAGCAGAACGCTTTCGATCGTCTTGCCGTCTTTGAGAGAGAAAAGATATTTGATACTGCCATCACTACTTGTTTCGGATCTGACGCATTCAAGTGGATCTAAATAAAAATTTTGAGCTAAGCTTTGACGGATCTCTTTTGGTAGATTTAGCATTTGTGTAAAGTCGTCCACATTCTTTTTGTAAATCCATTCGTAAATTTGTTTGGCTCTAAATTTTGGTTCGACGAAATTTTCAAGCTCTTTCATCGTAAAATCAAAGATGTTTTTCAAATTAATGCCTTAGTTTTTAGATATTTAGTTAAATTTTCTTTTGCAGCGGCGTGATTTTTTAAAAAATCCGTGTGAGCATTTGAATCACAAAAATTCGTCGCACAAAAAATTCCGTAAGCGGGAATTTGAAATTTTTGTGCTACCTTGAGAACCGCAAAAAATTCCATATTTTCTAAAAAATAACCTCGCTCAAAGAATTTTAACGCGGATTTTTTATCGGTCGTGATAAAAGTTGAGCTATTAGTTATTGTTTCATATGAAACATTGGCAGAATCCCTAGCTATAATTTCATAGTTAATCGGAGAGTATGAAAGTTCATAAAGCGCTGATATTTCGCAGTTTACAGCCGATCTGCTTTCATAAATTTTTAGAATTTTACCCTCTTTGTATAGCCCCGCAGAACCCACGAAAATGATCTCGCTCGGCAAATTTTTTCTATTTTCGCATAAAAATTTAGTCAAATTTATACTCATATCCACTAGCCCTACGCCCATGGGCAGGGCAAAATCAAAAATTTCATTTCGTCCGGCAGAGATTATCATTTACGCATTCACGCTTTCATTATTTTTCACTAATCATAGCAAAATGACGATAAATTTAAGGCTAAATTTTGAAATTTTTTCGTCGTAAAGTATCGGGTGAAATTAAAATCAATTTAAGCAAATATCTATGAGAGCTGTACTCTTACCTTTCATAATGGTAGCAGTGCAGGTGGCGGGTAGAAGATGTAAAAGTATCATAAAAAAGCTTATGATTTAGCTAAAACGAATAAATTTTATCTAAGCAAAAACGATGCTTGCAAAAAACTTGCAAGATAATAAAGGCTGAAATAAAATTAATTATTTGGTCGCTTTGGCGGCTAAGTTTCAACCCTGCGGTATAAATCTGACCAAATTTACAGTCTCACTTCGATGCCTTGCTCCTGCAGATACGTTTTTAGCGCCTTAATTTCGATCTCTCTAAAGTGAAAGATTGATGCTGCCAAGCATGCGTCTGCGCCCGCTAAAAATGCGTCCTTAAAGTGCTCCATTTTGCCCGCACCGCCGCTTGCGATCACGGGGATATCAAGCTCGCTAAAAATCCGCGTCAAATTTAACTCAAAGCCGTTTTTAACGCCGTCGCAGTCCATCGACGTGAGTAAAATTTCGCCCGCACCGCGCTCCTGCGCCTCTTTTGCCCAGGCAAGTGCATCTTTGCCGGTATCTAGCCTACCGCCGTTTATAAAAACGCTATAGCCGCAAGGCTCGCCGTTCCCAGCTAAAATTTCATCCTGCGAGCCGCGTGAGATCTCTCCAAAATTCCGCGCCTCATTGCGTAAATTCGCGTCCGAATTTCGTGCGCCGTCGTGCAAACTCTCGCTCAAATTCCTCGCCGCGCCATATAAATTGCCGTGCGAAATTTCACTAGAATTTCGTTTCGCGTCGATCGCGACCACGACGCACTGCGAGCCGAATTTATTCGCCGCTTCGTCTATCAAATTTGGATTTTTGATCGCGGCTGAGTTGAGGCTGATTTTATCGCAGCCGACGTTTAACAGACGCGAGATATCGTCGATCGTACGGATACCGCCGCCTACTGTTAGCGGGATAAAAAGCTCGCGCGCGACCCGTTCTACGACGTCCACGATCGTATCGCGCCCCAGATGCGACGCCGTGATGTCGAGGAAGCACAGCTCGTCCGCACCCTCCTCGTTGTAGCGTTTGGCGACCTGCACCGGATCGCCCGCATCCACGAGACCTACGAAATTTACGCCCTTTACTACTCGTCCGTCTTTGACGTCTAGGCACGGGATTATGCGTTTTGCAAATCTATTCAAAGCAGCCCTTTAGAATAAAATTTTTTATGATTTTAGCCAAATTTTACTTAACATAATGACTTTATAAGTAAAATTTGGCTAGACTCTCGCGATGATTAGGGCGAAAAAAGAGTTCGGGCAAAATTTTTTAAAAGACGAAGCCGTTTTAAGCAAGATCATCCAAGCGATTCCCGAGAATGTACAGAATGTCGTTGAGATCGGGGCTGGCTTAGGTGATTTAACTCGTAAGCTTTTGGAATTTTACAGATTAAAAAGTTTCGAGATAGATGAAGATTTATATCAAATTTTAAGCGCTAAATTTGCACAGCAGATCGCTGGCGGCGAGCTTGAACTGGTTTTGGGCGATGCTTTGCGGATTTGGCAGGAGCGGGGACTTGAATGCGGCGAATATTTTTTAGTCGCAAATTTGCCCTACTACGTCGCTACAAAGATGATTTTGCAGGCGATCGACGATGAGCTATGCGGCGGATTTTTGGTGATGATCCAAAAGGAGGTCGCTTTAAAATTCTGCGCCAAAGCCGGACAGAACGATTTTAGCTCTCTTTCGATCCTGGCCGATCTTGCGGGCGGTTGCGAGCTTCTGTTTGACGTTGAGCCCGGCTGCTTCGAGCCCGCGCCGAAGGTGACCTCATCGGTGATTAGGCTCGTAAAAGGCAAAAATTTTAAGCCCGGCGCCAAGATAAACGCAGACAGCCTCGGCGTAACAAGTTGTGCCCGCTTCCAAAATCTCGATGAATACGAGAAATTTAAAAGCTTTTTACGCGTATCTTTCAGCGCGCCGCGAAAGACGCTTATTAAAAATTTAAGCGCAAAATTTGATAGAGACTTAGCCGAAGAGATCTTTTTAAATTTGAAAATTCCGCCCACGGCTCGGGCGCACGAGTTAAATTCCACCCTTTTTTTAGAAATTTTTAAAAATTTAAAGGTAAAAGATGGAAGAAAACAGAAATGAAAACGGCGTCGAACGACTCAAAAAAAGCAATCGCTACAAAAAACGCAAGGAAAATCTAAAAAAATCTATCGCGAGTGAGGGCTCTGCGGGCGGCGCGGAATTCGGCGGCGAGCATGAAAACGGCTCCCGCAAAAATAAAGGCGCGAAAAACGGGCAAAATTCCGCTCCTTCACAGGGTCCAAAAAACGGCTCCCGCAACGGATCGAATTCTGTGGGTGGCTCGTCAAATGGCGGTTCAAACGCCGTGCATTCAAACGGCGCGAATGGTGCGCATTTCGGCGGCGCATACCCAAAAAACAACGAAAACGGCGCGGGCGGTTCAAATTTAAACCGCGACGGTCGTGCAAAATCAAATAGCAGCAGCGCAAAAGGCGCAAATTCTAGCGCCGCAGACGATGCAAGCTCCGCAGACGCTCAGAAAAAGAAAAAGCATAAAAAGCGCTCAAATATGCCAAAAAGTCTTACTGGCAACGAGCCGTGGCAAAAGGCGATGGACGATGCGATCGCGCAAAACAAGCTGATCCACGAGGAGCGCCTGCACCCGCTTAAAGACGCTAATCGCAGCGATGAGACGGTGCGTATCACGCCGCTTGGCGGACTGGGCGAGATCGGCGCGAATATGACCGTTTTTGAGACCAATACGAGTGCGATCATCGTCGATGTGGGCATGAGCTTTCCGGAGGAGAGTATGCTTGGCGTGGACATTTTAATCCCCGACTTCGATTATGTTCGCAAGATAAAAAACAAGATCAAAGGCATCATTATCACCCACGCGCATGAGGATCATATCGGCGCGATGCCATATTTTTTCAAAGAATTTCAATTCCCGATCTACGCTACGCCGCTTCCTTTGGGGATGATAAGCAATAAATTTGAAGAGCACGGCCTAAAAGCCGAGCGTAGCTACTTCCGCCCCGTGCAGAAGCGCCAGCTCTATCAGATCGGCGATTTTGAGGTCGAGTTTATCCACATAACGCACTCGATTATCGATGCAAGCGCGCTTGCGATCACGACGAAGGCGGGCACGATCATCCACACGGGCGATTTTAAGATCGACCACACGCCGATTGACGGCTATCCGACCGATCTGAACCGCCTTGCGTATTACGGCGATCGCGGAGTTATGCTTTTGATGAGCGATAGCACGAACTCGCACAAAGAGGGGATCACAAAGTCTGAAAGCTCGGTAGGAAAGACCTTTGATACGATATTTTCAAGCTGTAAGGGGCGCGTGATAATGAGCACCTTCAGCTCAAACATCCACCGCGTCTATCAGGCTATCGAGCGCGGCGTAAAATACGGCCGCAAGGTCTGCGTCATCGGACGAAGCATGGAACGAAATTTATTTACCGCGATGGAGCTCGGCTATGTAAATTTAGACAAAAAGATCTTCGTCGATGCCGATCAGGTCTCCAAATACCCCGATAATGAGGTTTTAATCGTTACTACCGGCTCGCAGGGCGAGACGATGAGTGCGCTGTACCGTATGGCGACGGACGAGCACAAATACATTAAAATCAAATCCACCGATCAGGTAATCATCAGCGCCAAAGCGATCCCCGGCAACGAAAGCAGCGTCTCGACTGTGCTTAACTACCTGCTAAAAAGCGGCGCAAAGGTCGCGTATCAGGACTTCAGCGAGATACACGTAAGCGGGCATGCCTCGATCGAGGAGCAAAAGCTTATGCTGCGCCTGATAAAGCCGAAATTTTTCCTACCCGTGCACGGCGAGTACAACCACATCGTAAAGCACAAAGAAACTGCGATGGAGTGCGGCATCGAGGAGAAAAATATCTATCTGATGAACGACGGCGATCAGATGGAGGTTTGCGAAAAATATCTAAAGCGCGTCAAGACCGTCAAGACGGGCAAAGTCTTTATCGATAATCAGATCAACAAGCAGATCTCCGACGAGATAGTCAAGCACCGTCAAAATTTAGCCGATGCGGGCGTCGCGGTAATCATCGCGCAGATCGACAAAAACGAAAAGAGGCTCATCCAGACGCGCGTCATCACCTACGGGCTCGTCGCCGATAATCAAACGGCGCACTTTACCAAGGAGATGCAGGGCATCATCGAGCAGTTTTTAGCAAATTTAAAAGATGAAATTTTGCTCGATCACTGGGCGCTGGAAGGCAAGATTCGCCAGGCCGTGCGAAAGCACATCTTTAGAAAGATCAAAAAATATCCGACCATTGTGCCGGTGATTTATTTGATGTAAGCGCGGCTAAATTTAGCGCGCAAGGAGGCTTTGATCTGCGGCGGTCGAGTGAAATTTTAATGGCGCCGGTTAGCGCTCGGGCGTGAAATTTTGCGATGTGAGCGGGCTTTGCAGCGTGGAATTTCAAAGCGGCATTAGCAGGTCTTGCAGCGCGAAATTTTAAAGCAGCTAGTAAAATTTCGAGCGCAAAATTTCGGCGTAAAGCAAAATTTAAAGAGCATCTAGCAAGCCCGCGGCAAGCGGGCAGGGCGGCGCGCGATTTTGTAGGTTAGAATTTTATGGCATAAATTTTAAAGGTGCGAAATTTTGACTAGCGCAAATTTAGGCACGGCGCAAAGAGGCGCAAAATGAAAGCAAATTTTAAAAAGAAGGTTAAATGAGTGAAATTTTAGATACGGCACGAGAAGTGCTGAGGCTCGAAGGGGCGGAGCTTTTGCGGCATGCGGATCTTATCGGCGGCGAAATTGAGCGAGCTGTAAACTTGATCCTGGCTTGCAAGGGCAAGGTGATCGTCACCGGCGTAGGCAAGAGCGGCCATATAGGCGTTAAGATCGCTGCGACGCTTGCCAGCACCGGCACGCCGTCGTTTTTCGTCCATCCTACCGAGGCGCTGCACGGCGATCTGGGTATGATCGGCAAGGACGATATGGTGCTTGCGATCAGTTTTAGTGGCGAGAGCGAGGAGCTGGTTAGAATTTTGCCACACCTCAAACGCTTCGGCGTGAAGATCATCGCGATGGCGCGCGATAAAAACAGCTCGCTCGGCAAGGTTTGCGACGAGTTCATAAGCCTTAGCATTGTCAAAGAGGCCTGCCCGCTCGGCGCCGCGCCGACGGTTTCTACTACGCTAACGCTCGGTTTGGGCGATGCGTTAGCGATCTGTTTGATGAGACAGCGTAGATTTGGCAAAGAAGATTTTGCAAATTTCCACCCGGGCGGCAGCCTCGGCAAGCGGCTTTTCGTCAAAGTAAAAGACGTGATGCAAAGCAAAAATTTACCGGTCGCAAGCCGTAGCGCCAGCCTAAAACAAGCTATCGACGTTATGACGCACGGAAAGCTCGGCACCGTCTTGTTAGTAAACGAAAAGGGCGCGCTTGAGGCGATCTTGAGCGACGGCGATCTGCGCCGCGCGCTGATGCGAGAGGATTTTGACATCAATGACGGCGCGCTAAAATATGCCACCAAAAATCCTAAAATGCTGGACGATAAAAATATGCTCGCAATAGACGCGCTAAATTTGATCGAGCAATTTAAAATCCAAGTCCTACCCGTGGTCGAAAACGGCGTGCCTGCGGGGATCTTGCATATCCATGATCTAACGAGTCTGGGGCTAAAATAATGCAAAAGATGCGTCTGAATAAATTTATCTCTCATAACACCGGCTACTCACGCCGTGAGGCGGACGAGCTGATTAAGCAGGGCAAGGTTAGCATTAACGGCCGCGTCGTTAGCGATTTTATAGAGGTTAGCGGTGAGGAGAAGATCCGCATCGGCTCGCGCCTCATCAAGCCAAAGACGGAATTTACGATGATTGTCTATAACAAACCTAAAGGCGAGTTAGTTACTAAAAAGGACGATCGCGGCAGGCGGACGATCTACGATAGCTTGCCGGAGGGGTTTAGTAGATTTGTTAGCGTAGGGCGTTTGGATTTCGCAAGCGAAGGGCTTTTGCTACTAACCGATGCACCGGCGATCGCCACGGCGCTGATGAACAGCGACATCGAGCGAGAGTACTATCTAAAGGTAAAAGGCGAGGTAGGGGACGAGGTAGTAACGGCGATCCGAGAGGGTTTTTTCGCCGCAGACGCGAGCAAGGGCGCGCACGCCAAAAGCAAGATTAAATCGATGGAATTTAAGCCCTTTTTGGGCTACCGCATAATGCCTAGCAGCGGCGGCTATACGAAGATAAAGGCGATCATCAACGAGGGCCAAAACCGCGAGCTGCGTAGATTTTTCGGCTATTTCGATCTGGACGTCGTGGAGCTTAAGCGCACGGCATTCGGCAGAATGACGCTTGGGACGCTAAAGCCCGGCAAATGGCGCTATTTCGATCAAAGCGAATACGAAGATCTGCGCGATTTTCTGAAAGAAAACAAAATCCGCTATTAAATTTTAAATAAAGAGGCAAAATGAGCTCAAAGACGAACGCCGCGCGCGTACTGGACGGTTTGAAAATCTCCTACGAGATCAAAGAATATGCGGTTGATCCTTTAAATTTAGACGCGGTGCACGTAGCAAACAGCGTGAACGAGGCTATCGAGCGGGTTTATAAAACGATAGTCTGCATGGCGGATTGCGAATACGTCGTGGCCTGCCTGCAGGGCGATCTAAATCTAGATCTCAAGGCGCTCGCGCACATCTGCGGTGCGAAGCGTTGCGAGCTAATGGATTTGAAGGACTTGCAAAAGGTCACGGGCTACGTCAGGGGCGGCTGCTCGCCGCTTGGGATGAAAAAGCACTTTCGCACCTTCATCGATGAAAAGGCGTTAACACAGGAGAAAATTTACGTTAGCGCGGGCGTGCGCGGAAAACAGATCGCTCTTGCGCCGAAAGACCTCGCAGTCGCAACCGAGGCGCAAATTTGTAAAATTACTCACGACTAACGAGGCGTTACTTTTTGCTGCCGTTTGCGCAAGTAACGCCTGCGGCAAGCTAACGAAAATTTACACTGCGAAATTTAGACTTTTAAAATTTGGCATTGCACCGTAAAATTTTATTGTTAAAATTCTCAGTACCGCATGCCGCAAGATATCTCAAACAAGATGATGAGTACGCAGGGTGCGGCAAGTCTCTTTTAAGAACGCGCTCTTTGCGCGTGATCCGTTTTATTCACTATAAATTTAGACTCACGGCGTTTGGAGCCATTTGCGATGAAATTTTAAAATTTCATCGCAAATTTTCTACGTCTCGCGCCTATTTTTTGAAAAGCTCAGAGACGTTCGGGGCTTGCTTTTCTTGCTCGCTAGCGGCGAAAAATTCCGCTTTAGCGAAGTTGAAAACGCTGGCGATGATGTTAGTAGGAAACATCTCGCAGGCGTTATTATAAACTGTAACGGCGCCGTTATAAGCGCGGCGTGCAGCACTGATCTGCTCCTCGCACTCGCCTAACGCGTTTTGTAGCTTGGCAAACGATTCGTTAGCTTTCAGGTTTGGATACGCCTCTACCGCAATGCGGATTTGCCCCAAAAGAGACGAAATTTCGCTATTTAGCTTAAATTTGTCCGCGTTAGAAGCCGCATTGATCGCTTGCGAGCGAAGTTCGCTAACGCGCGTTAGTACTGCGCTTTCGTGGCTCATATATTCTCGCGTGGCGCTAACTAGATTGGGGATTAGGTCGTAGCGTTTTTTAAGCTGCGTATCGACG
The DNA here is from genome assembly GCF_937996225.1 of uncultured Campylobacter sp. GTDB lineage: Bacteria > Campylobacterota > Campylobacteria > Campylobacterales > Campylobacteraceae > Campylobacter_B. The sequence continues at coordinate 14,005 of NZ_CALKTC010000063.1, read as the reverse complement.
GTGGAAGCGATATTTCGCACTTGATTACGCTTGGCGATGAACGAGTTATAAACGCCTACTAACGCCAAAACTAACAAAACTATGACGACTAATAAAATCAAAGCCGCATTCATTTTCTCTCCTTTTAAAGTGTTTCAATTAAAAATAAGAATATTTAGCTATACTTGCCATTTCTTTTCGCGTGTCAAGGTAGCTCAGCTGGTTAGAGCGCTGGTCTCATAAGCCGGAGGTCGAGAGTTCAAGTCTCTCTCTTGACACCAAAACATTATTTCGCGCCCAAGCGTCTTTTACGATACCGAAAAGCGCGCCGCCTTTCGAATATATTTATTATTTTACAAAAAAATTTCTATAGTTTGGCTTTGTATTTGTTTAGATTCGAAAATAAATATTTATAAATTCTTAAAAGCAAATGGTAAAATTACGCACTCGATACTTTTTGCTAAAATTTTACGGGAGGGATCATGAAATTTAAAGATTTTAAAGCTGCAAACTGCGCTAACTACGACTTTTTCACCGCCGAAGAGCTAAGCCATAAAGAATTTATCAGACTAAGTTTCGGCGAGTTCGCCCGCAAAAATCCAAACTCGAGCTGGGCGCTTAGCATCGACGATAGGAGCTTTGATTCGTTTCCGAATTTTACTCAAAAGCATCCAATCTGCTTATCCGATCTAAATTTTAAAGATAGCGTCCTTCAGTTTAGGATCTGCTCCGAAAACAGCGTCCAGAGTCTAGGACACCGCATTTTTACCTGTCTAGACGGCATCCACAAGGACTTCGTCGCAAGCGAGATCAAGCAAACCGACGAAGTGATGATGAAGCTAAAGATGGGCGTTTTGAAGGACTTTACCTGCGTCTCGAAGTGCGGCTGGTGGATAACCGACATCTGGCGCGATATGTATCCGGTGACGGATGAGAGCGAGAGCGAAAATTTCGTCGCGGATATGCTTGGTAGCGAATTTTCGGTGCAAATGCGGCTTATAAACGAGCGGCTTTTGAGCGCGCAAAATAGCGGCGAGCTTGACGGGCTCATCGCCGAGCTAAGGACACAGGAGTAAATTTTTAAAATTTTGCCCGCGAGTTGTCCTAGGTGCGGCGGGCGCGCTCACGCGTTTTGCGGCTAAATTTTAAATTTGCCCTCTTAAATTTATCCCAGTTTGCCGTTTGTCGCACAGCTATTTACGGGATACGGCGTGAGTCCATAGTCTGCGGCTTCGACGTTCCAAAAGTCCAAATTTGCGCTGCGCGATACGATATACTCAAAACCCTTTTGATTCAGCTCGATCAAAATTTCAAATTCCCCGCCGTTTTTACAAACGATACTTTCAAAAAAGTGTGAAAAACAGGCAATCTTCGCGTTTTCTTTCTGCATCGATTGATTTAGCATGAGCTCCATATTGCTTAAAATTTTAAACACCGTCTGGCTCGTCTCAAACCTGCCGAAGCGCGCGTAATACTTCGCTAAATTTTGCTCATTTAGCGTAACGGATTTGGTGCAGTTTTGCGTTATCTGCTCGTATATCGCGCCGAAAAGCTCAATCGACGCGTTTTGATTATCTATCACCTTGTTTTCGTGGTTTTCGATGACGACGAAGCCGTCTTTTATGCAAAATTTCTCGTTTTTATAGTAAAAGCTCACTCTCGCGATCTCTTGTTCGAAGCGCTTTTTATAAGTGAAGGGTAGATAGGTCGTAACGCCCATTTTATCGATGATCGCAGAGCTTTTTACGCCGCCGTCCAGCTCGTGCTGCATAAAGTAGCGGATGAAGCTGCCCTGCTCGATATCGAAGCTATTTAAATACTCGATCTTATCCAGATACGCGCAGCGGTAGAGCCGCACAAACTCGGAATTTAGCGAGATATTGATCTCGTCGGGGATGTCTCCGTATTTTTCGCTCTGCGGCGCGTCGATGCGTTCTATGATATTCATCTGTTTTTCGACTTTGTCTTTTACGAAAATAGTGATTTTGACTTGTTTCATCTCATAGAAGCGCTTTATCGTCTCGGTCGCGCTTTTGGTGATATCGGTCTTAAATTTTTTCGCGAGCTCCGATTTTTTGAGCGTCAACGAAAAATCGCCGTTTTTTAGCTTGTTCTGCGAATACAGAAGATAAAGCAGCTCCTCATAAATCATCAAATGCGAGTAGGTCAAAAATGTATTATCCACGACTATGACATAGTAGCAGCGCGTTACTGAGTATCTTTTGTTGTCTCTTAAAAAGTCGTTGTAAATTTTTAGCTTGCTCGCATTTTTCGATACCTTAAATACGTCGTAAGATTCTAAAAATATATTTTCCATATTTCGCCTTAGGTTAAAATTTTGTTGAAATATTACACAATATTTGTTTAAGTTGTTTTAAATTTTATCTTAAGGATAAAAAATATTAGCGAGTAAAATAATTTATAAAATTTTAGCCATATCTTTAATAATAGCTTAAATATAATAGAATAATTTATAAAAATATATTTTTGGTAGGAAAATTTTATACAAAAAATTTAATATGAACAAAAAAATCTATTTTTTAAACTAGAATTAATAAATAAAATTATATTATTTCTTTAAGAATAAGCATGCTTAGGATTAAATTTTATTAAGAAAGGACGGTTTGAAATGGAATTTCTTATTTTGACGCTATTTTTGATCAGCGGGCTTATATTATATTTTAAGCCGCAGAGGAAAAATCTAGCTACGGGCTGCGCGGCAGCTGGCTGCGCGATATTGATCGCACTGGAATTTTACGTAAATTTATGGGTAGTCGTGCCGGTAGGCAACTTTTAGGAGGGCGATATGCAAAATTTAGAACAAAATCAAATTCCCGCCGCCGAGCGAGGATTTTTCAATCTAATGTCGCTAGCCATCATCGCCCTCGTGGCGCTCCCGGTCGGCATAGCTTGTTTGATACTAGGCTTTGGTATGGGAGATAGCCCGTGCGTAATGTGCTGGGCGGAGAGGATCACGATGATAGCCATCAGCCTTATCGCGCTTTTTATCCTTAGATATGGTCTAAGACCCGGCTACGTCGCGGCGCTTTTGCTAATGGCTTGCTGGGGGATGTTCAACGGCTTTATCCATTATAGCCTTGATGGGACGTTCGGGGGCTATCTCGACATAAAGCAGGGCTTCGGACTTGAAATTTTAGGCGCGCACACGCAGCTTTGGGTCGTCGTCGTGGATTTTTGCGTGATCGCGTTTTTGGCGGTTATATTTTTATGTAGCAAAAATTTGGGCGAGATAATGAAAAAGAGCACGAGCGGCGAATACGGCGAGTTTTTGCGCTATCTGCCTCTGGGCAAGATTGCAAATTTAATCTTCATCGTCATCATCGCCGCAAACTGCGCACAGGCTTTCATCGTCTCAGGCCCGCCGCCGTATCTGGGCTCTAGCACGCCGGCTAGATTAAGTCTTGATCCCGCCAAATGGTTTTGGGAAAAAGATCACTGGCAAAGTGCGCTTGATTTTAGATTTGATTGGAATCCGGAGCTTCCGGATCTGCCAAACTAAGGAGCAAAAAGATGAAAAAGCTGATGATTTTTACGGCGCTAGCGGCTCTGGCGTTTGGGTTTGAGTTTAATCTCGATAGCAAAGCAGGTGCACTTGAAGGCGTGAAGGAGCTCGGTGCACCGAGTGCGGAAGTAAGCTTAAGCTTGCAAAACGATGCGCCGATTACGGGAGCGGACTACGACGCAGATAAAAAGCAGTTCGCACTGGTTTCTAAAAATAACGAATTTTACGTTGCGGACGAAAATTTAAAGCCGCTTAGATACGGCAAGCACGATCGCCATTTTATAATGGAGATGGAGGCGACCGTGGGTGCTACGTGGTATAAAAATGAGCTCGGCATGATAAGCTTTAATAAAACCTTCGTCTTTTATGAGCCTGCGGACGGGCTTAGTGCAGAGGAGCAAAACAGCCAGTGGAGGCACTTAACCGAGGGCTGGGATAAATGGAAGCTAAACGATCTCGGTAACAAAGGGCGCTTCTCCACGCTTCGAGCGAAGCAGCAATATATCCTCGGCTGGGATTACGACGCGGCTGCGAATAAATTTATCATTGCGTCCGTACCTAACGACGTGAGAGATTATTGGAGCGTGGCGGTGTTTGACGGCGACGACAAGATGATTTTGGAGGAATTTATTCCGCAAATCGGCTCAAATTTAAAGCTAAAAGAGAGCAGGAGCCTAGGCGAATACTATGTCACGGGCATCGATGCTCAGCCTGATGCCGTTTATCTTTTGAGTAAAAATTTCTCGACCATTTTAAAGCTAAATTTGCAAACTCATACAATTGAGGATGCGTATAGTTTTAGCGGAGCGGCAAACGCGAGAGCGCTTGCGGTGAAGGACGGCAAATTTTATGTTTTTTCGCGCGAAGGCAAAGAAAATAAGGTTTTCATATACGATATGAAATAAAGCCCACATTTAAGGAGAAGAGATGCAAAGACGTTCTTTCTTAAAAGGCGCGGGAGCGACTCTGGCTACGGCGGGAGCCTCTCCAAGCCTATTTGGTATGGAGCAGTTTGAGGTGGATTTTAAACCGAAATCCTATAAAAACGAGCAGGGCGTAGAGTATCACTATCTCACCTGTCCTAGAAACTGCCGCGATGCCTGTTCGATGATCGCAGAGATCAAAGACGGCAAGATGGTTAGCATCAAGGGCGATCCGAAGCACCCTCTAACGCAAGGTACGGTCTGCGTCAAAGGTCATACCTACGCGATGCATCTATACAACGCCGATCGCATAATGTATCCGATGAAGCGCGTCGGTAAAAAATGCGAGGGCAAATGGGAGCGCATCAGCTGGGATCAAGCGCTAAAAGAGATAGCTGCAAAGCTAACCGAGATCAAGGCAAAATACGGCGGCGAGGCGCTGACGGAATTTGTCTATTCGGGCAACGAAGGGCATATCTCAAAGACGATCGCGCCGGGAAATTTCTTTGAAAAATACGGCGCTACGAGGCTTGTGCGCAATCCATGCGACTGGCCGCGCTATGCGGGCACGCCGAGCGTTATCGGCACGGACTTTTCAAAAGACGCGCTGGAAGTCGATGAGAGCGATATGTATATCAGCTGGGGCTCAAACGAAGCCTACACGGCGGTGCACTGGATCAGATTTGCCCACCGCGTCAAAAAACGAGGTGGCAAGATTATCGTCATAAATACGATCAGAATTCCGCTCGCAAACCAAGCCGATATGTTTATCCAGCTAAAGCCTTCGAGCGATCCGGCATTTTGTCTAGCGGTCTGCAAATTTTTGATAGAAGAAGATCTATACGATCATGAATTTGTAGAAAAATATACAACCGGCTTTGAAGATCTAGTACATGAATGCTCGCTCTACACCTACGGCGAACTAAGCGATATGTGCGGCGCAAGCGTCGATCAAATCAAAGTTTTCGCGAGAGAATACGCCCACGCCAAAGCGCCTGCCATTATGCACGGCGACGGCGGACAAAGACACTTTAACGGCGCAAGGCTGGTGCGCGCGGTTACCTTCTTGCCGGTACTTACGGGTTGCCTTACAAAACTTGGCGGCGGATTATTTTGGGCTTACGTGCACGTAAAGGGCTGCTTTAACTTCGATAACTGCATGCCAGATCTTTCGCCGAAAGACGCGGAAGGCAAAAAGATAGAGCGCCAGCAAATAAGCTATATAGAATTTGGCAAAGGTATCCAAAAGGAAAATCCGACCTATCTAGGTAAGCCGATAAATACGGTAATTCGAGCCTGTATCAACTACAACTCGAATTTGATGGTAACGGCGCCCAATACGAATTTAATCAAAAAACGCGTGATGGACGACGATTTTTTCTTGGTAGTCATCGATCCTTACGATACCGACACCTGCGATTACGCTGACTACGTATTGCCGGGCGTTACCTTTATGGAGAGCGAAGATATTCAAAACGATCAAATTTCGGGCTACGTCTGCTACAACGCCCAAAGCGTCAAGCCGCTGGGCGAAGCCAAGACGAATTTGGAATTTTTTAACGCTCTAGCCAAGGCGATGGGATATACCGAGGAGTGCTTTGACTGGGATAGCGAGACGGTTTGCAGAAGGTTTTTGGATACGGAATTTGCCAAAAAGCAAAATATCACTTACGAAAAACTAAAAAGCGTAGGTTGGATCAAACCGTTTAGAACGCCTGAGACGATGAAAGATCAGTTCCCTTACTACCCTTATGCGCCGAAGGACAAGCTGGTATTCGGCACTAAAAGCGGCAAGTGTGAGCTCTACTCCGAAGCTTTCAAGGACGCAGGCTACCACCCGGTAATCGATCTTGACGATGATTGGGATTACTACGAAAAACATAAAAATTTCGGCAAAGATTATTTGAAAAAGTATCCGCTTTATTTTATGACGCCGGGCACGCAGCTTCAGGACAACTCAAACTGGGGCAATATGCCTTACATCCTAAAACGCGTCATCGTAAAGGGCAACGCCGAGCTATTTATGACGCGCGAGGATATGCTGGCGCGCGGTATCAAAGAGGGCGATACGGTTGAAGCCACGAATGAAAAGGGTACGGCGATATTTACGGCGGTCGAGACCAATCAGATGCAGCCTGGAATCGTTTATGCATGGAATAATATCTGGGTTAAAGTAACCAAATCTCGCACTGGAGCAAACATCCTTTGCTCGGACGGAGTGAGCGATTTGGGTAACGGATCGACCTATACCGCAAGCTTTTGCGAAGTAAAAAAAGCTGCAAAACAGGAGGCATAAAATGAAACGAAAACAAGGATTTTTATTTGATTACAACTTTTGCATAGGTTGTAAGGCGTGTGAAATTTCATGTCAGGTCTATCACAACCAAGACCCCGACATCAACTGGCGCCATGTCGATATGATACTCATCCATGAAGACGAGATCGAAAAGGAAATTTTCATCTCGCATTCGTGCCACCATTGCGAAGAGCCTGCATGTATGGACGTTTGTCCCGTAGGAGCTTACATTAAGCTCGAAAACGGCGTAGTTCAGCCACTACACGATAAATGTATCGGCTGCGGATATTGCTTAGTCGCCTGTCCTTACGGCTCGATAACCAAAGGCAAAGACGGAAAAGCGCAAAAGTGCAACCTCTGCGCCGAGAAGCTCGAGCGCGGCGAGGAGCCTGCGTGCGTAGCGGGCTGTCCTTGCGACGTGCTAAAGCTGGTCGATAGCGACGTGAGCGATAGCGCGGGGATGGAGAAAGAGATGCCAGGCTTTAAACGCTTTTTTACGAAGCCGAATATCCGCTTCTATCCTCGCATGAAGCGCAACGAGGTTATCCACTAAGGATAAAAAGATGCGTAATTTAAAGCAGAGCCTTTGCGTCGAGGACTTTTTGAGGCAGGTATTTTTGGTGCCTCTTACCGGTGAAAATTTGGACGAGCTTTTAAATTTGACGCAGGATTTTGCGCCTAAGCTTAAAGAACATAAATTTATCCTCGAATTTGCCGAATGCAAAAGCGAGCCAAGCTTAATTGATGAAATTCGCTACGAATTCAATAGGCTCTTCGTAGGTCCTAAGCGCCCCAAAGCCGAGCCTTACGAGTCGGTGTATTTCGACTATCAAACGATGTTCGGGGCAAAGACGATGCAGGTGCGAAGCTTTTACGAGAGCTCTGGGCTAAAGCTCGAGGATGCGCAGCTTGATAAATTTCCCGACGATTTCATCGGGTACGAGCTACAATATCTTTATTTTCTAAGTTTTAGCGCGCTAAAGGCGGAGGATGAGGCTAAATTTAACGAAATTTTGCGTAAAAAGGCGGAATTTATTGCTGCTCATCCGTCGCAGTGGTTTTGCAAATTTGCCGCTCGCTGCGACGAGCACGCAAATTTAGACGTTTGGAAGAACTTTGGGGGCTTTTTAAATCTCTACCTAAATAGTGAGATTGATGCGCTGAAAAGGGCACTAAAAGATCCTGAAATTTTTAAAAATTTAAAGGAATGACAATGGTACAGACGACTTGGGGATGGCTCATAGTCATCTATTTGTTTTTAGGCGGTTTAGGCGCCGGGGCGTTTTTGTGCTCGGCTTTGGCTTACAAAGGCTTTTTGGGCTCATTAAACGAGAGGTTTTATAAGTTCGGCTTTCTGCTAGCACCCGTTGCGGTAATAATAGGAACCGCGCTTTTGCTATTTGACCTGGCGCCGAGCGCTGCGATAAATCCTCTTAAAATTTTGCAGCTCTATACGCGTCCGGTATCGATGATGAGCATAGGTACGTATCTACTTACGTTTTTTATCGTAGTCAGCGTTTTGGTGCTTTTGCAGATCAAAAAGAGCGGTAAAATTTGCGATATGATGCTCACGCTCGGAGCTATTTTGGCGCTTGGAGTGATGGGATATACGGGGCTACTGCTTTACGTCGTAAAGGCGATCCCGCTTTGGGCTAGCGTGTGGCTGCCGATTTTATTTACGATCTCCGCGATCTCTACGGGGCTTAGTGCGAACGCCGCCGCTACGTTAAATGCCGGGCACGGGCTAAGCCACTGCGCGCATAAATTTCACGTCGTGTTAGTCGCGCTTGAGATCGTTGCGGTACTAGCGCTGTTTGCGAGCGTGAGAAGCGAGGCTGCGGGCATGGCTAGCGTAACGAAGATAGTCGGCGGCTCGCTTGCGCCGATGTTTTGGATAGGCTTTGTCGTGTTTGGACTTGCTCTGCCGCTGCTAGGCGGAAGTAAATTTATGCTTCGCAGCTGCAGCGTGAATGCGGACGGCAGCATCTGCGCGCACGGCGGCGAGGAGGTAAAAAGCTGTGTTTATAACGAATACGGCGTGCTTGTGGGCGGCTTTTGCTTAAGAGCGTTTATCGTGCTCGGCGCGGTCTATATATTTTAACTCCTCCTTTCTGATACTGGTCGGGCGCAAGTCCGACCTTTAAATTTTAATCTTAAATTGTGATTTTTCGGTAGACCGCCAAAAGCGACACGGCACTACACAACTCTTGACTTTAAAATTTGGGTTAAAAACTAACCCAAATTTTGACAAGCACACCATTAAATTTACGCTTAGTCAAATTTGATATCTTTGATGCTTCTATATCCTCTGCAAAATACTTGAGAATTTCTCTAAATTTCTTTTCTGAAATTCGGAAACGAATTATATACTTATTTTTTAACTTCGCTACGCTCGTTACTTTTCAAGAGCATATTTCGTGCAACAAGTTGCACACTACGCGAGGACAAATAAAAAGACCATCTGAAAAATTTCAGACGGTCTATTCTTTCTCAATATCCATGAAACCGATTTAGATCACCTTTTTATTCTAAAGAGTGATCAAATTTTAAATAATTTTACTGTGTAAAATTTCTTATCAAACTTACAATTGCAAGCATATTTCGTCCGCTTTAAAATGCAAAAGCTCATTTTATAGTATAATTTTCTCAAAAATACAAAAGGTCATTCATGCTTAAATATTTAGAGCTAGGCATTTGCGGCACCGATTTAAAGCCCTCGCATCCTTTTATCGGCTCGGCGATCAGGGGTGCTTTTGGATACGCTCTTAGAAAGGCGAGCTGTCCTTTCGTAAGTGTAAACTGCGAGAAATGCGATATATTTGGCGAATGCGCGTATAATGAATTTTTTGAAAATGTATCCGATACGCCAAATTTTAGGCTCGATATTAATCTTAATCAAAAGAGCTTTGATTTTAAAATTTTACTTTTTGAGCGTGCTGCGCGCTACCTGCCTTACGTCGCTATCGCTATTGCAAATATGCAAGAAATCGGACTTGAGGTAAGTAGGCGCAAGTTTAAATTTTCAAATTTTACTCTAAACGGCGAAATCGTAGAGCCTAAATTTCTACTTTCAAATGAGCCTGAGCCGCTAAATTTCACGCCCGATTTTGCTGCGGGCGATTATGAAATTTCGCTTCTTACTCCGCTTCGTATGAAGCAAAAAAACGTCCTCGTCCGCCGTGAGATCGACTTTAAGTCCTTTATTCGCCAAACCGCTATGAGATTTGAGAACATAACGGGCGAGGCTATAGATAAATTCGAGGTAAAATTCCGCCACTTCGAGCAGGATTTGCACTTTTACGACATCAATCGCTACTCAAATCGCCAGCACACTAAAATGCAATTTGGCGGCGTGATCGGACGGATGCGAGTTTTCGGACTTGATGAGCGCTCAGCAAAGCTTTTACAACTCGCTCAAATTACTGGAGTTGGTAAAAGCACGGTTTTTGGACTAGGCAAGATAAAGGCAGAGCGGATTTAAATTTCGCCACAGATTACGGTATTGGCGCATTTTGCTCGATATTTACTAGCTAAATGCAATGACAAGGAGGCGTTATGTTTGATCTAAGTTTAGAGGATATTTTTACCGCAGGCGCCTTTGAATACGCGCTAAAAAGGCTAAAGCGCACGGCTTTGGGGCTTGATGGACTTAGCGCTGAGGATATTTGTTCGGGCGAATTTTACGCTGAGCTAAAGAGCGAAATTTTTAGCCTTTCTTATTCGCCGCAGCCCTTAAAACGAGCCTTTATCCCAAAAGAAGCCAAAGACGAGCTTCGCAAGCTCGCCGTGCCCTCGCTAAAAGATAAATTTGCGCAAAATATCCTCACTCGCGAGCTTTCAGGCTATTTTGATAAAAGCTTTTCAAACCGCTCTTATGCTTATCGAAACGGCAAATCCTATGCTAACGCGATCTTTCGCGCTCGTGATTTTTTTCAAATTTTCGACTTCGCCGTCAAAACCGATATCAAAGATTTCTTTGAAAATATCGATCACGAAAAATTGCTTGAAATTTTACGCGCAAACATTCGCGACTCCCGTATCATTAGGCTCATCGAGCTTTGGATCAAAAACGGAATTTTTGAGCGCTTTGATTACCGCGCTCACGCAAAAGGCGTTCATCAAGGAGACGTCCTAAGCCCGCTGCTTTCGAATATCTACCTAAATCAAATGGATAAATTTTTAGAAAACTCAGGCGTAGAGTTCGTCAGATACGCCGATGATTTCGTTATGTTTTTTGTTTCATATGAAGCCGCCGAGATAGGACTCGCGCGCCTGAAAGATTTTTTAAAAACCATAAGCTTATCTCTAAACGAAGCCAAAACCTCCATTCACGGAAAAGATAGCGAATTCGTCTTTTTGGGCGTAAGCTTTAAAGGCGCAAATTTAAGCATCGGCGAGGAAAAATTTAAGCGCATTCTAGCCAAACTCGCAAGCTCTGCCAAAAAGCAAGCGATAAGCCAAAGCGTAGAAAATTTAAACGCCTATGTGTATCATCTAAAAGCCATTTCGCTTAAGCTTTTCTCGCCTTCGCAAAAAGATAGGTTTTGCTTGCATTTTGGCGAGGTCGTAACGAGCCTAATACGCAGATTTCTAAAAACCGCGGACAAGCGGACGCTAGCAGAAGCCCTAATCAACCTAAACTTCCCCTACGAGCTAGGCAAAACGGCTAGAAAGGCTAAAATTCTAACCTACTTCAAAAACGCCAAGCGTCCCGCCGTCAAATCCGTCCAAAACGCCCTTGAGGCTAAAAAGCGCGAATACCTAAAAACCTTCTCGCAAAGCTCGATTATCCACATCACGACGCCTTTTTACTTCCTCGCTCTGTCGCAAGGAAAGCTCGTGCTAAAAAGCAAAGGCGCTATCAAGCACAAATTCCCCATAAACCAAATCAGCCAGATTATCATAAACGCTCAAATTTCGCTTAGCTCCGCCGTCATCAAAGAGTGCGCCAAAAAGAAAATTTCCATAAATTTCATCGACGAAAAGACAAACTTGAGCTACGCCACGCTCATTAGTGCAAATTCCGCCATCTCTAAAACCGCCGCTTCGCAAATTTCGCTGCTAACGACCAAAAAATCGCTCCGCATCGCCCAGCAGTTCATCATCGGCAAGCTAAAAAATCAGATCAATTATCTAAAATATCTAGGCAAATACCATAAAAATCTAGGCGCCGAAATTAAAGCGATGCAAGAAATTTTAAAGCTCCGCGTCCCAAATGCTGCAAGCGTAAACGAGCTTTTGGGCTTTGAGGGTAGCGCCGCAACCGCCTATTGGCAGGCTATCGCAAAAGCCATCGACTATAAATTCGGCTTTATCGGTAGAGTGACTCAGGGCGCTACCGACGTCGTAAATTCCGCTCTAAACTACGGCTATGCGATCCTCTATTCAAAAATTTTAAAATCCATTGCCGCCACAGGTCTGTCGCCGCATGTATCCTATCTGCACGCGCTTGATGAGCAAAAGCCCACTCTCGCCTTCGATCTCATCGAGGAATTTCGAGCCTTCATCGTCGATCGCGCCGTAATCTCGATGGTCAATAAAAACGAGCCCTTTGAGATAAAAGACGGGCTCCTATCTGTCGCAACCAGGCAAAATATCGCCAAAAACGTAAATGAAAAGCTCTTCGCTTGCACGCAATACAGAGGCGAACAGCTAAAGGCGCAGGATATTATAGATAGGCAAGCCTACGCCCTAAAACGCGCCGTAACCCAAAACGAAAAATATAAGCCTTTCATCGGGAGATTTCAATGAATTTAATCATCTGCTACGACGTTTGCAAAACTAAGCGCCGCAACAAACTCGCCGCCTTATTAGAAAGCTACGGGCTGCGGGCGAACTACTCAGTATTTGAGCTAGACGTCTCCGAGCGGATTTATGCCGAGCTAAAACAGCGCATCGCGCGCATAATCGAGCCTAAAACCGACAAAGTCCTATTCTACCGCATCTGCAAAACTTGTATGGCTAAAAGCGAGAGCCTAGGCGAAGGCGAGATATTTCGCTCTCCTGATACCTACGTCTAAGTCCCATTTTTAGGGATTTGATTTTCGGACTTTTTCAAATTCTAAAAGTCCGATTTTAGCGTACTTTAATATTTTACTAAGTTTCAAAATGTCCGCAAAGCTCAAATTTTGCTCGCGCCAAAAACCCTTTCTCGGACTTCCGCTATTTAGCCTATTTTTAAAGCCCCATTTTTAGGGCTTTTTACGTTTGCGGAATTTGGCAGAAATTCGAAAAAGCCTAAAATTTTAATTTTTGCGTTTAGATTTTCGGACTTTTGCGCTTACGCAAAGACGCTTAAATCCACGCTTTTAAGCTCGCTCTAAGCAAAAACCTCGAAATTTGAAATTAATTTTTCGCCCCTTTCTCGGACTTTTTCGCGTTTTGTGATATAATGGCGCTCACAAATAGTTCTTTAAAAACTCATTGTCAATTTTAATGCGGTTTTTGGGCTATTTGATTAGAATTTCCCCGATCTAGGGGATTGAAACCTCCATATTCTGAAGCGCCCAGTTAAAGTATTCAATTTGATTAGAATTTCCCCGATCTAGGGGATTGAAACTCCCAGTTGCCGGAAATTACCTTGTAATTCGGCAAATTTGATTAGAATTTCCCCGATCTAGGGGATTGAAACGTTACCAGCATCTACTTTATACACTGGCAATGAAAATTTGATTAGAATTTCCCCGATCTAGGGGATTGAAACTTCATACTCCATCGTATAAAGTTCGCTTAGCGAGTAAGCATTTGATTAGAATTTCCCCGATCTAGGGGATTGAAACGTCGCCAAGTTGCGCTACTGTTGTTTTCATGTTTTTCTCCTATTTGATTAGAATTTCCCCGATCTAGGGGATTGAAACTCGGATTAAGATCGAAACTTAACATTTTTTCTCCTTAAATTTGATTAGAATTTCCCCGATCTAGGGGATTGAAACTTTGTTCTCCTTTAAAAAAAATAATAAAACTAAATTATTTGATTAGAATTTCCCCGATCTAGGGGATTGAAACATTCCCAGCAATAAAATTGACTATTCCACTCGCGAGAAAAAATTTGATTAGAATTTCCCCGATCTAGGGGATTGAAACCGTTTACCTTTATCCGCCTCTTTTGGAAGTGGGAAACGAATCTGATTAGAATTTCCCCGATTTAGGGGATTGAAACATATTTGCAAGTAACGGCGCAGCAACTTTCTCGTCTATATCTGATTAGAATTTCCCCGATCTAGGGGATTGAAACAAATTTGCGTGTAACAGCTATAGCGGTGTTACCAATGGCATATCTGATTA
>NZ_CALKTC010000062.1 GCF_937996225.1 uncultured Campylobacter sp. | reverse complement strand
GTGCGCTTTGAGTTCGAGACAGAGCCTTTTAGCACCGAGCATATCGCGCTTCTGCGTCCGGGGTTAGTGGCAATTAAATTTAACGATGCGGTTAGCAAGGACGCGCTACAGCAAGCGACTAGAATTTATCGCGCGCAGAATTTAGCCCAAAACGATATATCCTACGAGCTTAGCTCGCACGATGATCGGAATTTTTTATTCAGCTTCGATCCTAAGGCACAAAACGTCGTATTGCAAATAGAATCCCTCACCTCAAAAGCGGGCGCAAAGCTGCAAAATCCGGTGGAGCTGCGCACGGACGAGGAGCCTTTTAATGATAGCATTAACGCTTCAAATTTAAGCGGCGTGCAGATCCGCCCTGCGGCTCTAAAAGACGGCTCGCTCGCAGCTAGAGTGTGTTTTCCTAACTATATGGACGAGCTGTCCGCCAAATACGTAAGAATCGCAGGCGTGAGTAAATTTAGCCTCACTCAGCCGCGATATTATTATTACGACGAAGATGAAGAGGGTGGCGAAAGCGACGATCCTTCATGCTACTACTATGCAGATATAGTAAGCGACGAGTTTATGCCGAATAAAAGCTACGAGATCAGGCTGCTAAAGGGCTTCGGAGATAGCTCATATATCTTGCGTGACGAGATAAAACAAAGCGTAAAAATGGGCGACAGGTTGCCTTTCATAGCCTTTAGTGACGAGAAAAATTTTATCCCAAAATCCGCTTCGTTGGCAGTTAAAAGCTCAAACGTAAATGAGGTTAAAATTTCGATTGCTAAAGTTCCTGAGCAAAATTTTAGGTATTTTTTAAACTTTGAAAGCAACGAAGATAGTGTAGGTGGGCTAGCTAGCGAGATCGCGGTTAAGAGCTTTGATATAGGAGGCGCTAAAAACGCCGTTACGGAGCATAAAATCGCGATGGATTTTAAAGGCTACGAGGATGGAATTTATAAAATCACGGCGTTTTACAAAGTGGGCGAAAAGATGCAAGAGGTTTCGCGCGTAGCCTATCTTAGCGACATTACGGCTCAAGTGGTGCTGCTTGAGCGCGGTGCGCTAATTTATACTTCTAGGCTTAGTAATGGCGAGGAGCTAAGCAGAGCGAAGGTTAAAATTTACAGTGATAAAAACGAGCTAATCGCGGAGGATAAAACGGACGGAGATGGAATTTTGCGATTAGAAAATATGGAAATTCTAGCCAAAAATCCGCGCTCTATCGAGATTAGTAAAGGCGATGAGCATGCGTTCGTGCTGTTTAATAACGCCGTAGCAAGCGTCGAGAAAACGATTACTGCAAAGCGTCCGTTCGTTTATCTTGCAAGCGAGCTGATAAGCCCGAATGAGCGGCTTTTAGGCACGATCGTTATGAAAAATCGCGATTTTAGCTCTTTAAAAAATACGCCGATTAAATTTAAAATTTACGATCCTAGCGGCACTGTGATCATCACACGCGCGCAAAACACCGATGAGTTCGGCAGCGTTAAAATCGATGAGCTGATGGGTGAGAAAAGCGGCACTTACCGCCTGGATCTCATCTATGAGGATAAAATCATCGCTTCTAAAAGCTTCAGCGTAGAAAATTTCCTCCCAAACCGCATTAAAAATGAAATTTTAACTGCTAAAGACGAATATGGCGCGGATGAAATCATAACTTTAAAGCTAAGCTCAAACTATCTTGCTGGCGCGCCGGCTGGAGATTTGAAAGGCTCGCTGGAAGCAAACGCCTATGAAAAAGAGCTAAAAATTAAAGGCTACGAGGGCTTTTCGTTTCTAAACGATCGCTTAAAGAAAAAGGGCGCTACGCAGCTTCGCAGGGCAGAATTTACGCTAAGCTCCGCCGGCAAAAAAGAGCTTGCACTCTCGCCGGCAGCAGCTGATTTAAATGTCTCTAACGCCATAAATATTCTACTAAATTTCAGCGTAACCGAGGAGGGCAAAAACGTAAACGCATATCGCAGCCTGAGCTATCTGCCTTATGATCGTATCGTAGGAATTCGCGCGAACAAAGATTTCATATCAAGCGGCGATAGCGTAAAATTCGGCTTTGCGCTGCTAGATTCCAAAACTAAAACCGACGTCAAAGGCAAGATCGACGTTGAAATTTACCGCGACGATTTTACTTACGTTTATGACGGCAACAGATACGTCGAGCAAGAAAGCTTTAATCTCGTAAGTGCCGTTAGCACCGACGCGCGCGAGTTTGAGTATAAATTCCAAAACGGCGGCAATTATCTAATCGTCGCAAACGATTACTCAAGCGGCGCAAGTGCTGGCGTGCGTGTGGATGTAAGCGGCTGGGGATATTATGGACGGGTAAATGCCAAAGACGTGCAAAGCGCTAAAATCAAACTCGCAAGCGACAAGGTTAAAGCCGGAGATAAAATTAAAGGCGTCATCAATTCGCCGGTAGAAAGCGGCGTGCTAAATATCTCGCTCGTAGGAGAGCAGGTTTACGACTATAAAATTCTATCCATCAAAGGCGGTAGCGCGGAATTTGAGCTTAGCGTACCGGATAATTTCGTCGGAGGACACATCAACGCTGTAATCGCGCGCGCTGCGACACCCGCTGCGATGCCGCTTAGAGCCTATGCAAACGTGCCGGTGGCGCTAGATGCGAGCTCGCACAAGGCTAACGTGCAAATCCTAGCCGAGAAAAGCTACAAAAACGGGCAAAACGCGCAGATCAGCGTAAAAAGCGAGCCAAATTCCAAAGTCATACTCTACGCAGTCGATCTTGGAATTTTAGATATCGTCTCACAAGAGGAGCTCGATGCATTTAAGGCGTTTGACGTTAGCGCGTATTTTGCGCTGCGATATTTCGACATTTATGATGATCTTAGCGTGTATCAAACTACCGCAAAGGAGCTAAGCTTCGGCGGCGACGGCGTGATGGCGAAAGCTAAACGAAATTTAAGCCCGGTCGAAAACAAAAAGCAGAAAAAATTTATCAAAATGCTAATCGCAAAAGCTGATGCAAACGGCGAGGCGAAATTTGAGCTTGCGATGCCGAAAAATTTTAACTCCACGATCCGTCTAAGCGCCATGACTATCGGAGAGGCGGCTACGATCGGCTCGGCAAACGTCGAAGCTAAGGTTCGAGACGACGTGATCATAAAACCGGCAGATCTAACCTACATGGTACGCGGCGATGAAATTTCCGTGCCGCTAACGCTCATCAACACCACTGATAAGGAGCAAAAGGCGGTCTTAAAAATCAGCTCATCTCCTTCGGTTGCTATAAGCGGCGGCGAGGCAAATTTCACGCTCAAACCGCTTGAGGTCAAGCATACGAACTTCACCGCAAGCGCACTTGATATTGCGGATGCAAATATTAAATTTGATCTTGACGCAAACGGGCAGAAATTTAGCAACGACGTGGAATTTGACATAATCAGCCAGTTCCCGCGCTCGAAGCTATTTCACGTAAGCTACGGCGATAAGCCAGTAACTCTAAAAATCGATCCGAGCTATAAAGAAATTTATACTCACATCAGCGCTACGCCTAATGCTTTTAGCCTAGCGGACGAGCTATATCTCTATCCTTACGGTTGCACCGAGCAGCTTACTTCAAAGATGGTAGCGGTTGATTATGTCGCACGCAAAGACTCCAATAAAACCTTAACCAACCGCGTAAACGAGTATGCAAGTAGAATTTTATCTCGCCTCAAACCTAGCGGCAGTTTCGGCTACTGGAGTGCTCACGGCGTTACTAATTACTACGCTTCGATTTACGCAAGCGACGTTTTACTAGAGCTTGACGCGCGCTATAAATTCCTTAGCAATAAGCAAAGATCGCTGATATTTAGCGCCTTAAAATCAGACTACGAAGATCAAGCGACGCTTCGAGTATATGCGGATTTCGTGCTAGATCAATACGGCAAGCTGGATGACGATGAGATAAATTTCATTTACGACAACGGCCTTTATGACAACTCGCCGATGGCTCGCATCGCTATGGCTGCGATACTTAAAAAGCACAATATGACGACCGAATTTAACTTCATGCGTGAAAAAATAAACCAAATGGATTATGATTACGCCGAAGACGGGGCGGGCTTGACGTTTGCTAGCGACATAAGAGACGCCGCCTTTAAGCTCTACGCATTCGGCAAGGCGGGCATCAAAGACGATAGCACGGCTCGCACGGTCGATGCGATCATTCGCGATCTAAAAAATATAAACAATACGCAGGAGCGAGCAAGCGTAATACGCGGATTTGATGAGTATTTTAAGGATTCGAAAAAAGAAGCCCATTTTGCATTAAAATACGACGGCGAGACGAAAAATTTCAATTCGCCGTTAGATACCAAACTCGCGGTTAAAGACGGCGCGATAGAATTTACGCCGATGAGCGGCAATGGCGAGCTATTTTTTACCGCTCTTGGCTTTGGATATGAAAGCGCGCCTTTAAAGCATGAGGCTTTGAGCATACAGAGCCTAAACGCCCATTCTATGGATAGCAAAAAGATTGAAATTTACCGCGAATTCATAGACGCTCGCGGCAACATCGTCGATCTAAACAAACTCAAAGTAGGGCAGAAAATTTACTCTAAGATCAGCTGGCGAGCGAATTATTATCTGTATAATTTCGTAATCGATGAGGCTATGCCTAGCTGCTTTGAGGCGGTCAATGAGCGCCTAGGCTCGGCCGCGCAGGCTAGAGTCGAGGGCATGCAAGACAGCGTGGCACTAGAACACACGGAGTATCTGTATGACCGAGTGCTTCGCTTCCCAAAAAGCGGCTATTTCTATTATGATCCGCGAGACGGAGAGAATAGCAGCGGCGTCATCTATACCCCGATAAACGTCATTATGGCTGGCTCGTGCGCGCTTCCTGCGATCTCTATCGAGGATATGCAATACGAGCAGGTAAATAACTACGATCTGCAAACGCTTAAATTTAAAGTCGCTCGCTAAGGCGTAGCGATTTTAAGCTTGGCGCGGATTTTGTATTCATTGCGATTTTCGCGCCGAGATTTTTATTTGCAGCGAAGATTTCACAAACGAGCGACATTGTAAATTTTAAAATTTAAATCCCGCTTGCCGAATTTTAAAATTTTATATTAATCCCTAAATTTCATAGCTTTTTACTATCCATTTATAGCGTCATTCTATTTGACTTGCCTTTAAATTCGAGTTATCATTTCTAAACACATTTCAATTAAAGGAGTTGTAATGCAAAAGCATGACGTATCAAGACGTAGTTTTTTAAAAATCAGTGCGGTGGGCGCGGGAGCGCTTGCACTGGGAGCTAGTAGCGCGTGCGCGGCACAAAACGCTAAGGACGTTAAATTTGACGAGGAATACGACATCGTCATCATCGGCACCGGTTTTGCGGGGCTTGCCGCGGCGATTAAAGCCAGCGGACGCGGCAAAAAGGTGCTAGTGCTTGAAAAGATGGGTCGCGCAGGCGGAAATTCCGTCATCAACGGCGGAAACATGGCAGCTCCGATGAATAAATTTCAAGTAGCGCAGGGCATTAAGGATAGCAAGGAACTTTTTATCGCCGATGCCGTAAAAGACGGGCTCGGGCTTAACCATACCGATCTTTTGGGCGTGATGTTTGATCGCAGCAACGATGCGGTGGATCTTTTAACTAGCTGCGGAGCGGAGTTTAGCGACAAACTGATCTTTGAAAGCGGCCACAGCGTCGCAAGAAGCTTGCAATCAACCAACGGCTCGGGCTCGGGCTACATCCAACCGATGATGGGTAAACTTCAAAACGATCCTAACGTCACGATCAAGACCCGCACGAAATTTGACGATTTTATCGTGGATGACAGCGGCCGCGTCGTGGGCGTAGAAGCGCGCGAGGAGTATAAATTTGATCCGAAACTCTTTAGCGACGATCTGGAAAACAAAAGCGGCGAGAAAAAGAGCTATAAAGCTAAAGACGGCGTTTTGCTGGCTTCGGGCGGATACGGATGCGATCTATGGTACCGCCAGATCCAAGATCCGCGCGTAGTGCCTAGCATAGACAGCACCAACCATCCGGGAAGCTCGGCAGGAGCGATGCTAGCGGCAAACAGAATCGGCGCATTTACCCTTTTAACGTCGTGGATTCAGTTCCTTCCATATTGTTCGCCCGACGAAAAGGGCTTCGGCGCTGCGGTAAATTTCACCAACCACTGCTGCAACACCTACGGTCTAACCGTCGATCCGAAGACCGGCAAGCGCTTTATGGACGAGCACGCGGGGCGTAAGATCAAATCCGATGCTTGCTTTAAGGTTATCGGCGAGAGCGAGAAAAACGACAACTATCCGGTAAACGTCTGCGACTCTCAAGCCGTCGCCGCGCGAAACCCAGTCTATACATCAAGACCGCTGGAAGCGGGCGTCGTGAAGAAATTTGACACGTTAGAGGAGCTTGCGAAGGCTTACAACCTGCCGCTGGAGCCGTTTTTAAAGACCGTCGCGGATTATAATTCATATGTCAAAGCGGGCAAAGACCCAGAATTCGGCAAAGTGGTAGATAAGCTAGACGGCATCGACGTTTCCAAGCCGCCGTTTTACGCAAGCCGCACGATGCCGAAGGTGCACCACACGATGGGTGGACTTGAGATCAACACCAAAGCTCAGGTAATCTCGAGCCTTACTCACGAGCCGATCCCGGGGCTCTGGGCTGCGGGCGAAGTAACCGGCGGCGTGCACGGCGCAAGTAGGCTCGGAACCTACGCGATCCTTGATTGTATGGTTTTTGGAATGATCGCGGGCGAAACAATCGGGGCTTAAATTTAGCGCCTGCAAAATTTCGGCGCGAAGTAGCCATGCATGCTTTGCGCCGAAATGCTTAAGAAGGACTCACGCGAAGTAGGGCACAGCACAATCCGTAAATCCTACGTAGAGCGGCGGCAGGGTCTGTCGCGATTTGCGAGGCTAGGCACGTGAAGCAGTAAAATGCGTACAGCATAAAAGGCTTTGTTGCCCAAGTCGTAACGCCTAAGAACGAGAGTGCGTTCGCCGCCAGCGACGGCGCGGCGGCAAAATTTCAAATCATAAAATTTTAAAATCTCATAACGCGGGAGTTTTAAATTTTGTAGCGCCAAAACTCTGCGGCGTCGCCCGAGTTTGTAGCTCGTAAGCCTCGTTTTGTATGTATCGCGCGTACTAGGAAAAGTTAAATTTGACCGCCGCTTTTATGATGCCACGGCGCAATAACTCGATCAAATTTTAAAATTTCATGCATCTTTTGCGTAAAATTTCATCTATTTAGCAATCAACGATGCTAAATTTCGCTAAAATTCGTCACACGAAGCAACTTGGGGAGACGGGTATGATAGCGATCTATTTTAGCGCCACGGGCAACACGAAGCATTGCGCGGGTAGGCTCATCGCTCATCTTGGTGGCGTCTGTGTCTCGATCGAGAGCGAGGCTTGCGGCGAGCTTTTAAAGCACCACAACGACGTCATTTTGGCGTATCCCGTCTATTTTAGCGACCTGCCGCGTATCGTGCGCGACTTCCTTTACCGAAATGGCGCGAGCTTTAGCGGCAAAAATGTATTCATCCTCGCTACGATGGAGATTTTCAGCGGCGACGGAGCAGGGTGCGCGGCTAGAGTTTTAAAACAATTCGGCGCAAACATAACGGGCGGCGCTCATATCAAAATGCCCGCGTTCATCCTCGACGTGGCGATTTTTGGCTACTCGCGAGCGAAAAACGAGCGCATAATCAAAGAGGCGGACGCTAAAGTCAGGCGCGTTGCGGAGGCGCTTAGCGCAGGCCGTCCGCCGCAAGAGGGGCTGAGCACGCTCTGTCGTATCGCAGGGCTTTTAGGGCAGCGACTTTGGATGAAAATTTGGGATAAAGGCCCCTTTGCTAAGCGCAAGCCGAGCCTTGATCCATCGCGATGCAGCGGATGCGGGGCTTGTGTCAAACCCTGCCCGATGCGAAACATAAAGCTCGCTTGCAAAAAGGCGCAATTCGGCGATGATTGCACGCTTTGCTACAGGTGCGTAAATATATGTAAGCGCAAAGCGATTACGATCCTAGGCAGGGTGAAAAATTTAGAAAAGTCCATCCCTGCGGACTTATGAGGACGAGCTCATACCTCGCAAGTTCGCAATCAAATGCGTAAAAACGGGCGAGGAAATTTTACTTTTTGATAGCACTGCGCACGGCTAAAGCGCGACGTTTCGCGACAAGCTCGATGCAGAAAAAGTAGCCCGTCGCTATATAGTGAAATTTAATCTGCCGCCGTGCAAGATCCTCGTAAAATTTGGCTACAGCACCCACTACGGGTACGGGACAGACGAGCGTGGTAGGGTCATACTAATAAACGGCGGGGCTGCCTTGCGTAGCAAGAGGTAAGGCAAACGGCTTTGATTATATCGCCGTAAGCTACAAGAGAGAGGTGGGCAAAAAGACAAAATTTCGCTTATGTAGGCGACCTTAAATCTCAGTCCGTCTTTTTTGCTCCGTATTTAAATTTTTACTCGGTCGCTAGATACTCCTAAATTTAAATTCTCTAGAGCCGAATGTAGCGTCTTAGAATTTTAGCAAAGGTTTATCCTGTAATACTGCGCCGTGAAATTTCAGCAAAGGCTTATTTTGCCGCATACCTCAAAATTCTTAAATTACCCGCGCCGGCCCACTTAAGCTATAAAGCGCTTGCCTTATCACTTCGCCCAAGGGCAAAATGCCGCGCCTTGTCTTGTTAATTCGCCGCGGAATTTCGCGGTAAAACTAAATTTTAAAATTTGGCCCATTTAAATTTAAAAGCGCACGACTATCGCAAAAATCATCCGATATTATTGGCGACGCCGGCCTAATTTTAAAATTACACCATCGCCCCTATATACGGCTATAGTCGTTAAATTTTAAGCAACAATAGGCGATAAAATTTTAAGAATTCGCCGCCCAGCATTTCTTTACGCCGCCAAGCCCACAAAACCGCCTAAACCTTCTTAAACTTTACGCTAAATTTGCTTCCGCGTCCTACTTTGCTACGTAGTGAAATCTGCGCGCCATGGATCTTTGCGATTTGTGAGGCGATGGCTAGCCCGAGCCCCGCGCCACTATTTTGCTCGCGATTTCTGGAGCGCTCGATTTGATAGAGCTTGTCCCAAATTTTATTTTGCAAAGCGGGCTCTATGCCCTCTCCATCGTCGCTTATGCTAAGTTCGCACGCGTCTGCGCTCACGCAAAGCTCTAAAACGACGTAGCTACGCGTAAATTTTAAAGCATTGCTTAAAAGATTGTTAATCAGCCTGATCAAAAGCAGCTCATCGCCGTTTACGCGCGCGCCCTCGGCTATCTGCGAGCTAAAACTTAGCCCTTTTTGTGCGCACAAAAGTTGAAAGTCTTGCGCACACTCGTTTGCGATTCTGCTTAAGCTTACGGGTGCCAAACGCGCGCCGCGTTGCAAGCGAGCAAGCTCTAAAATCTGCTCTATTAACGCTGAAATTTTACGCGCTTGATTATTGATGACCGCGAAACTCTCCCTCGCCTCGCTCGCGTCTTGCTCGTAGGCTAGGGCATAGTCGCTTTGAGCCAGTATGACGGCAGCGGGCGTACGCAGCTCATGCGAAAGGTCGGCGCTTAGCTGCCGCTCGCGCTCAAACGCGCTTTGCAGTGATGCTAGCATTTCATTAAACGTAGCTGCGAGCGCGCTTAGTTCATCCTTGCCTCGCGGTAGTTCTATTCGTCGCGTAAAATCGCCGCTAGCTCCGATCTCGCTAGCTGTACGCGACATAGTGCGCACGGGCTTAAACGCTCTTTTTATGATCGCGTAGCCGCCGTAGATGACGAGCACCACAAATAGCGGCGATAGGATAAGAGCGATCAGCATCACGCGCTTCATCGCAAGCTCAAACTCGCTAACTGCGATGACGCCGCGTATCCATGCACTGCGCCCTTTGATCTGCGCGTCGTAATAGAAAAACTCATCGTCGTCAAGCTCCACCTCGCGCGCGCCTTGAGGCGAGAGCGGCAGCGCGGGCTCGAAGCCTTTAGGCACAAACCCTGCGATCACGCCGCCTTGTCCGTCATGCTCGTAGAAAAATACACCGTCATCAAAGCTTTTAAATTTTTCCTCGCGCGCGGCTTTTTGCACTAAGCGGGCAAGCTTTTTTTGGCTGACGGAGCTTCCTGATACTTCGTCTAAAATATAGCCGCAAATGCCGATAATAGCGCCTGCAAGCACCAAAATAAATACGCTGTAATAAAGCGTCACGCGTAGGCTGATAGGTAGCGCGCGCGAGATAAAATTCTCTTTAGCAGTTGAGAATGCAAGGACTAAGGCTTGAGTAAAATTTCTTATCGAGATTTTAGACGCGAAATTTTGTTCTTGACTTTGCGCGAGAACGCTATTAGAATTTTGCGCTAGATCAGGCGTTGCGCTTGTAGCAGCAAAATTCGGCGCGGAATTTGATGCCAGATTTTGCGTGGGATTTTTCTTGCGGCTTTTCTTTAAACACGCAAAATTATGCGTAAAATTCTGTTTAAAATTTCGCACGAATTTTAATATGAAAAGCGCCGTAGCGGCAAAAATCTGCTTCGCAATCGCTGAAATTTTAATCCAAATCTTGCTATCTTGCCACGACATAGCCAAGCCCTCGCTTCGTTTCTATTATATCGCCGTGCTCGCCTAGCTTTTTGCGGATATTTTTGATTAAAACATCGATAACATTTGAGCTTGTTTCGTCGCCAAAATCCCAAATGCTCTCGCCGATTTGTTCTCGGCTTAAAATCGCACCGCGATTTAGCATTAAAAGCTCTAAAATTCTATATTCCTTACCCGTTAGCTCCACTACCTCACCCGCGCAGACGACCGATTTTTTGCTTAGATTTAGGCGCACTTGCCTTATGATAATTTCGTTATCCGCAGTAGCGTTTTTACGCCTGATAATTGCGCGAAGCCGCGCCAAAAGCTCACGAAAATCAAAGGGCTTAACCATATAATCGTCTGCGCCCAGATCAAGCCCTGCGACGATATCTTCTTTGGCGTCCCGCGCAGTTAAAAATAAAACCGGCGTTCCCAGTCTGCGCGCCCGCGCCACCTTCAAAAACTCAAAGCCGTCCATCACAGGCATCATCGCATCAAGCACGATAGCGTCATATTTTGCGACATCCAAAAACTCTAGCGCTTCCTTGCCGCAAAAGGCGCAATCTACGCTGTAGCCGTCCTTTTTCAGACATTTTGTGATGATTTGATTTAGATCTTTTTCATCCTCGACAAGTAAAATTTTCAAAGCGTTCCTTTAAAATTCTGCTAATTTTAATCCGCCATTTTAACTAAAAATGCATAAATTTTGCGGCGCCTTGAATGTGTAAACCCGCTCGCTTTTAAGCACCGCTAAATTTCAGTAGCGTTGGGAGCTGCGCTAATTCGCAGTCGCCTTTTGTCTAGCTCTAATCTCGCTTGCCTTTTTATCCGCTACGCTTCCTAACCGCCCTAAAAAATTTAGTGCGCCTGCTGCGATATTTAGCGCAAAAAGCCCAAATCCTACGCAGCCAAGCTTGAAATTTTGCTTAGCGATTTCGCGTTTGCAGTGGCTGCAAAGCACTGGCTTGCAAGAATTACAAACCTCCGCGCAGCTTGCTGCGCTGACAGAATCTCGCGCGCTTGCGAAATTACTTGTATCAGAAAAATTTTGTGTATCGGCGAAATTTTGCTCGCTAGCGAAATTTCGTGCACTTGATAAGTCTTGCGTCTGCGAAGAATTCCACTCGTCCTTATAATCTTTCGCTTCCGAAGAATTTTTTTGATTTTTGCAACATTCCACGCTGGAAAAATCTTTAGAATTTTGCTCGCAGGACGCGAGATTCCGCTCGCTTATTTTGCTTGCTAAATTTGCCGAAAAATCTTGCGCATTTTCATCTAAATTTTTAGCCGCGTCTGCATTTTGGGCGCCATAGTCAGCGTTTTCGTTTATGCTAAAATCCCTAGCGTCCAAAGCCTCACTAGTTTGGGCGGAGTTATCTGCTCCACCCTTTAAGCTTTGATTTTTCATCTCACACCTTCACTTATTTTTGACGCTGCAAGATCTGCTCGCCCGTAGCGGCGTCGATTAGCACCTCTTTTTTGCTCATGCCTTGGCGCAGTTTCACTTCGTATGCAGGCTTACCGCCGTTACTTTTTAAATCAACCTCGCGAAAATCCCAGCCGGTGTTTACGCTAAGTGCTTTGGCGCGAGCGTCTGTGGCACTGATTTTGACCTGCGAATAATCAATTT
>NZ_CALKTC010000061.1 GCF_937996225.1 uncultured Campylobacter sp. | reverse complement strand
GAACTCGCGACATCAACCATGGCAAGGTTGCGCTCTACCACTGAGCTATTCCCGCATGCGGTAAAAATAAAGCGCGATTGTAGCCTATAAATTTTCATTTGTCAATAATTTCTCGCTTAAATTTCATAAATTTTTACGATTTCTCCAGCGCGAACTTTGTCGCATTCGGGATCAGCCAAGAAAAAATGCGATGCCGCAGCCAGCGGCCTGATGCGCCCCGAAGGTGACGGCATAGGCGTAAAAACTCCGCCTTCATATGCGCCTACGGTTAAATTTACTCTGCCGCTTTTTAGCTTCAGATCGCTTGCGAGCTTGGCATAGATCGCCGCTTCTGCGCTAAAAGCCTCGCTTGCGCCGCTAAGCTTAAATAGTATCGGCAGTATGACTGCGCGCGTAAGCACGAAAGCAGCCATCGGATTGCCCGCCATTGCAAAGACGAATTTGCCGTCTTTTGCGAAGCACTTGCTGGGACGGCCGGGCTTGATATCAATGTGATCGAAAACCTGCAAAAATCCAAGTTCACTCATAGCACTTTGCATAAAATCCGCCTCCCCGGCGCTTGCACCGCCGCTGGTAATTAGCACGTCAAATTTACGCGTAGCAGCGTCTAGCGCCTCGCATACCGCGCTAAAATCATCCTTTAAAATCCCTAAATACTCATTTTCAAAGCCGTATTTTTGCAGCAATGCAGCAATGCCACTAGAGTTGGCGTTATAAATTTCGCGCTCACTTGCGCTCTGCCACGGCTCTTTTAGTTCGTTTCCACTGGAAAATAGGGCGATTTTAGGACGCGCGTAAACGCTTACTTCGTAAATTCCTTGCGCGGCAAGAAGCATGATTTTAGCAGGGTTTAAAATTTCGCCACGGCGCAATAAAAGCTCGCCCGCGCGCACCTCCTCGCCTTTTTTACGAAAGCCGTCGTGAGCATGAACGAAAGCAGGGATTTTTAGAGTTCCACCTTGCGTGTCTACATCCTCTAGCCTCGCGACAGAGTCTGCGCCCGCAGGCATTGGCGCGCCGGTCATTATCTTTTGCGCTTGCGTAGCCTTGATTTCGTAAAATTTCTCATCTCCCGCAAAAATCGTAGGCTCTACGATTTTTAGCTCTTCGTCTTTGAAGTCCGCCGCATAGGCATAGCCGTCAAGCGCCGAATTATCGAAGCAGGGCAGGTTTTTAATCGCAGAAATATCGCTAGAAAGGATACGACCTAAGGCGCTGGGAAGAGGCACCATTTCGCTCCGCCTGCTTGATGTGATTCTAGCCGTAGCCAAATCTATAGCCTCATTTATTCCTATCATTTTAAGTCCTTTTTATCATTTTTTTACATTTTAAATTCGCGCAGTTAATACTTCGCGTGACCTTAAATTTTATGTTGCGCCAAAGCTTGCAAAGCAAAATTTTACCCAAATAAATGCGCGAAATTTTACGGGCTCAATTGCCTTATTTTAATGCTAGTGTTACTTAAAATTTCAAAACATTTCGCTCGTAAAATTCCACTTTGCTTGCTTGCGCAAGATTTTATTCCGAAGTCTTCATTCCTCGAGCCTCTGTATGTCCGCGCCAAGCGCACCAAGCTTAGCCTCTAGTCTCTCATATCCGCGATCCAGGTGGTAAATTCTATGTATTTTACTCTCGCCGCGCGCCGCAAGGGCGGCTAAAACGAGTGCCGAGCTGGCGCGCAGATCGGTCGCCATAACGTCCGCGCCGTTTAGCTTGCCGCCGCTAATCGTCGCGATGTGTCCGTTTAGGCGGATATCTGCGCCCATTCTTGAAAGTTCGCTAACGTGCATGAAGCGGTTTTCAAAAAGCCTCTCGTCGATGGTGCTGACGCCCGAGGAGATGCACGCAAGCGCCATAAACTGCGCCTGCATATCGGTAGGAAAGCCCGGATATTCGCTCGTGATGATCTCAACTGGTTTGATCTTTGAGGCGGGCAGGATCGTGATCTCGCCGCCGCCGTTTGAAATTTCAAATCTAAAGCCCATATCCTCAAATTTTGCAAGCACGGCGCCAAGATGAGCTGCGCAAGCGCGGGTGATCGTGATGCGGGAGCCGGTGATTGCGCCTGCGCACAGATAGGTGCCTGCTTCGATGCGATCGGGAATGATCGAAATTTCGTTCAAGCTTAAAAGCTCGCCGCCGCTTCCTTTGATGAGGATTTCGTTCGTGCCGATGCCCTCTATGTCGATGCCTGCGTTTTTTAATGCGTTGCAAACGGCGATCACTTCGGGCTCTTTTGCCGCGTTTATGATATGAGTGGTGCCGCTTGCTAAGGCAGCCGCCATTACGATATTTTCGGTGCCGGTAACGGTAATTTTGTCAAAATTTATAGTCGCGCCCTTAAGACCCTTTTTTGCGGTGCAAACGACGTAACCCTGCTCGATCTTAACCTCCGCGCCCATCTTTTCAAGCGCGCTAAGGTGCAGATCGATCGGTCTGGCGCCGATCGCGCAGCCCCCCGGAAGGCTTACCTCGCAGTGTCTAAACCGCGCTAAAAGCGGCCCCAGCACCAAGATCGAAGCGCGCATTTTACGCACTATGTCGTAGATTGCCTTGGTCGAGCTTACCTCGCGCGGATCGATTTTGGCGGTGTTGGCGCCAAGAAACTCGCACTTTGCGCCTAAATTTGAAAGCAGCTGAATTAGCGTGTGGATATCGGAAACCGCGGGTAAATTTTTAATTACGACTTCGTTTTTTGAAAGTATAGATAGGGCTATGAGCGGCAATGCAGCGTTTTTTGCACCGCTTATTTTGACGCTGCCGCTTAGTTTTTTGCCCCCGTTAATTCGTAGATAATGCATGATTTCTCCGTGTAAAATTTCGGCGATTATACAGAATTTAGCTTTAAAGTTACCATTTTGTTACCGCCAGGCGCTAAAATTGCGCACAAATTTAATCGTTACATAATTTTATAAGGATTTTATATGAAACAACTAATTATTTGCGCTTTGGGTGCGTTTTTGCTGGTCGGTTGCTCCTCAAAAGCCCCGTCTACCGGCAGCCAGCAAGCGTATGTCTTAAACGATCATGAAGAAGGAATAACTTCGGTGCCAGGAAGCGAGTTTAACCGCCCGCTAATCGCATCTGTGGACGATTACACTGGCACTCGTGCTGGAGGGGACTGTAGCGGATTTATCACCGTGCTAAATGATAAATACGATGATTTATTTTTCAATTCAAAAGATCTGCCGAAGTACTTCACAAACGGACGCAAATCCCAAGCAATATATAATTATTACAGCCGTAAAAATTTACTCAGCAATACGCCGCGAGTGGGGGATTTGGTGTTTTTTCAAAACACCTTGCGTTCTAACAAAGGCAAGGTCAATAACGAAATCAGCCATATCGGTATCGTGCGCGAGATCTATGCCGATGGTCGCGTGAAATTCGTCCACAATACTCGTGGTAGAAATCAAGCGGACTTCGTAAATTTAAATAAGAAAAACGTCCATGTAGCGGGGCAAAAGATGGAAAATAGCTATATCGTCCGCTGCGGCAAAGACCGCATAAGCTGCCTAGCATCGAACCGCTTCGCAGGATACGGACGAGTAAATAACTAGAATTTTTAAAATTCTTTCACCATATTTTTTTTGGAAATCTTTTCATAACTTTTGAAATTTGTTAAATTTATGGAATTTTGCTAGACCTTTTAAAAATTCGCGGCGGTTTGATTTAGGCTCTAGAATTTCAAGTAAAATTTTGCAGATAATTTAGCTTGGGATTTTAGCTGTAACCTAGCTTTGTAGAATTTATTAAATTCCTAAAATTCTAATCAAATTTTA
>NZ_CALKTC010000060.1 GCF_937996225.1 uncultured Campylobacter sp. | reverse complement strand
TTTTATCTTGGCGTTTACGGCGTCGGTACGGGCCTCTAGCATATCCTTTAGCTCGCTTGAACCTGCTTCGTATTTCGCGGCGTAAAGATCGGCAATACGCGCCTTTTCGTCATAAGCGGCACTTAAATTTTTAAGGCTAGCCAGATTGATCTGGTAAATTCTATATAAATTTAGCACCTCATTCGTAGCGTTAGAGAGCGTCTGTTCATAATTTACGACGTTTTTGCGAAAAGCGATCTCCGAAATTTTAAGGCGGTTTTCAACCCTTGCATAATCCAAAAACGGCAGACTTATGCTTACGTTGCCACTTAAAAAATTTAGCTTGAAACTATCGTTAGCGCTCACGCCTTGCCCATTAGTAAGTCCTGCGCCTAAATTTACGCTAGGAAAGAAATTTAACTTAGCGGTCTGTTCGTCGTAAAAGCTGGAATTTAGCCTAGCGATCGCAGCTCTAATGTCGGGGCGATTAGCAAGCGCCGTGTAAGGCACATTTAGATCAACGCCTTGGAATTCTATGGAATTTATCGAATCGGTGTTATCATCAAATTGCAAGCTGGAGGAGATGAGATTTCTCATATATTTATGATTATCCTCGATATTTTTTTGAATGCTTAAGACCTTGTTTTCAAGCCCTAGGATAGAATTTTGAATCTGCCTGTAATCTAGCTGCTCGGACTTGCCGTAATCGTATTTTGCCTTGATTATTTTTTCGATCTCTCGGTAATCGCTTAAATTCTGTTTTGTCCATTTTAGCGAATCGTTTAGATAAAGCATCTCGAAGTAGCCGCTTACGACAGAATTTATAAGAGTCAGGCGGGTATTTTCGAGATCAAACTCGCTAGCTTTGGCGTTCCAGCCCTCGGCATTTACCGCCGAGCGGATCTTGCCGAAAAGATCAAGCTCATAGCTTACGTTAAAGCCCGAACTATAGGTTTTGTTCCAGTTCGAGCCGGTGCTTATGTCGCGATTAGCGCCCGCACTCCACGAGCTACTTAGCGTAGGAAAAAGATCAGCCCTACTTAGCCCTAAATTTGCATAAGCACTCTCAACGTTTAAAGCCGCTGTTTTTAGATCGTAGTTATTCGCAAGGGCTTGATCTACAAGCTTATTTAAGTATGATTCGCCATATTTTTTATACCACAGCGTATCTATTTCATAGCTTGCATTTTCGTCCTTGAAATGCTCTACAGGCTTAAATTCGACCTCACTTTGATTTGAGGCGCAACCGCCGATAAAAACAGCTAAAACGCCGCTTAAAATTACTTTGGAATTTATCATTTTCTCTCCTTGTTTATTCTTGTGCTAAAGCATCTATCGGATTTAACCTGCTGGCGTTTCTTGCCGGCAGATAGCCAAAAACTATGCCGATCGCGGACGACGCCGCAAAGGCGATCACGAAAGGCGCGGTAGTAAATTTCATCGCAAAATCTGGGCTTATGGTATTAAATGCAAATCCAAGCGCCAAAGCGATTAAAATTCCCAAAGCTCCGCCTAGCGAGCAAAGCAAGATCGCCTCTATCAAAAATTGCTGCAAGATGTTGGATTGCTTCGCGCCGATCGCCATCCTGATGCCGATCTCGCGCGTGCGCTCGGTGACGCTTACGAGCATGATATTCATCACGCCGATGCCGCCGACGACGAGCGAGATAACCGCAATCGATGAGATCAAAATCGTCATCGTGCCGGTAGTGCTTTGTATTGTTTGTTTGATAGTATCTGCGTTCATCGTATGAAAATCCCGCGAGCCGTGTCTTTGAATAAGTAGCTGAGTTAGGCTCTCTTCGGCCACTTGAGTATTGACATCGTCTTTTATTTTGATGGTGATAGAGCTGATTTTTCGATTGCCCGTGATTTTATTCATCACAGTTGAGTACGGCGCGTAAATTCTTAAATTTTCGTTGCTTCCGAAGGCGTTCTTATCCTTACCCGAAACCCCTATGATCTTAAGCGGCTTACCCGAAAATAAAATCGTCTTGCCGATCGGATCTGAATTTTTAAAAAATGTTTTTTTAGTGTTTGGATCGATAATCGCGACAGAGGCAGAATTTTTAATATCATCGTCGCTAAAATTTCTACCATCTTCTATATCTATGCCATTAACCGCCAAAGAATTCACGCCACCACCGCGCAGTTGAGCCTTGGAGCTTAAATTCGCATATGTTGCCGTACCGCTTGCAGAAGCATTTGGTGTGGCATAATCAACGTAGGGCTGGCGCGCCAAAACTTTAGAATCGCTTATCGTAAGGGTGCTCACAAAGCCCGCTCGCACGTCGCCGAAATTTTTACCGGGAAAGATATCGATCGTATTGGTGCCAATTTTGCGGATCTCGGATAAAATTTTCTCCTCCGAACCCTTACCGAGAGCTACTACGCAGATAACCGAGGCGATGCCGATGATGATACCTAACATCGTCAAAATCGATCTTAGTTTATGCGAAAATATCGCGCTAATCGACATTTTAAAGCTTTCGATGAGCTGATCTTTGCGCAATATAAAGGAATTTTTCGTTTTAATCTCCTCTTTTTTGCGCTCAAAAACCCGCTCCGCCTTTCTTTTATCGCTTAAAATTTTACCGTCTTTTATCTCGATGATACGATCTGCAAATTCTGCGATATGCGCATCGTGCGTAACTATGATGATGGTGTGACCCTCTTTGTGCAGCGCCGTTAAAATTTGCATCACCGTCTCGCCGCTTTTGCTATCAAGCGCGCCGGTGGGCTCGTCGGCCAAAATCACTTCGCCGCCGTTTATCAGAGCGCGGGCGATACTTACGCGCTGCTGCTGTCCGCCGCTAAGCTTGCTCGGTAAATTTTTAATGCGATCGCCAAGCTCCAGCTTATTCAAAAGCTCCACTGCTCGTTTCGTCCGTTCGCTCGCCCCTACGCCCGCATACACCGCAGGCAGCGAGACATTTGCGGTCGCGTCCATCGTAGCGATGAGATTGTATTTTTGAAAGACGAAGCCGAATTTTTTACTTCTAAGTGCCGCGAGCTCGTCGCCGCTTAAATTCGCAGTCTCGCGACCTTCGATCTTGTAGCTTCCGCTGCTTGGCGTATCGATGCAGCCGATTATATTCATCAGCGTCGATTTTCCACTTCCGGATTGCCCGATTATCGATATAAACTCGCCCGCTTCGATATTTAAGCTTACGTCCTTTAGGACGTGGATTTCGTTATCGCCGAGAATGAATTTTTTGTTTATATCTTTAAGCTCTAGCATCTTCATACCATAAAATTTTAACTAAAATACCATCGGAGGCCCGTCCATATTTAACGGCGCGGCTTTTCCGTCGGCGATAAGCACCTCATCTTTTTCATCCAAACCGCTTAAAATTTCAGTATTCAAATCGTCGCTGACGCACGTTTTTACGTATCGCTGCTCGGACTCTTTGCCGTTAAGCACCGTGACGTAATCGCCTCCCCCGTCGCGCTTGATAACCGAGGTAGGTAGGTAGCTCGTATTGTTCGCTTCGCTTACGATTATGTTGTTTTCGGTCGTCATTCCGATCTTTAAAAAATCATTTTCGTTATCCACGAGCATCTTTGCGTAAAAATAGATCGCACTGTCGCTGCTGCTCGAAGAATAGGACGAACCGCTAGAGGTTTTATCGTAAGTCCCGTCGCTAAGCGTGGTAAGACCCGGATCGATCTTGTAAATTTTAGCCTTTTTGATATTATCCAGATCCGATAGTATGGAGTATTCTACGTCCATTCCAACCTTTACTTTAGATATATCGCCCTCTGCGATTTGCATCTTGATCTCCATCTTGCTCAGATCAGCGATCTTTACGATCGTAGGCGTAGTTTGGTTAGAATTTACCGTCTTGCCCTCCTCTACCGGCATTGAAACGATCGTACCGCTTATCGGAGCCGTGATCTTGGTATAGCCGAAATTCGTCTCCGCCGTGCTTAGCTGAAGTTTGGTCTGCTCGATCTGCGCCTCGATCTGCTTCTGCTCGGCCTCTTTTAAAGCGGCGCTATTTTTAGCGTTTTCCACAGCCTCTTTGGAAGCAGCGTTTCTTTTATACAGCTGCAGCTCGCGGTTATACTGCGTTTTGGCGTTTACCGCGGCGATCTTTGCCGAAGCTAAATTTGCTTCGTGGATCAGAAGCTGCGCCTTTTGCTGCGCGATCTCGTTTTCTTGAGTGACCGAATCGATCTGCGCGATCATATCGCCTTTTTTTACGATATCGCCCACTTTGACGTAGAGCTTTTTGATCTGACCGCTTACCTGCGCACCCACATCGACCAAATCCCTGGCATAAACCTCTCCTGCAGCCGTCACCGTGCCTCTAATACTGCCCTTCTCAAGCCTTGTGGTAAGGGCCTTCGGCGCCTCTTCTTGCTTAAAAAATTTGCCGTATAAGAAATATATCGCAATGACTATGAGCAGGGTAAAGGCGATAAATTTCAAGATTTTTTTCATTTTGCCAACTTCAAATAAAATAAGGGGTAATTCTAATGTAAAAATATAAAATTTTAGTTAAATACTAAATTCTTTGCTCGCGCACGGCGTAAAATTTCATAATCTTTTTATGCAAAATTAGCGAAACATAAATCAGCGCCGAGCCCGCAAGTAGGCGCGCCAGATCGGCGTCTTTTTGCCAAAACACTAAATTTACGACGATCGCTGCGGGAATGAGCGCGTTATTCATAATCGCAAGCACGCCGCTATCGACTTCGCACGCGCCTTTGTTCCACAAAAAATACCCCAGAGCGCTTGCGACAGTTCCTAAATACACGATCACCGCGCCTTGCGAGAAGCTGGGATTAAATTTAGAAAAATCCCCGAGCACGATCGCGGCAATCGCCGTAACCGCGGTAGCCCCCACAAAAAAGTAGCCGAAAAGCTCCTTCTGCTCGCTAAAGCCGTGGCGCTCCAGCATAAATTTATACGCGCTCTGTCCGAGCCCAAAGCATAAATTTGCGCCTTGAACAAGCAAAAAGCCCGTCAAAAACTCGGAATTTATCGCACCGAATTTAATCACCAAAGCCCCCAGCACCGCGACAGCGACGCTGAAAAGATATAGCGCGCGAAATCTAAGCTTAAGCGCGTCGTAAAGCAGCGTCACGTAAAACGGAGTAAATATCGTAAAAAGCGCCACTTCATAGACCTTCAAATACGCAAAGCTGCGGTAGTAAAAGATATACATCACGCCGATCTGCACGGCGCCCACGGCGCAAATTTTAAGCGCCAGGGCTGGATTTACGCCACGAAATTTCATAAACGGCAAAAAACAAATTAGCGCCAACGATACGCGCGAAAACGCCAAATACGCGCTGTCTATGCCGCGCAAAAACTCGCCTATCAAAGAGAAACTAAAAGCCCAAATACAAGTAACCAAAATCAGTTTTTTCAAAATGTCCACCTAAGCTTTAAAATTTAGGCGGAATTTTATAAAATTTTAGTTGAATTTGGGATTTAAATTTCGCCCGCGCGGCATAAATTTAGGTTTTTATTTATTTTAAATGTGTTAAAATTATCCGATTTTTGAAATTTAAGGGTAAAAATGAACGACGTTTCGGTTATAGTTCTTGCCGCAGGACTTGGCACTCGGATGAAGTCGCAAAAAGCTAAGGTTCTTTTCGAGCTTTGCGGCGAGCCGATGATAATCCACATCCTAAAGAAAGCTTACGAAATTTCAAACGACGTGAGCGTGATTTTACACTACCAATTCGACGAGGTTAAAAGCGCGGTTCTAGCGCACTTCCCAAACGCTAAAATCTACAAACAAGACCACGAGCATTTCCCCGGCACTGCGGGCGGACTAAAAGAGGTCGAAA
Source organism: uncultured Campylobacter sp. (assembly GCF_937996225.1). GTDB lineage: Bacteria > Campylobacterota > Campylobacteria > Campylobacterales > Campylobacteraceae > Campylobacter_B. Next base: position 34,939 of record NZ_CALKTC010000060.1, on the reverse strand, counting down.
TCCGCGGGGAAAAAACGCTCATAATCTGCGGCGATATGCCTTTGGTCAAAAGCGCCGAGCTTCGCAAACTCTGCGAGGGGAACGCGGAAGTAAATTTAAGCGTTTTTAGCGCGCGCGATCCTTTCGGATACGGCCGCGTAATCACCCGCGGCGGCGAAATTTTAAAGATCGTCGAGCAAAAGGACGCAAACGAAGAGGAAAAGGCGGTAAAAGACGCAAACGCCGGCTGCTACTGCTTCAAAAGCGAGGCGCTAAAACAGATCCTGCCGCAGATCAAACCCGATAACGCGCAAAAAGAGTACTACCTCACAGACGCGATCAAAATCGCCAAAGATATGGGCTTAAAATGCGCCGCCGTGTGGGTGGACGAGCAAAGCTTCATGGGCATAAACGATAAGCTCGCCCTCAGCGTCGCCGAAAATTTAATGCAAAACGAGATCAAAGAAAATTTGATGAAACAAGGCGTTTTAATGCGCCTACCGCAAAGCATCTACATTGACAGCAGGGCGAAATTTATCGGCGAGTGCGAGCTGCAAGAAAATGTAAGCATCATCGGTCCTTGCGTGATCGAAAGCTCGCTCATTAAAAGCGGCTGCGTCATCGAAGATAGCGTCGTAAAAAACTCCGACATCGGTCCGATGGCACATCTGCGCCCAAAATGCGAAGTTATAGGCACCCATATCGGAAATTTCGTCGAGCTTAAAAACGCGAAAGTAAACAAGATCAAGGCGGGGCATTTAAGCTATCTTGGGGATTGCGAGATCGATGAGGGCAGCAATATCGGCTGCGGCACGATTACGTGCAACTACGACGGCAAGAAAAAATACAAAACAATAATCGGCAAAAACGTCTTTATCGGCTCGGACACGCAGCTTGTAGCGCCCGTGCGGATAGCCGACGACGTCATAATCGCCGCGGGCACGACGGTTACGAGCGACGTTCCGAGCGGCGCGCTGGCGATCAGCCGAAGCAAACAAATCAACAAAGATGGGTTTTTCCATAAATTTTTTAGGAGCGAAGATGAGTAAGAAAAAGGTTTTACTGGCGGTTTGCGGGAGTATCAGTTTTTATAAAGCGTTTGAAATTTTATCCGCTCTGAAAAAGTCGAATTTCGACGTCTATGTCGCGCTTAGCGACGGCGTGCAGGAGTTCGTCAGCTACAAAGCGTTCGAGGCGCTATGCGATCACCCCGTGCTTTGCAAAGCCAACGAAAACTGGCAGGCGGGCATCAACCACATCGCTTATTCCAAAGTGGATTTAGTTTTGATTGCGCCCGCAACGGCAAATACGATAAACAAGCTCGCGTGGGGCGTCTGCGACAACGTATTTTTAGAGGTACTAAACGCGGCTTTTGCCCATGCCAAGGTGGTTATCGCGCCCGCTGCGAACCCCGCACTACTTGAAAATAACATCACAAAAAACTGCATCGATATGCTAAAAGCGAGCGTCAATGCGTATTTTGTGGATCCGATAGAAAAAACTCTAGCTTGCGGCGATACCGGCAAAGGCGGATTAGCGAGCACCGAGGCGATAATGCAGACGCTAAAGCGCGCGCTTTATAACGATAAATTTTGGGAGGATAAAACCGTCATCATCACCGGAGGTGCGACGATCGAAAAGATCGATAGCGTGCGCGGCATTACGAATTTTTCCAGCGGCAAAACCTCTAAAGCGATTGCCGACGCGCTGTTTTATCTGGGTGCGGACGTGACGCTGATCTCTAGCAACGAATATGAAAATTTACCGTACAAACTAGTTAAATTTGAAAGCACTATCGGGCTAAAATCGGCGCTTGATAGCACAAAATTCCCTGACGGCGCGTATTTGATAATGGCTGCCGCGGTAAGCGACTACTCGCCGAAGGTGCGCTATAAAGATAAGGTAAAAAAAGCGGAGATCGGCGAAATTTGGAATTTACGCCTGGGCGAAAACGAGGATATCTTAAGCTCCGTGCGCGGAAATATCAAAAAAGTGGGCTTTAAACTCGAAACCGACCGCGAAAATGCCGTCGGCGAGGCCAAACGCATGCTAAACGAAAAGCATCTCGACGCCGTCTGCCTAAACGTGCTGGACGACATCATCAAGCTCGGCGGCGACGTCCTTAAGGTCACCTTTATCACGAAAAACGATCAGGTCGTAATCGACACCGCGCCGAAGGACGAAGTCGCCCTAAAAATCGCGGCTGAGCTGAAAAAAATCTGATCCGTGAATAGCCTAAATCATCTCGCTCTTGTGATGGACGGCAACGGGCGCTGGGCGAAAAGGCGCGGTCTGCTGCGCACCGGCGGGCACGAAGCAGGCGCGGAGGTCGTGGAGCAGATCTGCGAGTTTTGCATCGACGAAGGCATCGCAAACCTCACGCTCTACGCCTTTAGCACCGAAAATTGGAAGCGCCCGAAAAGCGAAGTGGAATTTTTGATGAAGTTGCTTCAAAAATTCCTAATTTCACGCCGCGAAAAATTTACCCAAAACGGGATAAAATTCTATCCGATCGGCGACATATCGGCTTTTGAGGGTGATCTGCGAAGCGAGATCGAATATCTTTCAAATTTAACTCAAAACGGGCGAGCGCTAAATTTTAACCTAGCGATCAACTACGGCTCGCGCGACGAGATCGTGCGAGCGTGCGAGAGACTACTTGCAAGCGGCGAGCGACTAAGCGAAGCGGGCATCGGCGCGCATCTGGATACCGCGCACAGCGGCGACGTGGATCTGCTGGTGCGCACGGGCGGCGAGCAGCGGCTGTCGAATTTCTTGCTCTGGCAGGCGAGCTACGCCGAGCTTGCGTTTACGCCGACGCTGTGGCCGGATTTCACGCGCGAGGAGCTTGCGCGCATAGTGGATGATTTCCGCCTCAAACAGCGCCGCTTCGGCGGTCTTTAAGCTGCTGCGCAGTCGCTCTAACGGGCGCTTTAAATTTTAAAATTTTAATTTGCAAGAACCGCCTGCGACGCGGTAAATTTTAAAATTTAATCCGCGACGCCGTGAAATTTCAAAATTTTAGAATTTTAAAATTTCGCCCTTTTAAATTTAAAGCTCTAGCACGAGCTGCATTACGCGGCGCGGTAAATTTACGCGGCAGAATTTTAAAATCGCGCGCGTTCACGCAAAGAGCGAAAGGAAGGCCATGAGCTATTATATACAGTGTGATTGCGGCAAAAAACTTACCAAAAAGCCGATGAAAACTCTAAGATGCCCAAGATGCGGCAGAGTGTATAAAAAACCCAAGAAATTTATACTGACGGTCTACATTTGCCTGCTTGTGTTTTTTATGCTAGCGTTTGCTTTCATCCCCGATAAAATGGGGATTTTGGCATCCGCAGGCAGCGGGATAGGCGCATATATTATGTTTTTATGGATCGTAGATACTTTGAACTTCGATCTTTTGGACGCCGTGATACTGGTGGCGGGATTTTTGATTTTCGGCAGATTATATGAGGCATGTGGCGAGCCGCTAATCGCAGGGCTCATAGCCATTTTATTTTGCGTAGGCGCGGCGGCGATTTTCGTAAAATTTTTCCCTTATGAGAGGCAAAAAATCAATGAAAACTAAGAAATTTCTCGCTACCATAGAGCGTTTGATTAAATTTTAAAAAGTTAAAGCTCCAAAGGAAAAAGATGGATTTAAATATCGTTTACGGCGTGATTTTTGCGGTATTCGGCACCTGCGTAGGCTCGTTTTGCAACGTCCTGATCTACCGCCTGCCGCGCGGACAGAGCGTCAATTTCCCCGCATCGCACTGCCCAAAATGCTCTCACGCTTTAAAATTTTACCACAACATTCCGCTGCTTTCGTGGCTCTTTTTGGGCGGTAAATGCGCCTTTTGCAAAACCAAAATTTCGATCCGCTACCCGATCGTCGAGCTTTTAGGCGGCGCGCTTGCGCTTGCGGCGTATTTCGGTGAGCCCGATCTTGCAAAAGCCGCGGTGCTCGGGCTTTGCTTCATCCTGCTTATGGCGCTTTCGGCGATCGATTTTGAGTATAAAGCCGTACCGGAGAGCCTTCTTTACGTAGTTACGGCGCTTTCGCTTGCTTATACGCTGATGTATGATTTTGATCTTAGCGGCGTTGGCGCGGCGGCGGGATACGCGGCGATATTTTTCGTGCTGCGCCTAATCGTCACTTTCGTGCTCAAGCGCGAAGCGATGGGAAGCGCGGATATTTTTATCGCGGGCGTTATGGGGGCAATTTTGGGCTGGAAGCTGGGCGGCATCTCGATCTACATCGGCGCGATTTTGACGCTGCCTGCGTATCTCATCGCGCACAAAAGAGGCTACGAGCTACCTTTCGTGCCGTTTTTATCGATGGGTCTGCTTCTTACTTTTATCTTCAAAGATCAAATTTTAAGGCTTCTGGACGTCATTTATGGATAGGGTGCAGCGCTATTTATTTAGCAACTTCGTAAGCTCGTTCGCGTCGCTTTTTAGCACGCTTTTTATCATAATGTCGATCGTATTTTTCCTTCAGATCGCGCGCATTACGTCGTTTATCGAGATAAATTTTTCAGAGCTAGTCAAGCTCTACCTTTTCATGCTACCGCGCATACTCATATTTACGGTGCCGATCGCGTTTTTCGTAGCGCTTAGCATCTCGCTTTTTAGGCTATCTAAAGAGAACGAAACCATCGTCATATTTACCATCGGCTACGCCACGCGCAAGATCGCGCTGTTTTTTGGCATAAGCGCCGCGCTGTGTTCCTTGGCGCTACTTTTCGTATCGCTTTTTATGATGCCGATAGCCGAAAATTTAAAGGACAATTTCATCGATTACAAGAAGATCAGCGCGACGCTAAATATCAAATCCAACGAATTCGGGCAGAAATTCTCCGACTGGCTCGTTTTTATCGACTCGCAGGAAAACAACGGCACAAGCACGCTGTATAAGGATCTCGTGCTGTATAATCCGGGTAACTCGCAGGATCACGAGCGGATGATCGTAGCGCGTAGCGGCGAGTTTAAAAACGAAAACGCGAGCTTTTCTGCGATGCTGCACGACGGCAAAATTTACACGATGGGCGGCGAGCAGTGGCACGTAAGCGAGTTTGAAAGCCTAACCCTGCGCACGCAAAGCGACCGCAATATCCGCGGCGGAGGCGGCGTGATCGGATACTGGAGCGATATGAGCGGCAGCGAGAAGCGCAGGAAAGAATTTAGCATCTACACCCTCGTCTCGCTCTTTCCGCTGGCGAGCTTCCTGTTTGCGCTAAGCCTCGGCATCGTGACCTATCGCTACGAAAAGGGCTTCGTTTACGCGGGGATCTTCGGCGTGCTTTTTAGCTACTTCGCGATGATCATGCTGCTCTGTAAATACCCAAGCATCGCGCTTCCCGTGACATTCGGCGTTACGCTTATCGCATCGCTGCTTTACTACAGGATCAAAATTGCCCCGAGGTACTGAAAAAAGCTCCGAGCTCTGCGGCGGCGAAATTTTAAACAAAAGCTCGTCCGCTCGAAATTTGGCTGATAAAATTTCGGCGAGCAAGGCTAGCGCCTCTAAAATTTTGCGTGGCGTAAATTTAGAACACGAAGCGCAAAGCGGCGAGCAGGCTTTGATCTTAAACGATAAAATTTCAAATTTTAAAAATTCCGCTCTTGCGGATACGGCAAGCGATACGGCTACCTATGCTGCGCCTGCTTGCGATTTGAATCACGAAGGCGTCAGGCGGAATTCGGACGCCGTTTGCGTCAAAAAGGTCGCGCGCAGGGCAAATAAAAATTCCGCCCGCAAAAATTCTACGGACGCAGCCGCTTCGGATATTTGCGCGGCAAGCACAGAAGAGATTTGCACAAGTCCCGCAGACGACCGCGCCGCAGACTCTCTCAAAGCAGATACCGCCTACAAAGCGGGCATTTCCGCAAACACCCTCGCAGGCGCGTCCGAACTCAAAAATATTATTGAAAGCGCGCCTGCAAGCGACTTTGCAGCGAGCGCAAACTCCGAGCGCGTAAAGCTCAAGCTCATCTATTCCTATGACGGCTCGAAATTTAGCGGCTCGCAGTCTCAGCCTCACGGGCGCGGCGTCGAGAACGTGCTACGCGCGGCTTTGGGGCGCGTGGGGATCTTTGCGCCGCTCATCAGCAGCTCGCGCACAGATAAAGGGGTGCACGCGCTGCGCCAGGTAAGCTGCGTCGAATGCACCGTGCACTGGGAGCTGCCGCGTCTAAAAGAGCTCATAAACCGCCATTGCGCACCCTATATTTTTGTGCAACACATCAGCCCGGTGCCGCGCGATTTTCATCCGCGTTACGATGCCGTGGCGCGATGCTATCGCTACGTTTTAAACCACGGACGTCCAAGCCCCTTTCCTAGCGATTTTTGCGTGTTTTATCCGCGCGTGGATCTTGCCGCGCTCAATGCTGCGCTTGCGAATTTCGTCGGCGAGCACGATTTTAGCGAGTTTATGAAAAGCGGCAGCGACATAAAAAGCCCTGTGCGCGAGCTCTACGTCGCGCGCGCCTACTCTTTTAGAAATTTAACCTTGATAAATTTTAAAGCTAACGGATTTTTGCGAGCGCAGGTGCGGTTGATGGTCGCAAACGCCCTAAAATCCGTGCAGAGCGGGCGCGAGATCAGCTTCTCGCGAGCGCTTAGCAGAATTCCCTTTCCGCCAAACGGGCTGTATCTTAGCAGCGTGAGTTATTAAGGCTTTAAATTTATAGCGTTAAATTTTATCCACGAGCGTTTGGATTTCAAGCTTAGAATTTTATCGCGGTAAAATTCGCATATCAGAGTAGATCGCCACCCTACTTTGATATTAAATCACCTGCGCCGCAATGTGTAAAATCGTAAATTTGCGCGAAATTCGATCTATTTTTATTAGAATTTTATAGAAATTTAGCAATACTTTTAAACTTTTAACTCAAAAAGGAGCAAAGATGAAAAAATTTTCTGTTGCTTTGGCCGGTTTGGCCCTATTAGCAAGCGTTTCGGGCGCTAAGGAGTTCATCAATATCGGCACCGGCGGTATGACCGGCACCTATTATCCGGTAGGCGGCGCGATTTGCCGCTTGGTAAATATGGATAAAAATATGAAATGCTCCGTGCAATCGACGGGCGGCTCAACGTATAATGTCAATAACGTGCTTAAAAAGGAGCTAAATTTCGGCTTCGTTCAAAGCGACGTCGTCTATGATAAATACAACGGTACGGGCAAATTCCAAGGTGCGGCGGATAAAAATTTACGCTCCGTAATTTCGATCTATCCGGAGCTTTTGGCTTTCGTAGTTTCTAAAGAGAGTGGCATCAAAGCTTACGGCGACGCTGCGGGCAAAAAGATCAATATCGGAAACCCAGGTAGCGGCAACGAGCTAACCAGTACGATAGTTTTTGAAAATTACGACTTCGATCTTAAAAAGCTCGCCCAGCACGGCGTTTTAACGGCGCAAGAATGCCCTATGGCGCTAAAAGATAAGAAGATCGACGGATACTTCTACGTCGTAGGACATCCGACCGCAAATATCACCGATGCGGCGACTTCGCTTCCTATCGACTTAGTCGGCATCGACGATGAGCATATCAAAAAAATTATGGAGAAATATCCCTATTTCGCTAAAGGCGTGATCCCTGCGAAGATGTATGACGGAGTAGATCACGACACGCAGACTATCGGCGTAAAGGCTGTACTCGTAACCGACGCTAGCCAAAGCGACGAGGCGGTTAGGGCGGTAGTTAAGGCTATACTTGATAATTTCGACGAGTATAAAAAGCTACACCCTGCGCTAAATTTAGTGAGCAAAGAATCTCTTTTAGAGGGGCTTAGCGCGCCGCTTCATCCTGCGGCAGAGGCGGTGTATAAAGAAGCCGGGCTGCTGAAATAGGCTAGTTGATGGAGAAATCTACACAAAACGACGAGCAGGTTTTAGAGGTAAAAAGTAGAGAATTTACCTCTAAAAAGCTCTTCTGGCTCGTGACGCTGGTCTGCTTCGCGTGGTCGGTCTTTCAGCTTTACATCGCGTATTTTACGTTAAATACAAATATCGCGCGCTCGATCCACTTGGCGTTCGCCATTTTTATAATTTTTTCGCTTTTTCCGTTTCGCCCGCGCTCTAAGGCGCATTTTTATATCCCGTTTTACGATTATATTTTATTAATCGTCGGAGTCGCCGCGATCTTGTATCCTGCGATAGAATTTAACGGGCTAGCGCAGCGCCCGGGAAATTATCTAACCAGAGATATCGTAGCAGCCTTTATCGGAATTTTCATACTCTTTGAAGCAGGTCGTCGTATGATGGGACCAGCGCTTGGCATTATCGCTTTTACCTTTCTTCTGTATTGTTACTTCGGCCCCTATATGCCAGATATCATCGCGCACCGCGGCGCAAGCTTTGAACTGCTTGCAGGACACATGTTTTTAACGACAGAGGGCGTATTCGGCGTGCCGGTAGGGGTCAGCACCAGCTTCATCTATCTGTTCGTGTTATTCGGTGCGCTTTTGGAGCGAGCCGGAGCGGGGCAGTATTTTATAAACGTAGCGTTTGCGATTTTAGGTCGCTTTCGCGGAGGACCCGCCAAGGCTAGCGTAATCGCCAGCGGACTAACCGGCATGGTAAGCGGCAGCTCGACCGCAAACGTCGTGACGGTGGGCACCTTTACGATCCCGCTAATGAAAAAAGCGGGGCTTACCGCCACTAAAGCGGGCGCTATCGAGGTCGCCGCAGGCGTAAACGGGCAGCTTATGCCGCCTATTATGGGCGCTGCGGCGTTTATCATCGCGGAATTTTTAGGCATGAGCTACACCAACGTAATGATCGCGGCGGTGGTCCCCGCTTTCGTCTGCTACGCGGGGTTATTTTTTATCGTGCATCTTGAAAGCTGCAAGCTAGGGCTTCGCGGCAGCCGCGATTACGCCAAGGTTTCAAAGCTAAAAATTATATTTAGCGGCATTCATTACATAATACCGATTTTAGTGCTTCTTTTTACTCTATTGATTCTAAAAGAAAGCGCGATCTCTGCGGCATTCAACTCGATCTGCGTGCTATTTTTAATAATGATCGTACAAGAGCCCGCTAAAAAAACGATATTTGGCGAAAAGGTTGGCAAGTCCGATTTTATCGTCGGTTTTGTCGATATTTTTTGGGCTATGGTGGGCGCTGCCAAAAATATGGTCACGGTAGCCGTTGCCACCGCGCTAGCGGGCATCATCATCGGCTCGATCTCGCTTACCGGATTGGGACAGGTTCTTTCAGAGCTCGTGGAGGCGGTCGCGGGAAATAGCATAGTGCTGATACTTCTGATGACTGCGATAATGAGCCTGATTTTGGGCATGGGGCTTCCTACGACGGCGAATTATATCGTCGTTTCGAGCCTTATTGCTCCGGTGATTTTAATACTGGCCGGCAAAAACGGCTTTTTGATCCCTGCGATCGCGGTGCATCTTTTTGTCTTTTATTTCGGAATTTTAGCCGACGATACCCCGCCCGTGGGCATCGCCGCATACGCCGCCGCGGGCATCGCAAAAGCAAATCCGGTAATAGTAGGACTTCAGGGCTTCATTTACGATCTGCGCACTGCGGTGCTTCCGTTTGCGTTCTTTTTCAACAACAAGCTGCTTTTGATCCAAAGCGTCGGCAATCCGACGGATTCGAAAAGTATCATTTGGATCGGCAATCCGCTGCAAATCGCGCTGATTTTTGCTACGGCGATCGTGGGTATGTTTGCCTTCAGCTCCTCGCTGCAGGGCTGGTTCGTAACCAAGTGCAACCCGGTAGAGCGCCTGCTATTGCTGCTCGTAACGCCGCTAATGCTGGTGCCTAATATCTGCGCGAAATTTATAGAGTTTATCCCAAGTGAATATGCAAGCTACGCTATCGGCGCTGCGATCTACGCGCTGATCTTTGCAAAGCAGTGGGTTTTAAGACCTAAAGACTCAGATGGTACGCACGCCGAAAATAGCGCGCCTGTGGCGTAAAATCAAATTTGATCCCGCTAAATTTTAGATAAATTTGCGGGGTCTTATTAAATTTATCTTCTTGCTTTTTATTCTTGCACCAGGATTTTAAATTTGAATTGACTCTTTGTTCTAAATTTAAATCCGCCTATCTAAACTACTCAAAATTTTAAATTGCGCCGAAGTAATTATGCTGCTTAGTAGATGAATTTATTCATACGAAGTTACCGTGTTAAAACTATCGTGTACTAAATCCATGCTTGTCTATATGATTATCGCAAGCCACAGGATACGCGAAATCAATAGAGCAAAGCCGTTTTCGCGTTGCCGCTTGTAATGCCTTTGATAGTTTAAAATATACACGTCCACAAAAGCGAAAATGATTCTTAAAGCAGATAAAATCAAAAACTGTGCAAAATTTCTCCAAAACAACTTGATGATTAAGGATTAGCGTTACAAAATTTTACTTATTTAGAGCGACTCCTTGATTATATGTTGTACTTTATTTAACATAATTTTTTATAAAAATATCGATGGAATGGGGAATTATTAGTGAAATTTAATTCTATAAAAATACTTTAATAATTAATATTAAATTTATCCGCCTTGAGTTATAATCCGCGATTAAATTTCAAAATAGAGGAACAAAAATGCAAAAAGATATGTATTTTAAAAAGGCGAAATTTATCGCATTATCGATATGCGCGAGCGTTTCGATTTTATGCGGCGTCGAAGGCTCACACCTAAGCAGTGACGCGAATAGCACGAATCTTGGCGAAATCGTAGTAAGCGCGAGCGGCTTTCGCCAAGATATTAGGCAGGCGCCCGCCACCATTTCCACCTTGGATAATAAAGAGATATCAAGCGGCAGCTTCACTTCGCTGCACGATATCGCGAATAAAATGCCTGGCGTCAGCGTTATCGCAGGCGACGACGGCCCGGCAAGCGGGATATCCATCAGAGGAATGGAAAGTTCTCAAACCCTTGTGCTTATCGACGGCAAACGTGTAAGTTCCGCGGCGGCGAACCCAAAAGGCGGAGCGGGCGATATGAACTCAAATTTTATCCCGCCCGCAGGAGCGATCGAGAGGATCGAGGTCATCAGAGGGCCGATGAGCTCGCTTTACGGTAGTGACGCGGTGGGCGGCGTGATAAATATCATTACGAAAAAGGATTTTTCTAAATTTAGCGGAAGCGCTGCTATATCTACAACTATCCAAGATCACGAAGGTATCGGAGACGGCAAGATGGGCGAAGCCTACGTCAATATTCCCTTCGGGCAGTATGCAGCGCTTCAGTTGTGGGGATATAAAAAGCTGCGCGACGAGGACGGCTATAAGGGAGGCTATCAAAAGAGTGATAAATCGGATTCTAACGCCAAGCTTTGGCTAGCGCCGGATGAAAATAATAAATTTTACGTTCAAACCGGGAGGCAAAATCACGATTATTCAAGAACTCTTGGTAAAACCGCCGTTTATCCCAACGCGCGCGGATTAAATCATTATAAATATAAAAGAGAAAATCACGGCGTCGGATATTTGGGTGAGTTTGAAAGCTTAAGTACTGATATAAGTTATTTTTGGGACAAGACTCGCCGTACGAGCATTTTTGATAGCCTTTCTCCCGCAATCGTAAAAAATAGAAATTTTAATTCCAAATTTACGACTTATCTCGGTATAAATACGCTTACCTTCGGCTACGATTTTAGCAAACAGGATGTGCAAACCACTTTCATCGTTTCAAACGCGAATAGGCAAAATTTACGCTCTCCGCAGCGATTTTCTATGAACGAGCATGCGGGATTTTTAGAGGATGAGATCGAAATTTTGGAAAATACGCTATTTTTAACGCTCGGCGGCAGGCTCACGCACAACGAATACTTCGGCAACCACTTTTCTCCTAGAGCCTACGCGACGTTTAATATAGGTGATACCTGGACGATCAAAGGCGGCGTCGCAACCGGTTATAAAACTCCCAACGTCAATCAAATTTCGCCGGAAGTAGGCACGATTCAGGGCGGCTGGAGGATTATAGATTTCGGTAACAAGGATTTAAAGCCCGAGAAAAGCACGACCTACGAGATCGGGCTTTATTACGACAATGCAGACGATCTGCGCGGCAATATCACGCTATTTAAAAACGACTTCAAAGATAAAATTTTAGATACCGATGGCAGCAATATCAATAGGATTCCCGCTTACGGAGGCTGCGCCGGCGCACCGAGCGTTAATTGCCCGGGTTGGGGAACGTATTTTAATATAGAAGGAGCCGAGGTTTACGGCGTTGAACTGAGTGGCGATTACGATATTACTAAGAGGCTAAATTTCAAGGCAAACTATACCTATAGCCACTCCGAGATCGAAACCGGAGATCCTACGATCTATACGCCAAACGGCGCCGTTAAATTTAGCCAAACCAATCTTAGTAGGCTGGATGGCAAATCCCTGACCGCTACTCCGAAGCATGCCGCACATGCGACGCTTAGCTATAGGCCGATCGCTCCACTTTCTACCTTTATCGGCTTTAATTACGAAAGCGAGCTTACAAGCGTACAATTCGGTCCGGGCAACAGAGTCAGCAAAAACGACAAAAAGCTTTTTACTGCGGATTTGGGTGCACAATACGATTTAAACGATAATCTGAGCCTAAATTTAACCGCCTACAATGTCTTTGATAACGTCCGATACGACGAGGGTCTCGCAGACGACGGCAATTACTATTGGTATCCCGAGGAGGGCAGGAGGTTTTGGTTTAAGGTAAGTGCGAAATGGTGAGCTTAAAAAAGCTTCTCGCGACGGGCAAGGCGATCTTTTTGGCTGGCTTATTCGCAAGCGATTTAAGCGCGCGTCCGCCGCAAAAGATCGAGCGGATAAGCGAGGCTGCGCGCGAGATATTTAGCGTGAGCGATTTTATTTTAAAAAGCAAAAGCGGCGAAAAATATAAAATTTTTATAGCTCGCCAAAAAAATATCGCTCGCTACGATAGGGTAGTTTTTATGGTTGATGCGAACGCGCAGTTTCCGATACTTTTAAACTCCTATGCGAAAATTTATGCGAATGGCGCAAAGCAAAACGCCGAAACCGGGTCTAAATTAAATAAAACCGTCCTTATAGTAGGTATCGGATACGATAGCCCGCTAGCGTATGACACTAAGCGTCGCACGAGAGATTTAACGCCTGCGGCGAGCGGCGAAGAATATGCAAACGGCGGCGGCGCGGCAGAATTTTACGATTTCGTAAAAGATGAACTATTTCCGCTCGTGGATAAAAAATACTCTACGGCAAAAAGCGATAAAATTTACTTCGGACATTCTTTTGGCGGGCTATTCGGTATTTATGCTTTGCTGCGCGACGATGGGATTTTCGACGAGTTTTTTATCGCCTCGCCTTCGTTATGGTGGGGTGAATCACAACTGATCAGAGATGCCCTAGACGAGGGAAAGCTTAGATCAAATTTAAAAGCAAAATTCATAATGCTCGTTGCTGGCTCGCGTGAAATGCGTAAAGGAAAAACCGATAAAGCGGGAATTTTAAAAGCGGCCGATCTAGCTGAAATTTTAAAAACAAGGGGGCTTTCTTGCGAGTTTAGGCTCTACGAAGGCGCTTCGCACGGCGAAGTAATCCCATTGGCTTTGCAAGATTTAGTGCTATTTACGCAAAGATAATCTTCTATTTAGCCGGTAAGCCCCAATCTAAACCCGGCTCGTTTATATTTGCAAGCGCAAGACCGAGCGACGCAGGCTCGCTGATCGCGCCGAAACGCGCCACCGGATTTAAGAAATTAAACTTTAAAGCCTTTTTGGCTAGTATCGCGCAAATTTAAAGGAGCGAAAATGCAAAGTTTCAAATGGCAAATTTCAAAGCGGCTCAAGCAGGCGATGCGCGAGCGAGATATCGATAATCTCGCGCTCGTGCGGCACACGGACGAGCTGTATTCGCGCTCGCACCCGGGCCACGATGAGGATATGCGCGCCGAAGTTTACACGGTCTTGGACGAATACGCGCCCAACGTCGATATTGAAATTTTTGATCTAGTCTGCAAGGTGCTCGGCGTCAAAATAGAGCTAGGTGAGACGCTTGATTGAATAGTCATCGCCAGATTTTATCCGTGCCGCAAGGCTAAATTTAGCGCTATAATAAATCGCAAAATTCTACCTACAGCCTAGCTACAGAGCTTGCTTAAGTAAATTTTGCTGCAAAATTTCGCCCAAACCTAGCAAGATTAATATCTATTTTAACTGCAAAGTGCTAAATTTAGCCCTAAATTTTAATCCGAGGTAAACTTTGAACTACTTAATCCAATTTAGTGTGATTTTAGGAATATCTTTTGTTGCAGAGATTTTGGCGGCGCTCGTGCCTGTGCCAATCCCCGCTAGCATCTATGGGCTAGTCATTATGCTTTTAGCCCTGATCTTCAAACTCATCAAAGTATCGCAGATCAGAGAAACCGTGTCGTTTTTTATGCAGATTATGCCAGTGATCTTTATCCCGGCGGGCGCTGCGATCATCATCGCAGGCGACGCGCTACGCCAGCATCTTTTCGCAATCATCGCGATTACGGCGGTCTCTACGGTAGTAGTCATCGGTGCAAGCGGCGCGGTAACGCAAATTTTTTATAAAATCGCCCTCGCCCGCGTTAAGCGCAGGCTTTACGCAGCCGCGCACGAACAAGACGGCGTGAATACAAAGGGCGTGGATGCGAAGCTGGAGCGCGAAATTCTATCCGGAGACGACAAAAAATGAGAGAAATTTTAATGAACTCCGCTTTTTTCGGCGTGTTTTTGTGTCTAGGCTCGTTTGAGCTGGGGCTTTATCTAAAAAAGCGCTTTAAGCTAACGATTTTCAACCCGCTTCTAATCGGTATCGTGCTTACCGTCTGCGTGCTTTTACTCTTTAAAATTCCATACGAAAAATTTAACGCGAGCGCCTCGCACATTAGCTTTTTCTTAACGCCGATTACCGTCTGTCTAGCTGTGCCGCTATACGAGCAGCTGGCGCTTTTGCGAAGTAATTTTTTAGCTATTTTTGCAGGACTGATTTCGGGTATGATCGCAGGACTAGGCAGCATCTACGCGATGTCGGTGATATTTGGGCTAAATCACACAATGTATGTCACGCTACTACCGAAATCTGTCACGGCGCCGATCGGTATGGGTATCAGCGAAAGCTTAGGCGGTATCGTGACGCTAACGGTGGCCTGCATCATCGCTACGGGCATCATCGGTAGCGTATTCGGCGAGGCACTACTTAAAATTTTTGGCATCAAAAAGGCGATGGCAAAAGGTATCGCCCTAGGCTGCGCGAGCCACGCGATGGGAACGGCGCGCGCTCTTGAGATCGGTGACGTAGAAGGCGCAATGGCGTCTTTAGCGATGGCGGTTACGGGGCTTCTTACCGTCATCGGTGCCGGTATTTTTGCACATTTCATCTAAGGAGAAAATATGATAATCTCGATCGCTAGACAAACGGGCGCAGGCGGGCGCGAAACCGCGCGCAAACTAGCCGAGCGCTTAGGCTATACCTATCTAGCCAAGGCGGATCTGCTCCGCAAAGCAGACGAGCTTGGCTGCTTCGAGCAGATGTATGAGTTCTACAACGAAATGCCCGTAAATACGCTACTTCAGGCAATATCGCACAACGAGCTAGCCAATGAGCAGAAGCGCGATCGTATCGTAGCAATTTACGAGAAGATTGTCTCGGGCGGCAACGTTATAGTGCTTGGGCGCTGCGCCGGGTTTTTCTTGCGCGGGCATCCGGATCTGCTGACGGTATTTTTACGCGCGAACGATGAGTTTAAGCTCGCTAGATTAGAAAAAGAGGGCCATACCGACGCGCGAGAGTATATGGAAAACAGCGACGCAGGCAGGATGAGCTTTCATCAATACTACACCAACCAAGTCTGGGGCGCGTCCGCAAACTACAATATCTGCATTGATACGTCATATTGCGGCATCGATAATGCGGTAAATATCATCGAGTATCTGGTCAAACATCACATTGAAAAGTGATTTGTGCCTAAGCGCACAAAAGTAGAATTCATCTTTAAAAAGATAAATTCTACTTTATCTCGCAAACCCGCCCTATTTCTATCGTAATTTAAAATTTACATCTTTTTTGAGCTCGAATTATATTTGCAAATGACGCATTTAGGTGTATTATAAAGCCTCTCATTCAATGCGACATTAAATTCTAAACCGCGCTTACTCACTGAAAAGCGGTAAAATTTAGCTAAAATTTGACGAAATTTAAATCCAAATTTAAGGAGATAAAATGCAAAGCAAAGCCCATCTATGCCCGCAGTGCGGTGAAAACACGATCTATTTCGACGGCATCTGCCACTCATGCAGCCAAAGGCAGAGGCGGGATGAAATTTTAAACCTAAGCGCGGACGAAGTGGAGGCGATGATCCTAAAAATCGCAGAGCGAATCGGCGAGATCGAAAAATGGCAGGAGATTTACAACGATTTTTGGGCACTTTTTAGCCTGCTGGGTATTCACGATCCAAGGATCGCGCGAGCCGCCGCGGCGGCGGAGATATACTGCCCGCCGGAGCTTTACTTCGGCGCGCCTAAGGACGTAAGAGACGCGCTCATAGCGAAACTAGACTCGCTACAAGACAACGCCAAAAACACTCTAAATGACGTTCTGTGCGCGCTTGCGTGGCAGGGCGACGAGCAGACGACGCGGCTTTTTTACGAGCTGTATCAAAACCCGAAGCCGTGGCGCTAAAAGCTCTATGCAGGCACCGAAATTTACGCTCAAATCGGCGGCTGGAGCTTTGATCGGATGGGTGAGCGAAAATCACTCGTTTTTGATAAGTGCCTTGCAGTAGTGCGCGTAAAAGATAGCGCGGAGAAAAACAGCGGCTGCGCTAGCGAGCGCGGAGATGAAAACGCAAACGAAATTTTAAATTTCAAAGGCGGTGCGGGCAGCGCAAATTCCGAACAAAACACGCAAAAAGACGTAGACGAAATTTCAAATTTACACGTGGGCGCACAGAGCGCTCGCACGGGCATGGACGAAGACGCGAGCTTGCGGAACGAGCGCGTAAATTTCAAATCAGACGCGCAAAAAGACGCCAGTAGCGGTTTAAATTTAAGCGAAAATGCAAAGGATGCCCGCTGCGAATGCGCAAACCAAAACGCGGATGAGCCCGTGCAGATTGGCAGATCTACGGGGCAAAAGTGCGAGTTTTGCGGCTGCGAGATGCTCGATATGCTGCGTCTTAAGGCCGATGAGCCGCGGCTTGCGTTTCTAAATTTAAAGCGCGACGCGATCTTTCGCTGCTGCCCGACCTGCGTCGGTTCAGTCAGATATTTTTGTAAACGCGGCGCGGACGGCGAGATGGAGC
This sequence comes from uncultured Campylobacter sp., assembly GCF_937996225.1. Classification (GTDB taxonomy): domain Bacteria; phylum Campylobacterota; class Campylobacteria; order Campylobacterales; family Campylobacteraceae; genus Campylobacter_B. Next base: position 17,702 of record NZ_CALKTC010000060.1, on the reverse strand, counting down.
TAAGCTGCGAGGGCGAAGGGATGGAGAAGAGCTACTTTTCGCAGCAGGATCTTGCGCGGCCGAGCGGTATGAAATTTAAACTAGGCAGCGAAGTTTCGCCTTTTTACGGCTACTTTGACGAGCTTGACGTGACAGTAGGCGGCTATCCGCAGTGGGTGCAGGATGCCGCGTATCTGAGCTGCCCTAGCTGCGGCGGGACGATGAAGCATCTAGCGCAGATCCCATTCGGCGAGCTGGTGCAGGGCGAGGGGGTCATATACGTGCAGATCTGCGAGAAATGCGAGATTTTGGGCGGTTGCTTTCAGTACACGTGAGGGCGGGGTTTTTAAAATTTGCGCCCCGAGCCTGCGCAAAAATCGGCGTCGTACTCTTTAAATTTAATCAAGACGGAGATTATGGGGCTATTTGGCCTCGGTAAAAAGAATAGGTACGAGTTAAATTTACAAGCCATAAAATTTAGCCTCGCCGGCGTTTCGCGCCATAACCAAATTCGGCTAATGAAATTTTATCAAAGTAGCTCGCACTATAACCAAATATATAAATCTAGCGAGCCTAAATTTTAAAAGTTTCAAATTTTAAATAAGCTTGCCGTGCTATATCGAACGTATTTGGCGGCAAACAGAATTTACAAGCGGCGAAATTTAAACAATGCCCGCAACGGTATTCGGCATGTCTAGCGATAGTAAAATTTTCATCTCGGATGCAGCCAAATTTATCGCCATAGACTCGCCGTTAAATTTCACAAACGGTAAAAGCTAAATTTCAAGCGACAAACTTGCGCCGCCTACCTACTAAGCGCCTCCGCGACGTGATCCCAGCCGAGCGCTCTAGCATAATCGAGCGCGGTTTTGCCGTGGATACTTTTAGCGTTTTTATCTGCACCCTTAGCGAGCAAAAGCTCGAGCCTCGTCAGATTGCCCGCGATCGCCTCGTGGTGCAGCATCGTGTAGCCCTCATCGTCCGTGCGCGTGATCTCGTCCGGATACCCGCGCAAAAATTCCTCGAAATTTTTCTTCGTATTGACGCTCATCGGGTGCTCGGTTAAATTTTGCGGATGCTCCTGCTGTTCGTACGCCACCAGCACGACGCCCGGATCGCCGAAATTTAACCCCCACGCCTCGTCGTGCTCGGCGCGCTCGTTCTGGCTCATAGCTTTGCGCATCGCCTGCACGCTAAAGCCGCCGTAGGTCTTGCCCTCTATCGCAAACATCCAGTCGCTGATCTGCTCTAGCGGCACCGCGACTTCGTCGCCGTTTTTGACGTTGCTTAGCACGTTGGGGTCATTTACGAGCACGCCGCAAACGCGCTCGCCGTCAAAATACACGTCGTTTACCCACATATGCTCGACCTCGGTGCTACCGTTTAGCTCTTGCGAAAAGGCGACCTTGACGCAGGCAAAGCTAAGCGCGGGGACGATGCGGAGGCGCTCCCAGTACAGCTCGCGCCAGAAGTAGCGAAAGCTCTTTTGCGCCTGCTCGAATGCTTTTAGCATCGCCTCATCTTCGCCGTCCGCGTAAAACACGGGCTCGCCGTCTGCGCTACCTTTTCCTTCGCAGCCGCCTTCAAGATCGCGTGCGGCGCGCTCGCAGGAGCCTTTGTCCTCACAGCACGCGTCATCGCCGCCGAATAGCTTTTTAAACAGTCCCATTTGCTCCCCTTAAATTTAGTTGAGATTCGTATTGTATTTTAAATTTACTTTCATTTGCCTGATTAAAATAGCAGGCAAAATTTCACCGCGCGAGCCGTATAGCGGAGCGCAGAAGAGCAGGACGGTTTTGCAGCTCGCGTTCCGAGCCTGCGCAAAAAATTAAGCTATAATTGCGTTTAAATTTAATTAAAGGAGAGATTATGGGGCTATTCGGTTTGGGCAAAAAGGCTGAGAAAGCACAAATCCCAAGCACTTTTGCCGGCAGAGTGGATAAATTTTGGGCGGAATTTAGCGGCATGGTAGACGAGATCAAGGCCAATCTGGCGGCAGAGGAGTTTGAAAAGGCGATGCAAAAGACCGACGAGAAGCTTCGCATCTGCCTTGCCGAGCCCTATTTTATGACGGGGCTCGCGGGCGAGCGGCTCGATCTAGTGCTAACTCCCGAGGGTATGAGACATCGATTATTTTGGCTAAGCTTCATCAAAAACGCCATGCCAAAACAGCTTGAGGGCAGAATGCGCTGCACGCTCGGAAAGCCGCGTGCACCGCGAGGTATCGGCGGGATCGAGATGTACAATACGCACGTAAACGCCGAGGAGTCGATGATCTACGCGCAGTTTAACGAAAGCGACGTGGATATTAAAATTTACAACGAAAACCTAGCGGCTCTACTCGCGCAGGACGAAGGCAAGGCCTACAATCTTAGCTTTATCCTGCTTGACAATATGATCGGCGAAACGGCGATCATAAATACGCTAGGCGAGCTTGAGGTGCTGGCCCAGCCCGAAGAAAACGGCGTGCCGCTAAGCGAATTTGCCGATCTGATCGATGAGAAATTCGGCGAAAAAGCCGCGCGCGAACCGCTAAAGAATTTTTTCAGCTATGAGATGCAGCCGCGCGGTAGCGAGGTGCGCGAGGACGTGATCGTAGGCACCACCTGCCTAACGGCCATCGTAAATCAATATCTAAACGGCGAGCGCGACATCTATAACGAAGCCTTCGAGCTCGGCATTAAATTTTGCTTTCTTAGCATAGGTAACGGCGGCGACGTGCAGGCGGGCTTTGATCTGCGAAACAAGATCGAGGACGAGGAGCTAGAGAGCTGCGGCTCGTTTCTAGAGATAATCGGCGGCGCAACCGGACAGAGGCACGCATACATCGATCTCATCTGTTATGACGAGGAGAGGCTAAAAGAAAAAGTAAGCGAGCTTTGCAAAAAATACGGTGCGAATATAGAAATCCATGATTTTAAGCGGTAGCGGTCTCTGTTTTTGCGGCAGATGAATTTGAAATTTTGCGCCATCGCGGAAAATAAATTTTAAAATTCTACGCCGCCGCATAAAATAAATTTAAAATTTGCCTTACCGCACGCTTTTCGTTCAGTTTTACCATTTCGCCGACACGCGGTAAAATTGAGCGAGCCGTGAGCTTGCGATATAAATTTTTGGCGATTTAGCAGTAAAATTTGCGAGGTTCGCAGTGCGAATTTACGATGATAAATTTTGCTTCGGTTTCAGTACAAAGCGCGCCGATTCAGGAGCTTTGAAAGATAAAATTTTAGGAAACAAACATGAAAATTATCTCGAAATTTAAAGATAATTACGATTTTATGGTGTCAAAATACGGGCTTGACGAGACTTTGGTCTATGACCGCAGAAACTCTACTCTAGTCGATGTGGACGAGCTATGGAGGCTTGACGAGGGCGATAAAAAGGTCTTTGAAAGGAAGCTTAGCGGGTACCGCTTTATCCGCGGTAAATTTATAAACTGGAGCAAAACTGACGTAAATAAACTGCCGCGTCTGATTCACTCCGTGATTTTCATCGGCAAAAATTTAGTCCATATTTTCGCCTCTCAGGGTAAAATTTACACGAGCCTAGAGCTTGACGAGACGGAGCTAAGAAGGCAGTATTGGGAAGACAGAACTTTGAGCTTTAGTGATGGATTTCGCGCCCATATCATCTCGTGGCTAGGCAAGGTCGGCGAGCAGGCTACGCGCGAGGAAATTTTGCAGCTCGTGGCGCTAGAGGGCGACCGCAAAACGACGCTAAAAAATATTGTTCGCGACGATAAAATTATAAGCAAAGATGAAATTTTGAGCGCCCCAATCGTATTTTTTAAGCTCACACAGAACATTCACACCGCAGCGATAAATCCACAGTTTAACGCGATGGGGTTTTATCTGAACGCCGATTTCGTCTGGCAAAGCTTAGTCGAGTTTTTATCCGCCAAAAAGGACGCCTCCGCTCCGGCAGGCACGATACCAAATGATATAAAAATTGCCAGCAAGGGCTTTGACGTAAAGCGCTCGTTTCGCCCGAGAATGAAATAATTCGGCTCGCGCAGCAAATAATCCGTGCAATCGTCGCTAGAATTTATCCCTCTTTACTTCGCTGTTTTGACGCGCCACATAAATCGAGCGAAATTTTATAAATTTTTATAAGTTTCTACGAGCAAGCGCACGAAAACTTAGGCACAAAATGAAATGTGGATAAAATTCCGCAAAAGCTCTTTCGCAAAATTTTAAAAGAATTAAAATATTTCCTTAAGGAATTTTAAAATTCCGCATAAGGCGGATTTGTAAAAATTTAGTGAAAAATATGAAATTTCACGAAAATTCTACAAAATTTTAAAATTTTACCGCAGCAGCGTCCATCGCGCGCATTAGCCGCAGCATTTGAGCGTGTTCGAAAACATCGTGCGTGCGGATGATCGCAGCGCCATTTAAAGCCGCGATCTGGTGCAGATACAGCGAGCCTGCAAGCCTGTCCGAGACCGCAGAGGGGCTGTAAAAATCGATAACGCTCTTTCTGCTTGCGCCTACAAGCAGCGGGCAGCCAAAGTGCAAAAAATGCTGCAAATTTTTAATCAGCACCAAATTTTGCTCGGCAGTCTTGCCAAAGCCGATGCCCACGTCAAGGATAATCTTTTTAAGCCCTGCACTTTGCAGCTGCTGCAAATTCTGCGCAAAAAACTCATCGATTTCGCCCATTAGATCGTCATATTTGGGCGCAAGCTGCATATTTTGCGGCTTTCCTTGCATGTGCATCAGCACGTAAGCGGCGTCGTAGCGAAGCGCAAGCGGGGCAAGAGCTAGGTTCGCACTAATGTCGTTGATGATGCTAAAGCCCCGATCTAGCGCAAATTCCAAGCAATACTCATCAAAGCTATCGAGGCTAAATTTAGCCTTTTCGTGCAGACGCAGGCGGTAAATTTCACTCAGCACATCCTTTATGCGCGCAAACTCCTCATCCCTACCGCAGTACTGGCTACCTGGGCGCGAGCTCACGCCGCCAATATCGATGATAGCGGCACCCTGCTCGATCATCTTTTCGATCTTGCAGATCGCCTCTTTTAGGTTTGCCGCACGGCTTGCGGGGTTGAAGCTGTCGGAATTGATATTGACGACACCCATTATTTCGCAGCTTTGCGGCTTAGTAAATTTCTCGCTTAGAAATTTCGCGACCTCTTTTAGCCCAAAATCCTGCAGAGCTTCCTTTTGCGCCAAAGCCTCGATCTGACGGTCGTTTGCGATCAAAACCGCATCCGTATCATCGCGCCCTAGGACCACTCCTTCATTGCACACAAGCTCGGCGCCGATACTAAGGGCATCTTGCTTTAAAATATTCGCCGCGGGCGCTCGCAGATCTTTTAGATAGAAAAAGTTTAGGCGCGATTTTTTCTGCATTATCGCCCGCCCCGCATTTCGCACGCCGATGCGCTCGCAAATCAGCGCAAAATCAGCTTCGTTTGAAATTTTATAAATTTTCATCTTTTCTCCTCGATCATCAACAGTAGCGGAGTAAGCACGGCGTGGGCTTTGGCGTTGTGCTCGGCGAGGTAGCTTAAGCGATCTATTCGCTGCAGCTCATCGCCGCTTAGCCTGACGCCCGCTTCGAAGCACTCCAGCGCGATCTCGCCGATGAGCGCTTTTAGCGCCGTTTTATCCAGCTCGCCCTTGCGCTCCAGCGCGATCTGCGCGTCGATAAACTCCACCGCCTCCTTTAGGCTGAGTCTGGTTAAATTTAACCCGGTGCGGTATCTGGGTTTTCGCACGCAGAGATTTTGCACGATCAGGCGCGAGCGGATAGTGGGCAGCAGGGCGTTGATGAAAGGGGTGATCAGGAAAAACACCGTGTTTTTAGGCGGCTCCTCTAAAATTTTAAGCAAAGCGTTTTGCGCCTCCTCGCCGAATTTTGTAGCGGCGATGACGATGATCTTATCCTCGCCCTCGGCGACGTAGGCTTCGTCGATGATCTTTCGCGCCTCGTCGATCTTAAGCTCGACGCTTTCAAAAAACCTTAAATTTTTACGCGGAATTTCGGCTAAAATTTTATCTTTAAAGCCCTCATAATCGTTCGTTAAAACGATCTGATTTATGATTTTCAAAGCACCACTTCGTCAAAAAGCACGGCGTCGATGCTTTTGTCTAAAATTTTAAAAAGCTGGATTAGTTTGAGATCCAGGCTCGGATCGCTCTCGCTCATGTAAAAGCTGTTTTGCAGCCTCTCGTCGATGAGCCACAGATAGCTGTCCTCGTGGCTTTTGGCGATTTTGGCTAGCGGATGGTTGCCGTTGCCGATGTAAAAATATATAAAGCCGTTGGCAAACGCAAGGCTTAACATATCGTTTAGCAGCAGCGCGTCCTCTAGGCTATTTACGCCGCCGCGATAAAGCGAACGCAGCGAAAAAAACGGCAGCAGCGGGCGTGAGTTGGTCGAGGAGTTGATCTTTTTGATGATGTATTCGCTAAACCAGCTTCGCTCATCATCGCAGATGACGATGAAAGCAAAGCCGTCGTGGAGGAATTTTAGCTTTGATGCTAAAAGCGGCGTCCAGTCCTCCTTGCGATCCTCGAGCCACTCAAGTCCGGGCTCGGAGCGCATCGCCGTGACGCTCCAAGTGTGCAGATCCTGCATTATTTATCCAAATCGTAGGCTTTATGCAGCGCGCGCACGGCGAGCTCGCCGTATTTGGCCTCTACGATCATCGAAATTTTAATCTCGCTCGTGGAGATCATCTGAATATTTATCCCTTCGTCCGCGAGCGTCTTAAACGCCTTGCTGGCTATACCGCTGTGGCTTTTCATACCTACGCCCACTAAAGAAACCTTTACGATATCGGCGTCGGATTCGATGATGGAATTCGGATTTGGATTTACCTCTTTCATTACCCTATAGGCCGTCTCTAGCTCGTTTTGCGGCACGGTAAAGCCCAAATTCGTCTCGCCGTTTCGTCCGATATTTTGCACGATCATATCGACGTTGATCTCCTTGCCCGCAAGCGCGGAGAAAATTTCAGCCGCGACGCCGGGGCGATCCTCTACGTTTCTAATCGTAATTCTTGCTTGATTTTTATCCAGTGCAATGCCGCTAATTACCGCATCTTCCATCTTTTCTTCTCCTGTTATGAGTGTTCCTTCATGATCGTTAAAACTGCTTCGCGTCACCAAATTTACGTTTAATTTTTTCGCAAGCTCAACGCTTCGATTTTGCAAAACCTTCGCCCCCAAGCTCGCAAGCTCAAGCATCTCGTCGTAGCTGATGCGATCAAGCTTTTTAGCTTTTGGCTCAATGCGCGGATCGGTCGTATATACGCCGTCTACGTCAGTATAAATTTCGCACAGATCGGCATTCAGCGCTCCTGCGACGGCGACTGCGCTAAGATCGCTTCCGCCTCGCCCGAGCGTAGTTACTTCGCCTGCGGTGCTGATGCCCTGAAAGCCCGCGACGACGACGATTTTGCCCTGCTTTAGCGCCTCTTGCATGCTTTTTGGATCGATCGAGACGATGCGAGCTTTGGTGTGAAAATTATCCGTCACGATGCCCGCACCTCGCCCGCTAAATGCGATCGCAGCATAGCCCTTGGCGTTTAGCGCGATAGCTAAAAGTGCGCTCGTGACGCGCTCGCCCGAGCTTAGCAGCACGTCCATCTCTCTGCCTACGGGAGTTTTAGTAAAAAATTCCGCCTGCTCGATGAGCTGATTGGTAACGCCGCTCATCGCAGAGACGATTACCGCGACATCGTGTCCTTCGTTTTTAGTCTTTATCACGCGCTGCGCAACCGCCTCGATCCGCTCTAGCGTGCCGACGCTCGTACCGCCGTATTTTTGAACGATCAGCATTAAATGTAACCCTCCTCCTTAAAATATTTTAAAACCGTCGCGTAAATCGGCTTTTTGAAGTGATTGACGTGCCTTAAAACCTCATTCGCGCCTACGAATTTAAATGCGTCGAACTCCGGAAGTTTGGTATTGATGTTCAGATCAGCCAAATTTCGCAATCGTACTAAAAAATACCTTTGAATTTGCCCGTCATATGGGCGCATCTTTTGAGCTACCCCATCGGGAAAGTCATAGCTGAGCCACTTCGGGCACTCAGCGATGATATCGACTTTGCTTGTCCCGATCTCCTCACCGAGCTCTCTGCGAATAGCCATCGTAGGCGTCTCACCGTCGTCAATACCGCCTTGAGGAAACTGCCAAGCGCCTTTGATGTCGCTTCGTTGCGCAATCAAAATTTCGCAGTTAAACGGATACGATGGCGAAAGCACGATTGCAGCGACATTTGGTCTGTAATTTTTCTCTTTTTCCATCTCGTTTTCTCACAAAAAATTTCTCAAAATTCTACCTAAAAATATTAAAATTTGCGTTAAGAGGCTTAAAATTTATATAAATTTTCAAATTAATTCGCTAAATTTTGTGACATAAATTTAGCCCATAGGACCGACCTTGCACATCTATATCCACGTGCCGTTTTGCACCTCCAAATGCCCGTATTGCGCCTTTGGCTCTTTCAGCGATGAGTTTAGCCTCGTAAAAAGCTACTTTCGCGCGCTAGCGCTTGAGGTGCGCGACTTTTTGGCGAAAAATCCGCAAGCGAAAATTTCGACACTTTTTATCGGCGGAGGCACGCCAAGCGCCGTAGATGCGAGACTTTATGATGAAATTTTTGCGCTGCTCGCGCAGCATTTTGCCGCCAAAGCCGAAATCAGCTCGGAAGCCAACCCAAACTCCGCCAGCCTCGCTTGGCTTAGGGCGATGCGAAAGCTCGGCGTAAATCGCATCAGCTTCGGCGCGCAGAGCTTCAACGATGCCAAGCTAAAGCTCCTCGGTCGCGCGCACAGTGTGGCGCAGATTTTTCTGGCGGTGCAAAATGCCAAAGCGGCGGGCTTTGACAATATAAATTTAGATCTAATCTACGCGAGTAAATTTGACGATAAAAGGAATTTAAAATTTGAAATGGATGAGCTTGCGCGCTGCGAAGTGCCGCATCTAAGCGCCTATGCGCTAAGCCTTGAGGAAAACACGCCCTTTTTCGGGCGCGAAAGCTTCAAAAGGGAAAGCGCGGCTCTAGCTAAATTTCTCTTTGCTCTGGCGGCGGATAGCGGCTTTAGCCAGTATGAAATTTCAAATTTTGCCGCGCGCGGACTGCGCTGTAAGCACAATCTCGCCTACTGGCGCGGCGAGGATTACGCTGGATTTGGGGCATTTGCGGTCGGGACTAGCGCTCAGGTGCGCCTTAGCTCGCCTAAAAATTTGCGAGATTACATTGCAGATCCGCTGCAAAAACAGCGCGAAGTTCTAAGCGCGCAGGATAAAAAGCTCGAGCGCATATTTCTTGGGCTGCGCTGCGTTTTGGGATTTGAGGCGCAAATTTTAAACGCCGCGGAGCTAAGCAACGCGCAGCTGCTCGTGCGGGCAAAAAAGCTGAAATTCGGCGAAGATAAATTTTATAATCCTAACTTTTTGCTCGCCGACGAGATCGCGCTTTTTATCACGCAAGAAAGCCGCCGCGGGCGCTAAATTTAAGATTAATGAAATTTTAGTTACAATACGCCACTTTTTACGTTAGGAAATTTTATGTTTGGTATCAGTATGCCTGAAATTACGGTCATTTTAATCATCGCGATAATCGTGCTGGGGCCCGAAAAGCTTCCGAAAGTGCTAGTCGAGCTCGCGAAATACTTCAAAGTCATCAAAAAAACCATCAACGACGCAAAATCGAGCTTCGATCAGGAGCTTCGCATCGCCGAGCTCAAAGAGGACGCCAAAAAATATAAAGAGAGTATCACACAAGCAAGTGAGGGCGTGCGCAAAAAGCTCACGTTTGAGGAGCTCGACGAGATAAAAGGCGGCATAGACTCGGTCAAAGAGACGCTAAATGCGGGGCTAAAAAACATAGAAGGCTCCGTAAAAGATACGCTAAATTCCGCGGAAGTCTCGGCGCAAAAACAAAGCGAGACGGCAAATTTAAAAGCAAATTCGAGCGGCGGAAATTCCGCGCAAAGCTCGGGCGCCGCGAACTCTGCGCAAGGCTCCGCCGGCAGCGCAACAAATTCCGGCGTTGAAAGCAAAAGTGCGAATTCTGGCGCTGAAAACAAAGGCAAAAATTTTATGCCGAGCACGGATGGCGGCGCGGGAAATTCCGCACAAAATACCAATGCAAGCGGTGAAGCGAAAAGCGCTGCGCAAAATTTGAATGCAAATTTAAACGGCGATGCGCAAAATTCTATGCAAAATTTCGCGCAAAATAACGATACGCAAAAATCATAATGAGAGAGAAATTTAATGTTTGAAGAGCTAAAACCCCATCTAGCCGAGCTTCGCAAGCGCCTAGTTATCTGCGTTCTGTCCGTCATCGTCCTTTTTATCGCGTGCTTCGGCTTTTGGGAAGATATTTTAGGCTTTATGACCCGCCCGCTAGTGCGCGTGCTTCCTAAAGGCAGTGAGATCATCTTTACCCAGCTTGGCGAAACGTTTTTTACCGCGATGAAGGTATCGTTTTTCACCTCGCTGCTTCTAGCGATGCCGATAATTTTCTGGCAGGCGTGGCTTTTCATAGCGCCCGGGCTTTACGACAACGAGAAAAAATACGTCATCCCCTTCGTTAGCGGCGCAAGCATTATGTTCTTTTTGGGCGCGGCGTTTTGCTATTTTTTCGTAATCCCCGTCGCATTTAATTTCTTGGTAAATTTTGGCGCCAAGCAATTTACTGCGATGCCTACAATCGGCGAATATGTAGGCTTTTTCGCTAAGCTCGTCGTCGCATTTGGCATCAGCTTCGAGCTTCCGGTGGTGACCTTTTTTCTCGCCAAGATCGGGCTTGTGACGAACAAAAGCCTAAGCGATTTTTTCCGCTACGCAATCGTCATTATTTTCATCTTTGCAGCGGTGATGACGCCACCGGACGTGCTTAGTCAGTTTATGCTCGCAACTCCGCTAATTGCGCTTTATCTGCTCTCAATCTTCATCGCCAAAATGATAAATCCGTATAAGCCTGAGGATGACGAAAGCGAAAATTCCACGGACGTAGCGAAGGCGTGAGATGGCGGATCTAAATTTAGTTGGCAGCTACGATTACGAGCTTCCTAGCGAGCTCATCGCAAGCGCTCCCGTCATGCCCAAACAAAGCGCGCGCCTACTGATCTACGACCGCGCTAAGGAGCAGATCACGCACGCGCACTTCGGCGATCTGGCGGACGCCCTGCCGCCCTGCGATATTATTTTTAACGACACGCGAGTAATTAAGGCGCGCCTATTCGGTCACAAAAATAGCGGCGGCAAGATCGAGCTTCTGCTAAACTCGCCGCTTGAAGGCAATAAATTTAGCGCCTATATTCGCGGCAGCGTCAAAGTAGGCAGCGAATTAAAATTTCAAAGCAATCTTAATGCGCGCGTTTGCGAGCTGATGGAAGGCGGGCTTCGCATCGTGCAATTTGAGCGCGGCGGCAAGGCTTTAAATACCCACGATGTTTTTGAAATTTGCGAACGTATCGGCCATGTGCCGCTTCCGCCGTATATCAAGCGCGCCGATACGAAGGAGGATGCGAGCTGGTATCAAAGCATCTTCGCGCGCGAGCAAGGCGCCGTCGCCGCACCCACCGCGAGCTTGCATTTTAACGATGCGATGCTAAACGATCTGCGCAAAAACCACGAAATTTATTTTATCACGCTACACGTAGGCGCGGGCACCTTCAAGCCCGTGGAAGTAGCGGATCTGCGCGATCATAAGATGCACGGCGAGCTCTACTCCATCCCGCCGCAGACCGCGCAAATCCTAAAAAGCGAGCGAAAAATTTTAGGCGTGGGTACGACGGTGACGAGAACGATCGAAAATTTTGCGCGCAACGGGCAAAGCAGCGGGATCTGCGAGCTGTTTTTGCACCCGGGCAATCCGCCGATAAGACAGAATTTTTTGCTTACGAACTTTCACCTGCCAAAATCCACGCTGATAATGCTCGTAGCGAGCTTCATCGGTCTTGAGCGCACGCTTGAGCTCTACCGCATCGCAGTGGAGCAAAGATACCGCTTCTACTCCTATGGCGATGGGATGCTTGTGCTATGAAAGCCGTGGTTTTAGGCGCGCTAGCAATATTGGCTGCGACGGCAGGTTTTGCGGCAAGAAAACTTTTTGCTAAAAAGCCCGCCGTAAGCGGCAAAATTTTCTCCGCTGCGCCTAAAGCCAAAGAAAGCGATTCCGTCGTGCCTAGACGCGAGGATATCGCGCAGATCGATATTTTAAAAATTTTAAAATTTCAAAGCGAAATTTTATTTGAGGAGTGCACGAAATACGATAGCACGCTCTATCTTAGCTTCCCGCCGCAGCTGCCGCGTATCTACGGCGGCGAGGTGCTAAATCTCACTAGCGCGGTCTTTGATGCGTGCGAGTTTTTTCTGCAAAATATCGCCGAGCCGATCTGCGTGAGCGTGGAATTTAGTAGCAAGGAACTTAGAGCAAATATAAGCTCTATCAAGCTAGACGTGCGAGTAGGTATCGATCGCGAGCTAAAGGATCCGCGTACCTATGCGCTTAAAAGTGCACTAGAAAGCGCTGCTAGCACGGACGATGAGTATCTTACTTCGGCGCAGACCCATTTGCGTGCACTCGGTTCGCATCCAAGTATTGGAGCCGACGGGCGCGGAACCTTTATCAAAATGGATGCCGTGCTTAGCTGCTTCGCGCAGCAGAGCTTTAGCGCTAAAAAATACGACTACAACGTCATAATCACGCATAAAAACCGCGCGATCTTTGAGGAGCTAAGAGATTTTTTAAGTGGGCTTGGCTGCGACGTGATGCCAAACTCCAACTGGGAGAGCGCGAAGAGACATCTAAACGACTTCATCTACGTAGCCGACGTCGTCATCCTTGACGCCGAGATCTTGCGCGCCAATATAAGCGAAATAAACTACCTCAACGCGCTGGAAAAAGACGGGGTGTTTTTCATATTTTTACTTAAAAACAAACACTCGCTCAAGGTGCTGGAGGGGCTAAGCTTTAAATTTTTCAAGCTCGAGATGCCATATTTCTACGACGAATTTTATGCCACGCTTGATCTCATCGAAAAGATCAAAAACGATGAGAATTTCTTGGGGCTGTAGCGAACAGGCAGCGATAAATTTAAAACCGAAGAGATTGAAGTGCTATATTTTGACTTAGATTGGATCAGGGGCAATATAAAAGATAGCGAATATGCTTTAAGAGAGCGGCGGTACGAGGCGTATTTAGGCTGCATAAAAATATGCATACGCTAGAAAGAATTTTTGCGGGCATAAACTTCAACGATGCGCTATTGCTACCCAAAAAGCAAATTAATGAAAAGTTGCATTTGAAATTTTACATCGGAGATTTGCAAAATGGATATTATGAACTAAAATGCGCTATGAGCTCGGATCAAAGATGCGATGCGGCGCCCGGGGAAATAATAACGAGCGAGATATTTTACGAAAATGGCAATTACCGCTTCTCTTTCATTCTCGCTTGCTTGAAGGAATACGCCGTTAATTTTTCCAGGATAGATAGCCTTAAATTTAACGCGATTTCGCAAAGAAAATATAGCCGCGAGTTTAAGAAATTGAAACTTTCATAGTAAATCCAAACCTCGGTTTTTTACGTATAAATTTCATCCGCTAAAGATTGCCGCCTCGGTATTTATCTCATTTACAATCTAAAATTAAAAATATTAGCTAGCGAAGTTTTGGGAGGTATGGATTTTGATTTAGACACGAGCTTTTGACAAACGATGTGAGCTTCGGAGGTATAAGAATTTTAGTTTTTCGTGACTTAGAATGTGTCGCGTACTTCAGGTCAAAGCGTAGCGATGTGAGATAAAATTTTGCTCGCTCGAGTGCTGACGCATTATGCTTTTAGAAAAGACACAAAGTAACGTAAATTTAGCTGTGCCTTGTAGCTGAAATCCATTAAATTTAAGCCAGAATCATTCGGCGACAGTGTCATTCGCCAAACCCTCTAAGGCAAAATCTCTAAATTTAAGTTCTGGACGTCATATGCAAGCAGATTTCCTTCTGCCCTTAAAGCATTCAAATCATATTAAAATTTGAACTTCCAAACGAACCTAAAGGAATTTTGACAATCACTACGTTGCATTTAAAAGCGCGCTCGATAAGAGATATAAAAAAACTAGCAAATTTTAAAATTTAGCCAGGCAAACTTTGCTCGCGATTTAAATTTTATCTTTTGCCCTCTTTTTTAGCCTTGACTGCCTCATAAAGTTCGTCGATCGAGGTTGCGGACGAGCCCGAATATTTCTGTGACGCTTGCATAGTTTTTTTGCCCCATTTACCGTCGATCGTCACGCCGTAGCCGCTAAACATCAAACTTCGCTGGATATAATAGACTTTATCTTGCTGCGTCATATTTTGTTGCTTCTGCACTTCGCGCTCAGCATCCTTTGCCTGCTCACTTTTATAAACAGCATCAGCCGCTAAATACCCCAGAGTCAAACTTACCGCAAGAGACGTAATTATCATAAATCTATTATTCGTATTGCATATAATAATTACATATAATAACCAGGTCGCGATACAAAATACTATATATCCTGCGGCAAAAGCAATCGTGGCATTAAAAGCACTGAAAATAACCATAGCGGCAGCGATTAAAATCACTACCGCAAGCCCTTCAAGTGAAGTAGCCGCCGCAATAATGAGACCCAATAAAAAGTCCATAAGCAACCTTTAAAAATTTAAATAGCGAGACTCTCTGATTATAAATTCAATCGGAGAGTTTTAGAATTTAACCGCCGATTGGGCGATGAAAAATATGCAAGACTATTCGACATGTTTCATAGTCCTATGAAATTCCGGGCTATGATCTCTTGCTAGCGCAAAAGAATATAAAACCAAAATCGTACCGATAGAGATGAGAAAAACATCTTGAATTATAAAACCAGCTCTTATAAGGACACGTATTCCAAAAACAAGACATACCACGCCTATTAGAAATTTCAAAAACCATGCTCTACTATAAGATATCTCCGCCTGACATCCGCTACATACGACCGCACCGTATTTGATGTCATCTTTGCCGCAAAAAGGACATTCCAAATATTCCGCCTGCCCATTCTCTGCCATAATTTCTCCTTTGAAAAAATATAGGTGGATTATATATATAAGAGCGGGCTTAAATTTTAAAATTTAGAGTTTAAAATAGGGGGAATTTTAGCGGCTTTGTACCGCTAAAATTTAAAGATTTTCGAATGGATTTACGACCACGTCTTTGCGATCGACGATATAAGGTATAAGGGCTGCTTGGCGCGCGCGCTTGATAGCCTTTTCTACCATCTCTTGGTATTTTTTACTAGTGCCGGTTAAGCGGCGCGGCATAATCTTAAAGCGCTCGCTTAGGCAGTGCTTTAGCAGCGCCGTGTCCTTATAATCGATGAATTCGATCTTTGCCTCCGTAAATTTGCAATACTTCCTAGTATATTTTCTCTTATCTGCCATGATTTTTCCTTAATTAAAATGGGATCGTGTCGTTGCCATCGTCGTATTTATCGGCATCGACGTCGACTTCCGGAATCGTGCTTTCGTAACTCTGCTCTTTTTGTTTAGGTGCGTTGTAATCGTTTTTTGCGCCTCTTGAATTTGAGTTTTGTCTGTTAGCATAGCTATTTCCGCCGCCGTAATTACTGTAGCTAGAATTTCCTCCGCCGTAGCCGCCGGAGCTTCCGCCATAATTGCCGCCCTCGTAATTGCCGCCTTGATTATAGCCGCCGCTTCCACCTTGATTACTTCCTAGCATCTCCATCGTATCTACGCTAATGGAGTGCTTGCTTCGGTTCTGTCCGTTTTGATCCTGCCACTGATCTAGCTTTAAGCGGCCTTCGATCAAAATTTTACTGCCTTTTCGCAAGTATTGATTTGCGATTTCGGCCGTGCGACCGAAAAAATCTATGTCTATAAAGCACGTCTCTTCGCGTTTTTCGCCGTTTACGTTAAATTTTCTAGTTACGGCGATAGCGCTGTTGCCTATGGCTGCGCCCGCAGTCGTATATCTAAGCTCGATATCTCGGGTCAAATTACCTACCAAAACTACTTTATTGAACATATTTTATCCTTTATTCGCCCTCTTTGGCTGCTTCTTCAGGCTCTTTTGGCTCTACCGGCGCTTTTGGCTCGCGCTCTTTTTTCGCAGGGCTTAGTTTGATGCCTTTGCTTAGCTTATCCCAAGCGGAAATTTCACGCTTAGTCTCATATTTGACGGTCAAAAATCTAATGATATCTTCGGTGATGCGCAGATTTCTAACAAGTTCGGAGATCAAGCTCGGCTCGGCTTTAAAATAGATTACAAAATAAACTCCGCGCTCATATTTGTCGATCTTATAGGCTAGCTTTCTAGCGCCCATTTCGATCACGGAAGCGATCTCTCCGCCGTTTTTGGTTATGATTTCTTTGACGAAATCGACTTTTGTTTTAACTTCATCGTCGGTAAGCGTGGGCTTAACGATGAATAAAACCTCGTAGTTTCTCATAAATTCTCCTTATGGATTTTAGCTCGCAAACGGTGTCTGCGGGCAAGGATTTTGCAAAAAATGCGAAGAGATATTACTAAAATTTCACTTAATATTTGCTTTTTGCCCGAGCGAACTTAGCAGCATGCGCTGCAACCTCAAAAACGACGCGAGCAAAAGCTCGTCCTTCGCCGCGTTCTTTTCGCTTTTGAGTTCAAATTCCAAATCGTTTAAGTGAGCGAAAATTTTATAAAATGTTCGCGTTGAAAAGTTGGTGGCGTAGCGCTGCATCTGTGCGGCCACGGAAGGGGGCGGCTGATAGCCCAAAACCGCCTTAAAATCAAATCTGCCGTTTATTTTCACGTAAGCATGCAGGCGAAAAATTCTATAAATCAAGCGGTAGAAATAATTTATCAGCTCCATTTCGTTGTATCCGCCGCCCAGAGCCATTTTGTAAAAATCTACGCGAAAGTCGCAAAGGCTAAAAATTTTATCGAAAAGCTCGTCGTAGCTTACTTCGCTAAGGCCATAAACCATCAAATTTACGTTTTGCAGGTTAAGCTCTAACCCCAAACTTGCAAATTTTTCTATCTCGCTCGCGCTTAGGCTCAGGCTTTCGTTGTGGATGGCGTAGATCCTGCTAAGCGCGGCGGTGTTTGCAAAAAGCCCGCACATCTCGCATTTTTGCGCAAGCAGCGCTATGGCTTCGTTTACGCCCGAGGGTTTGAAAAACCTCACTTCGTTTCGTTCAAATTCCTTGATAAAATCCGCGCTTACAGAAATTTCGCTATCGTTTAGCTCGTAGATCAGGTGGTTATTCGCGTCCGCCTTGCACAGCGCGATGAGCCTTCGCAACTCCTCTTTTTTGATGAGCGAGGCGGTTTTGATGTGAAGCGTGTTGCTACCGCCGAAAAGCGAGGGCTCCAAGAAGCTTCGCGCCTGCTCAAAATCATACTCCAAAAAATACAAACTCAAAAAATTTTCCGAGGCGTAAATTTGCTTCAATCGCTGCGCGTAAAGCTCGTTTGAAAAATCGTCTCCGCCGCGCAAAAGCACGAAATTAGGCACCCTTCCGCTTGCGATAAGCCCGTCAAATTCTTTCCTATACATCAGATCTTCTTTACCACCCTGCCTAAAATCACTCCGCTAGCAATGTTTGCGTCCGTAAGCTCCACTAGCACGGGCGTTAAAATGTCGCCGGCGAAATTTGAAACTAAAATTTTAGCCCCTTTTAGCTTGTCGTCTAGCTTTGCGGTGACGGAATTTCCGTTTTCGTCGATGTAGCAGCGAAATTTTTTGCCCA
>NZ_CALKTC010000059.1 GCF_937996225.1 uncultured Campylobacter sp. | reverse complement strand
GTGCTCCAAATTTTGTACCAGTTAACGTTGTTGAAGTATCTACCGCTTCTATAATAGCATTTTTTTTAAAGAAGCCCAAAAATCCACCGCTTGGATGCTGCAGCACGCGCACGTTAAGCTGCGTTACCGAGCATCCTAGCTCAGCTGCTGCTTTATTATATGCGTCTTTTAAATTTTCTGCTTCAATTATCATGACTTTTTCTCCGCTATTTGAGCTTGTTTATGCCTAGCAAAGGCTTTATTAATGACATATTGCTGGATAATGGAGCAGAAGTTATTGACCGTCCAATATAGCGTAAGACCCGCGGGAAACATTACAAAAAATACCGTAAAAATAAGCGGCAAGAATTTCATCATCTTCTCTTGCATCGGATCGGTAAACGTAGTCGGCGTAATCTTTTGCTGCAAAAACATCAAAATTCCCATCGTAATTGGCAGGATGTAATATGGATCTTTAAGCGATAGATCATGGATCCAAAGCGCCCACTCCGCGCCCTTTAGCTCGATCGCATTAAGCAGCACGCGGTAAATCGCGAAAAATACCGGTATCTGAAGCAAAATCGGCAAGCAGCCGCCCATCGGATTAGCGCCGTTTTTCTTATACAGATCCATCATATGCATCTGCAGCTTCTGCTTATCGTCCTTATATTTCTCCTGAAGCTCCTTCATCTTAGGTGCCAGATCTTTTAGCTTATTCATAGATAGCATTCCCTTGTAACTTAGCGGGAATAAGATTAGGCGGATGATGAGCGTAAGCACGACGATCGACCAGCCCCAGTTACCGATATAGCCGTGCAACCAGTTTAGAAATTTAAACATCGGGCGGGCGATGAAGGTAAACCAGCCGTATTCGATAATGTGCGTAAGAGCAGGATTTATCGAGCTTAGCGTTGCGTGATCTTTCGCGCCGATATAGCCCGTAAGACTAAGATCGCCGTCCGAGCCTATGAAAACCTGCGAAATTTTATCTGCGTCAGTCACGGTCGCATTTAGGCTCTCTCCGTAAAATAGCGTCGTATAATAGCGATCGGAGCTTGCAGCGATATTCGCCCCGCTTATTCGCTCATTTTTATCCACGTCGCCATCTTTAAAAATTTCTACGCTTTCGCTTATAGCCTGCGAGCCCGTAAAAAATGAAGCGATTTTATCTGAAATTCCCGCTTCGCCCGGTTTTCCTACGATGACGCCGTGAACCGTATAGCTATCTACTTCTACGTTCGGACGCGAGCCAGGGCTGATGAAATAACGCGCATTGCCGCTTAACTTTAGATCCAATTTATAACTACCATTTGGATAAAAGGTAAGAATTTTATTTATGCTAACGGCGCCTAAACTTTGACTTAATGTAACACTAGCCTCTCCGTTTCGTACGTCCAGCTCGCCAGATGAAGCACTGTAAGGAGTATCGAAAGCCATCGCATTCAACGCCGCGTCCTCAAAGCGCATCTCAAGCGGTTTAGAATGTGATTTAGGATCAATTAAATTTATCGCATCGCCGTTTTCGTCACGGAATTTCGCATCGTTTAGTATATACGAGCTTATGCGACCGAGCCCGTCGATCGTGAAATTTGCTTCTTTGCCAACCACGCGCACTAACGGTGCAGAGATGGAATTTTTGGTATTTAAATTCGCTCCCTGCGCGCTCACGCCAGCGGCGGAAGTTTGCGGAGCGGACTTGGCGGCATTTTTTTGTGCGATTTGCGCCGCGGTTGCGTTTGCCTCCATAGCGGCGCGAATTTTTGATAAATAAAAATGATCGTAAGCTACAAAAAATATGAGCGCAGTTGCTATCGCGATAGCAAGGCGCTTTGATTGAGGAAGTTTATCTAGCACTATTTTTCTCCTAGTCGTATGACGTAATATCTATTTTTTTTGTATGGTATAAACCAAAGCTTAAATTTATCCACAGAGACATTGCTGCTGCGGATTTTAGAAAATACGCAAAATTTGAAATTTCGCGCGATTATCGGATAATCTATGCCACCGCTAAAGAGCGGATTGCATCTTAAAATTCTAGCCGTTACAGCGCAGAGTGCGCCAAAGACGCCGTTAAACTTAAACTCATAAAGCGCGTATTCCGAACAGCTCGGATAATAACGGCAACAGCGCGGTAGCAAAGGCGAAATAAATTTTCGGTAAAACCCGATCGCGGCTATAAAAAATCTCTTCATTTTACTGCGCCGATCTTTTTAAACGCCCATTTTAAATTTCGCTCGATGTCTTCAAAACTCATATCTATGATCTGCTTTTTTGCGATTAATATAAAAATCCCGCTAACAATGGCATCTTTTTGATTATAAAATGCGGCGCGCAAACGCCTTTTAGCGTAATTTCGCGTAACTGAATTGCCTATTTTTTTACTGGCGACTGCGCTAAATTTACGCTGTTCGCTAGCCAAAAAATACACAACAGCGCATTCGCAATGCCACTTTGCCGCACTTTTATAAACCTCCGAAAAAACCCTGCTATCGCTTATCGCAGCAAATTCGCCTACGCAGCCAATCTTCTTCTGCCTTTAGCGCGTCTTGCACTTAAAACTCTGTGGCCGTTTTTTGTTTTCATACGGACGCGAAAGCCGTGAGTACGCTTTTTAGGGGTATTGTGGGGTTGGTACGTTCTTTTCATAACTGTTCCTTTAAGAAAATGTAAAGCGGAGATTTTATAGAAACTTTACTTAAAAACCGATAAACAAAAGCAACCCTAGCGCCGATGAACGTCGCCTTGCAGCTTTTTACGGCGCAGTTTTAAGTCTTGCTCATTTTTATTGTTTCGCTCCTTGATGTCTTGCATCGGCTGTTTTTTCATCGAAAAATCATCGTGGTCGCCTACGCCTTTTGATTCACGTTGCAAATTATTTTGCAGGCTTTGCCTATCTAGTTCATTTTTTTGACGATTTAGCAGAATTTCACTATGGTTTTTCTCAAATTCTGATTGTTTATCGTCCGCAACATAAGCGCTGGCACCAAGGCTTACTGAGTCATCTTGCGCTCTTAGTACCATAGAATCAGCAAATATCGCACCGCAAAGCAACCAAAATATCAAAGCCTTTTTCATTTGCGTTTAAATTTGCCTGCCATCGCGCGATAGATCGCCGCCTCATTTTGTAGCGTCAAATATCTTTGATTTAGCTCGTTTATCGCAGGGATTGCTAAAAGGCAAAGAGCTTTCCGACTTTGTAAAGCGCAATTTTGAACAAATTACAAGCAATTA
>NZ_CALKTC010000058.1 GCF_937996225.1 uncultured Campylobacter sp. | reverse complement strand
CCTAAATTTTCTGCGGCCCAGCGCGCAAATTTTCGGTCCATAAAGTCAAACGCGACCTTGTCCGCCTCGCGCTCCAGCTCGTTTAGCCGCGCGCACGTCGCATCGATGTTTAAAAGCAAGTAATTATAAAATTTCTCATCCCCCCTCATCTGCGCCTTTAGCAATCGGTGCAAAATGAGATCGGAATAGCGCCTAATCGGGCTTGTAAAGTGCGTATAGTTATCAAATCCGAGCCCGAAATGCCCGCGCGATTCGGATCCGTACTCGGCGCGCTTTTGAGCCTTGATGATGAGCTTATCGACCTCCTCGCGGATCCCCATGGCATCGGCTTGCGCTTGGATTTCGCCGATCATTTTGGCAAGGTTACTCTGATACGGCGCGTCGATGCCGAACAGCGCCAGATCGTCAAGCAGAGCGTAAATTTTTTTAAGCTCCGCCGAGCCGTGATTTCTAAAAACACCCCGCTCGATGCGCGCTGCAGCGGCTTTGTTGGCTAGCAGCATACAATCCTCGATGAGCTTGTGCGACGGAGTGTCGGTCTCAAAGCGGGTGGAGTTTATAAAACCACGCTCATCAAGCGTGATGCGAAGCTCCTTGGTGCGGAAATCAAATCCGCGCTTCAGCCTCGCGCGGCGCAGTCGCTCGCAAATTTCATTAAGCGGCAAGAGCCAGCTTAAAATTTCAGGCTCAGCTGCTTTCTCAGTGCGTAAAATTTCATCGACCTCGTCGTAATTATAGCGGCGTTTTGATCTTATAATCGCTTCGAAAAGCTCCTCTTTTTGCGGGTTTAAATTTTCATCCAAAGAAATTTTAAAAACAAAAGCCAGCCTCGGCAGATCAGGCATCAGCGAGCAGATATTTTCGCTAAGCTCGCGCGGTAGCATCGGCACGGATCGGTGCGGGAAATAGATCGAAAAGCCGCGAAATTTCGCCTCCTTATCGATCGGCGAGTATTCGCTCACGTATTCGCTCACGTCGGCGATCGCGACGTAAAGCGTGCGCTCTTTTACGTCAAAATAGATCGCGTCGTCGAAGTCCTTGGCGTCGATGGGATCGATGGTGCAAAAGGGCAGATGCTGCAAATCCACGCGCTGCGGATACAGCGCCCCGTCCACTTCGCTGCCGAAGCTCGCGGCCTGCTGCTTGCACGCTTCGTTAAATTCGTCGTTTTTATCGTAGATCGCTAAAGAAATTTTCTCATCGACGAAGGGATCGGCTAGGTTTCCGATCACCTCGGTGATTTCGTTCGTTAGATTATCGATCTTTAAAAGGGTGTCTGGCGGCAGTTGCTTTAGCGATTTTTGCGTGGCTTTGAGCGGATTTGCGAGTCCGGTTTTGACGTTCACGCCTAAAATTTCGCGCCCGAAGCTTTTGGTATAAACCACGCTCGTTAAAAACGCGGGCTTAACGCACATCAGCACCTTTGCGTGCAGGCGGGACTTTTTTGAGCTTAAAATTTTTGCTAGGATAAGATCGCCCAGATGCACGCCGCTTAAATATCTGTTTTCGATGATAAGATCTGCCTTGAAGCGATCGTCGAAGCTTTGCAGATAGCCCGTGCCGTCGCGCGCGATATCGAGCCTGCCGAAAACATAGCCGTCGTTTAGGTAGAGCTTGCCCTTGTGCGCGCTGATAGCGCCGATATTTAGGAGGTTACGCACGAGCTCCTTTTGCTCGCCGCTAAGATCCTTTTCAAATACGCCCGAGTTGAAGGCGCGCAGAAACTCTTTCATATCGAAATTTCACCTTTCGCCTCTAAAAACGCTTCCTGCTCGAAGCCGAACTCGACTAGTAAATTTAAAGCGTTATCGATGCTAAGCTCGTCGAAGTGATGGTAGATATTGACCGCGGTTTTGGCGATCTTTAGCATTGCATAGCGGGATTTGTTCTCAAAAGGCGCGTCATCGGGGACGTTTGAATACAGCGCGTCCTGCGCGATCTGCTCTAGCCCGAAATGCGCAAATAGCGCGTGCGAGACGCTTTCGCGGTTCGTGCCGGTAAATTTCATCTCCACATCGGTAAAATCCTGCGGGAAGATCGAGCCTTTGATGGCGTGGTAAAATTCCTCCGCCTTGCCCGCCGCACACACCTGCTCGTCGATAAAAACCCGCCCGAACTCCACTAAAATCACGCTTGAAAGGATGTTTTGCTCGATCTGCGGATAGGATTTGATCCACGAAAAC
Organism: uncultured Campylobacter sp.; assembly: GCF_937996225.1. Taxonomy (GTDB): domain Bacteria; phylum Campylobacterota; class Campylobacteria; order Campylobacterales; family Campylobacteraceae; genus Campylobacter_B. The sequence continues at coordinate 14,439 of NZ_CALKTC010000058.1, read as the reverse complement.
ATAAGCAGATTTCGCAGCAGCGAGACCTGCGTGAGCTTCTCGCGGTCGATGCGATACGCCCGTAGGCTCGGCTTTAGCATCTCGTCAAATACCGCGAATAGAAAAAACGCCCGCATCTGCTCGCGCCCGTAAAGCTCGAACGCCCGCTGCAAATTTAGCGTTTTTAATGTCGCGGCGCCCTGCTCTTGTCCCCGCTCCTGCGCTCTGCCCCATTCTTGTTCCTGTTTTTGCTGCTGCGCTTGCCCCCGCTCTTGTATCAGCTCTCGTCCATGCACTCGTTCGGCTTGCGCGGAAATGCTTGAACCTAGCGTGCAATCAGCCCTTGCGACGGCACGTTGATTTTGCCGCTGCGTATCGCTTGCTGCTTGCGAGGGGTTAAATTTGAAATTCTCGCCGCTGCAGTTCGCGTCGTTTGCATCATTTGAATGATTAAATTTAAGACTATCGCCCCGCTCTGCTAAATCTGCGCCTTTTTGCTCACTCGCGGCGTCTTGCAAGCCGCATCCTATGGACTTCACAGGCTCTGTGCTTTGGAGATCGCACCGCTCATCTGCAGCACCGAAATTTTGCCTCGCGAGCCCTTCGGCGCTAAATTTAGACAAACCGCAAAATGCTAAATCTAAAATTTTATCCGCGAGGGGAGCGTTTTTTGAAATTTGCAGAGCGAGCCTGACATCCGAAACATCCGCGTCAAACGATGCTAAAATTTTTAAAATTTCATCGCTAAAGCCCGCAAGAGCGCCTATTTTTTGGGTTATAAATTTATTCATTTTAAAAAGCCGTTCAATATAAATTTTGCACAATCATATCAAATTTTAACTCAAATTGCAAAGCAAAACGCCGCCGTTACGCCAAAATTCCACTTCGGCTCACGGGCTTTTGAAGTGCTTTTTTTGCGTTTGAAAATCGCAAATTAATCCGCCCGTTTATCGTGACGGCAAACCTAAAATTTCATCCGCTGTTTTATAAAATTTTAATCCCCTTTCGTATAGAATGCATCGAAATTCCGTTTATAAAGAGCCCAATTAAAACAGAAGTTTGAAGAGCTAAAAAGACTTAAAAACTGAAAATAACTTTAAGATACTCAAACTGGTTTTTAAAATTTCATATAAATTTAAGCAGATGAATTTATATGAAATTTAATGACGAGCTAAGATATAGAGCAATAAAATATTGCTACTAAAGAAGCTCTTTGGGCTCTACAAATTTGCATATGTATTTTTATAAGGGTTAGATATGCGCAGTATAGTATTTCTTTTCATAATACCCGCTTTTTTTACCATAAGCTTTTTTGTCGCCTTAATTGCCCTCAAAGGCAAACGCAAACGTTTTTGGCTTCTTGTTTGGTTTGTCGTATTTTTCGGTGACGGATTTATAGTTTCTGCCATATTTCACTGCTACGGATATTTATACGGCAAAATAAACGTCTATGAAAAGCCCGCTATCAGAGCATATTATGCCGGAGAAAAGAAATTTGATCTAGGGTTTCCTAAAGTAAATCAATTCTCATCGCAAGATTATACTAAAGACATTGCTTTTACGATGTTGATAAATGGCAATTTGGACTATATAGATTATAGAGTTCAAGCGAAAGATAGTGCCAATAATGGTAAATTTTTTAGAATGTACGTAGATAACAATACTTCAAATAAATGCTTTATGTCGATAGATGAAGAACTAAAGGACTACTTATCCGATAAAAAAATACCTTACTCTGAATTTAAACAACTTTACGACGAGTACCACTCAAAACCTGGCGAGTATAAAGAGATATATTATGATGCTTGGTTTGATAACGAAGAGAGAAAAAAGAGTTACCCGCAGCAACAAAGAATAGTAGTGGACAAAATAATAAAAATAGTGCAAGAACGATATAGAAGCCCAAACCCTATTAATATGAACGGCAAGGTATTTACATGGGACGACTATCAAATAAAACGGGTTATAGATAGGCTACAAGACGTAGATAAAAAAATGGAATACTACAAGCAAATTTATAAAGACAAATGCATAGCGCGCAAAGAAATCTCCAAAGATGAGATAGCGCCTACCGAGCTTATAGTGGAAGATCCATATCATCTCCTAGAACCAAAGCCTAATATAAAAACTATATTCGATAATATGCTGGGAATGGGATTTAACTACGGTGGAATCATAAAAGATATAAATACGGGCAAGATACTAGCCGACAATATATACATCTATGAGTCTTATCACACTTGGATATTGCAAGCTCTAGTGAGTGCTTTGGGTCCGCAATCTGGCGGTGAGTTTTGGATGTGTAACAAAAATGAAACTAATTCAATAGAAAAGTGTAATCAAAAGATGATAGAGGAATTCTTCAGAAAGGATAGAAAATGAGAAAGTTTGAGGCACTAAAAACATATGCAGAGCTAGCATGGGAGGGATATAAGGGATTGAACAATTAACAAGCTGTGGTATAAAAAAGACTGCTATGCTATTTAGATTTAACCGAGGACTAATTCAGATCAAACAGATCCAAATATCAAATTTGCAAATTTAAATTTACTAATTGTGTGAATTTGTAAAGTAAGGTTAAATTTGTAAATTCAATAAATTCAGTATCAAACGATACTGACGAGATTTGAATTTTGCATTAAAATGTCATTGCGAAACAGAGAAACCGTTTATTAAGGCGAATTTGCAAATTCAAAACGCCTCATGCTGGATTGTTTCGACCACTTCATGGTCTCGCAATGACAAGGTTGTAGGCATTGTGGGAATTTAAATAAATTCTTGCAATAAGAGAAATTTTTTAAAAGGGATTAAAATGAGAGATTATGATAAAGCTCCGCTCATCATTAAAAATAACTTTATAATGATAATGTATGGTTTTACATTTTTACTTGTATGTAACACTATAATGATTTATATTGTATTTTTTACTGGTGTTGTCGATTGGAATAGTGGCGAGTTTTTTGAAATTTTAAAAAATGAAATGAGAAATCCAAGATTTAGCTCTGTGGTTGTAGCATTTCCAATAGTCAATATTTGGGCTTTTATTGATTTTATTAGAAAATTTAGAAAACCCGAAAAAGTATATTTATATAATGATAAAGTTTATTGGGATAAACGAGATACGACGGTAGCAAAACAAAATATTGTTTGGGTTAAAAAAAGTATTTATCCTATGATTGGTAAGATACCAGATAACTCGGTTCAAAAAATTTTTGCACCATTTGGTTTTGTTATTGCGGGATTTTTTTTGATTTTATCAAATTTGTTTGCTTGTTTAGTAAAATTATTTGCCTTGTTAATTAACAAAGATTATAAATTTATATTCTTTTGCACCATAGTTTTTTATGACAATCAAAAAAATGCCGTAAATGTCTATTTAATGACAAAGCAAGATTATAAACAAGTAAATGAATATTTATTGCAAAATTTTAATTTACAAATCGAAAATTTAGATAAAAACTACAAATTCTATAAATAGGAGAAAATTATGCCAGAAGATAACAATACTTCTAACAATTCAAATCAAGGTGTTGCTTGGTATGTCAAGCCTACTTCGGATACAATCGATTTCATAAAAGGAATTCCTGTAAATGTTTTAGCCGACCCTGATAATGTCAAGATTTTTGATAACTATGTAAAAATCAAATCAGGTGGGCTAAATATGGTTATTCCTATCGTTGATGCGGCTGGTGGCGCTATAGCATTAGGCATTGGCTAAGAGCCTTAACAAGCAAGCGTCGCCTCACTCAAAACATTTCCCTCTGTATTCACAAAAGATAAAGGAGACTTTGTTTTTATGCTCTCTAGCCACTCACCTACCTCCTTTGGAAGACCCAGATATTCATCACCATTAGCTTTCACTTTATTTTCATCCTGCGGGAATAGTAAGTAATATTCTCCGTCATCGTCCACCTTTAAATGCGCGTGGGTTAAATTCCTTACATTTGAGCTTCTTAATCCCGTAAGTAGTCCAAAGATTAAAGCGTTCTTGACGCCTATTTGGTAAGGGTAGCTCATGATATATTTTATCAACAATCTCAAATCCGCATTCGCGGAAATATATGAATAGCCTCCAGATTTAGGTATCTTATATAGGTTTTTTAATTGCGTATCGCAAAATAAAAGATTATCGCTTATACCTCTATCTCGCGCGAACCTGAATAAAGAACGGATAAAATAAAACAGATCTTTTAAAAGTGCAAATTTTCCATTCTTGTAAATAGGGTCTAATATCTGCATTATCTCTTTTTTGGTAATCTTGCCGATATCCTTATCGCTAACGCACTTTAGCCTTGATTGAAATCTAAATTGCAATTTCCTTAACGTCTTCTCGGCAAAAGCGTTATATTCGCAGTAAATTTTAAAAACACTCGCTAGCGTATTCTTTGGAGCCGCCACACCATTGGTATGGCTATTTGATATTAATTTCTTTAACAATATTCTAGCCCCTTCGAATGTTATTTCGTCGGCATCGCCTAGAACCTTGATTAGCTTGCCACCTCGCGTATAGTGATAGTGCCTGTGTGTTTTAACCGTTCCGTCTCTAGCCGGTGAGCTATAAAATTTAACGGCTATAAAATCATCTAAGACTTCGACTATAGTGCGCTTATATTGCGGCAAGATAAAATTCCTGACTACTTTGTCAGGGTCTGATTTAAAAATTGGATTATCCTTAATTTTGGTAAAACCCCCGTCATCTTTCTTCCTTTATATAGTAATTTTAGGCAGATTATAGAATTTTCTCAAAGGATTAACAAGGCAGGAGCGCAGAAAAAGCTACTATACAATTTTTTAATATATAGTAGTTTTTCTTAAAATATATGTATGAATCGATGATTTTAGTACTAAGAATTTTTTAAAAATAATTTTAAAATTCCTAAAACTAGGGCTTAAAAAATTATCTAAAAATTCAAAAAACGAAAAAATAGGGAAAATTTTATATAGATGTACGACTACCATCCACCAAATTTTCCCCCTATTTTTAGTTTTTTGATTTTTTTGAAGGCCCTGTTTTACGGCTTTTTCAAATTTTTTCAAAAAAATTTCAAATGCTAAAAACGCTAGATTATACAGGTAGTTTAAGAGAAACTACTATATATTAAAAAATGTATAGTAGCTCTTAAGCTTGTTAAACTCTTTGGAAACTTTTATAATTTGTCCTATGAAACTATATTAAATTTTAAAGGATAAGTAGTTATGAAAGTTTTTTCTAAAATTAAAGACGATCCGGCTTTTAAAACAGACCCCGATAAAGTGATCAGAAATTTTTCCCTGCCTCATCGCAAAAATACTATGGTGGAAATGATAGATGAGCATATAGCAGTTAGATTTTACCGCTCATTTAATAAAAAGGGAGAACAAACTATCCATAGGCACTATCACTACTCAATAGGCGGCAAGCTGATTAAGTCTTTAGGCAATGTAGATGAGATAAGTCTTAATGAGGCCAGAGAAGCGCTTAAAGGTTTAATAGTAGATGGTTCTACTAAACTAGCCGCCCCAAGTAATACTCTAGCGAGTGTTTACCAACAGTTTTGCAGACATAACGGCAACGTCGCATCAGCAACCTCTAAAAGACGAGATATGAGCTTTAAAGCTTTAAAGGATATTTGTGACAAAGATATAAACAAGATAAGCAAAAAGGATATTATGCCGATACTGGATTATTATTACGATAATGAGAAGTACGCTTCCTTGGAAATTTTATTCAAACTTATTAAAAGACTGTTCCGATATGCTCGCATAAGGGATATTTCTAAAAATCCATTATTTGCAGAAGAGGTATTTAAGGACTTTTATAATATACCTCGCCATAGCGAATACCCATATATAAAAGATGACTTGGATTTAACCGTACTTATTAAATTTATCATGAACTATCCTCACCAAATAGGCGTTAAGAATGCTTTGATCTTTGGACTACTTACCGGGCTAAGAAGCTCAAACGTAAGAAATTTAACTCATGAGCATTTAAAAATAGGTGATGATGGAGAATACTACTTACTATTCCCGCAAGATGAGAATAAGGTAAAAAGCAATGGAGATGAACATCTGGGACTTCCTAGAGAAGTAGGGCAATGGCTGCAAAGGTTACACGCTCATAATAGCAGCTGCCCGTTATGCTTTGCCAATACGCAAGGAGAGGTACTAAGCGATATGACTCTAGTTAAAGCGCTTAAAACCTATGCTCCCGTAATAGCTAAGAATAGACTGGTTTTTCACTCTTTTAGAAAGATACTAGAAACCTTTGCATATGAGAAAATCCATGAGAACAAGCTGGATCCTTATAGCATTGAACGTACCCTTTTTCATGCACAAAGAGAGATACAAAAGATTTATAACAAAGCTACAAATATTGAGAATACGCGTAGGGTTCTAACATGGTGGCTAGGTTATTTAAAGGGGTTGGGGTTTAAATTTTAGAAGGTAAAGGCGAGCTAAAGGAATGGCTTCTTGTGAAGTTTTATGCAGTTTAATTGCAGAGTTTTATTCTAAACCTATTGAGAAGCTTGCGCGCTCCACGAACGCGATAATCCATAAATGCTATAATGCCACAAGGAGCTTAAATTTTTATTCTTAGGTATAGAATTGAGCCTTAAGATCACATTTCTACTATGGATAGCGCCTTTAAGTCTATATGCCATGTGTTTTAGAAATTTCCGGATAAGCGGAAAGACGGTGAGATAGGGAGTTGAACGACACCTATCCGCAGTTTGTCATTCTATAGCTTACCGTAATTAACGTGTAAGCTATCTTTATTTTCTTCAAAAAAGCGCTTACTTCCTCTTTTTGTATATTACTTTATTACTACTCCTTTCCTAAGCGCTCATCCTCATTTTAGCGTATTGCTTTCTTTCGAAGCGCTCGCATTTTTAATACTGAAGGCGAGTGCTTGCGAGGATAAGGCCGCGATAGATTATATAAATTCTGAAGTATTTCCATTTTTTTACCTCTACGCTTTTTACTAGTAATTTCTTGCATATACATATTAGCTTTCATATCTTTTAATGATCGGTTTGTAGGTTGTGCTTCATTGCTCTCCAGCTCTCATGAGCTTATTTTACCTTTATAATCTTAGGTTTACCAGGTTCCTTCATTGCCTTTAGACCCAGGTTCATTAAAAAAACAACCTCTGTCTTTTAAAGCAGCTCATATCATTTTTTTGTTTTTCAGCTATATTGTTTTCATAAGGTATTTTTTGAAATACCTTATAATGTTTTTACTAAGGAAAGAGAATGTTTTATATGTTAAAAAAGCCTTTAGGCTTTTTGAAGTAGCCTTTAAAGTTTATATATTACGGTTTTTCGATGGGTTACGTTATCGGTAATGTTTTTATTGATAAGCTTTAGCTTATCAAGCATTCTTAATCTTTAGTTCCCCGCTGGCGGTTTGGGGTAATAAGAAAAATCGCAGAGGTGCGTTATAGCTTCGCACATTAATCTAAAAAGCTTCTGTTTTAACTAAATTCTAAAGATGTAACGTCTTTTTGCCCCTAGAGTTTTTTCCCTAGATAGCCTTCTTCTTCGTTTTATTTATTGCCTAAGTGCATTAAATTTAAAAAGGGGACTATCTGAAAAGCCGCGTGGAGGTAGCGCCTCCGTTAAAGGTTACGGGGCTGATTCGCTCGTCGCTAGCGGAGCTTTGCTCGTCTGCTACCGCCGTTGCGATTATTCCTTGTAGGGGTGTTATTGTATAGATGAAATTTTCTATATCTAAGTGGATAGGATAAACTTTTATTTATTTCTTTCAGGAGTATTTTTTGCCTAGTACTATATTATAAGTAGTATTGATCTTAATATATTTTTATCGCTTGTGGGGATATTATCAGTATTATGTAGTAACTGCACCTAAAATTTTTACAAAAGTTTATTATTTTTAAAGCTATAACAACGGTTTATTGCGTTCTAATAAATACCCATAAGAATTTATATTGAATAATTTTTGAGTTCAATGAAAATTAAGTGGATTTTTAGTTGCGACTATGTTTTAATACCTATAAAACCTCTTGTCAATTTTAGCAGAATACGATAGGGGTTTTTTATTAGCCTTATTTAAAGAATCGTTACACATCACGTCTATTTGCTAAAAATGCAAGAAGCCTTGATGCTTCATTCAACTTATCATCAGCGTCTTCCCCAAATAACTCTGTAGCCCAAATACGATCTATATCTCTTATAATAGGATTTTTAAGCTCCAAGAAGGAAATATTTGATAGCTCAGCTTGAATGCTTGTATATAATGTATCGGAGAGGGTGCAGAAGTTTGGAACTAATGTGGTAAGAATATCTTTCACCTCCATCTTTCGCATTCCCACCTCATCCTTGGAAGAAACCTCACATATCAGTTGATAAAATATAGTAGTCATCCAGGACGATAGAAGAATTGCCTGCTCTATATTAGCCATATTGCATACCACGAAATTAGTGGAAACAAAAAGGCATTCTCTAGAATAATATGCTCTTCCTTTTGTTCTTATAGCACGAGGAATTAATACAGTGTTTCCTGGAAAAGCACCTCTACTTTCACGTTCTAGTATGCGTTTCCACTCTAGAATAGTTTTTGAATTTCTCGTCTGTCTGCCTGTATTGATTGGTAAAGATACATAGTCTCTTAAAATTGAATCTATAATCTCCGGAGTGTTTATCGAAGAATCCAAAAATTTACTATCTCCACCTTGTATATCCACAGTATCAATGCGTGCATTACGCAAACCCAATCCTAAATTCACAAGTTCGTTGTAGCTATTGAAAAGTGAAGGATTAGAATCAAAGAAAAGCAGATCACTTCCTCCATTATTTCCTATTCCTCCTCTTTTCACAGAAAAATTATAGGTATCCATTTGAATCAATTTGAAAGATGATGCCAATTCTGATTGAACAAATGATATTGAATCTATCATATCTATATTAAGCTCTCGCCAGCCATCTTCTAAGATATTAATAAGAGTTGTTCTGTTAACTGTCTTTCCCTCTATCCCAGGAATAATTGTTGTAAAACAATTGGCAAGATTTCTACTCAACGCAGCCTTAAAAGCATCCGCATCAATATCGGGAATGTTGTCCATACTTGTTATTATGTCAATATTTTCATTTAATCTTTTTATAGAACCGATAAGCACACAAGTATTTTTTGTAACATCCTCAAAAATTCCAGCACCTGGATAGATAAAAATCTTTTTCAATCCAAATTTGGACATAAGTAATCTACGAATTATAACTGCTTCATTTCCACGAGCAATCAAATGCGTCTTTGGGAAAACACAAGCGATAGTAGTATCTTCGGGTAACAATTCTGTCAACAGTTCCAGAAACACCGCTTCTAATGGCATCTGTCCTATATTGGTTATTGCTTCCTCTTCTGTAATTCTTTGTATTGCTTGATAAAGAGATTGCTTACGGGTGATACAATTTATCCCAGCAACAAAAGGGGGATTTACAAGTAAAACTTTAGTGTTTGAAAAATATGTGGGATCCAAATCCGAAATATCATGACATGTAATATTAGGTGCAACATTAACATTTATGCTACTAGCAAAATTCAATCCAAGTCTTAAAGAGAGGAGTTCCAAAAGCTGTTGATTAGAATCATTAGCAATTATCTGATTTGACCTGAGGTTATATACTGAAATCGCAGAACTAATCAGATTTCCACTTCCTGCGGCGGGATCGCAAGTACAATCAGTTGTGTTTAAATCACCGCTAACACTATGTGCAAGGATTGCAACAATCTTAGCCAACTCCAAATCAGTAGGAACCTCTCCCTCATGCTCATGCCCTGCTGATACTATTTGGTGCAAAGTGTCGGCTATTAAGTCTCCCGTTACATTTTGATTGCCATAATTAAAAAGTTCGGTAAGCAAGGTATTTCCGACGGTAACCGTAGGATCAAATAATGTAGCGCAATAATTAAAAATCCCAGCAAAATCAACACGACTACCCTCATTGCATATTTGCTGAATATTTCCATGAAATACACGAATGTCGTGAAGATCATTCCTCCCAACATATTGGAACGAACCTCGAATATATTCATATAGCATCAAAGCGAGATTACTTTTCCATTTTGGATAATCCCATCTGACAGGTTCAATTTCATCAACAAAATTATCTAAAGTCAAAAAATAGCTATAATTATCCGTTAATATAGCATTAATTGTATCTTTAAAATAGATAGAAAGGGCATCGCATAGAGCGTTCTCGTCAACAAAAGACTGAAAATCACCTATAATTGAAAGACCTGGCTGGAGCATCTGTTGATAAGTACGTTGTCTCGCACTATCGTATCTAAATAAAATAGCCCTTTCGAGATTAGTCAGAATATAATAAGGTTTCTCCGTTAGACCTACATTACTCTGAACATATGACATTGCTTGGAATTGATACCTAGTACTGTTAATCGCCGCAGGCGTTCTTTTAACCTCAATAACACAGAGATACTTGTGAGTTGTGATATTTTCAATAACAAAATCCATCTCTAAAGATCCAGTGTATCGATGGTGTACAACTCGATAATTTCTCTCTCGTCCAAGGAGCCTAAGTGCCTCATTAAGGGCATTTTCACATATAGGATGATATACGCCCACTTCTGAATCATTGTAATTAATCACGAACTTTCCTCACAAATATTTTTTTAATTCTCTTGCAATTACCTCAGCGAGTAACGGTGGAACGGCATTTCCAACAATCAAATTCCTTCCTTGTTTGCTACTGGAAATAATCTGATATGAATCTGGGAAGGATTGTAAACGTAACGCTTCTCTTACTGTTATCAATCTGTCCTGACTATAGTGGATATTGCATCCAACATTAGGTCGATTGAAATATGTGTTAATAGTATATGATGGTTCATCAGGCAGCATACGACCATAACAAGTAGTATGCCCTCCTTCTTGCTTTAGTCTTCTAATCCTTTCTGATGGAACATCCTTTGGAATATCATTATAATTTCCTCCAGGTTTGACATATGAGCAAATATATTTGTCCAATTCACTCATCTTTGGCATAAAATGTTCCGTTACACGATCTTCTGATCGCATCTCTTGCTGATATTTATTTTGTGGCGGACATTTATACTCTACAACCTCATTTTCATCATTTATAGGCATACCCAAATCATCCAAAGCCTGCTTGACGCTTATATACGGAATTAAGCCTTTATTGGAATCTCCGTGAGTTGGAGTAGGAAAAGTAAAATATCCGTTTTTGAGTCCAACAATTATAACCCTGCGCCTTCTTTGAGGTACGCCATAGTCTGCTGCATTCATAACCTGTATTTCAATATTGTATCCAATTTCCTTAAATGCGGTCTTGAGCTGATTTATAATTTTTACACCACTTGAATTTTTTGCAGATAAAAGTCCGGTTACATTTTCAAAGACAAAGGCTTTGGGCTGAACTTCTTTCAGAATTTTCATATATTGCCAAATAAGTTGCCCTCTGGCATCTTCTACATTTCTCATTCCAGCAAGAGAAAAGGATTGGCAAGGCGGCCCACCAATAATAATATCTGCATGAGGAATGTCCTTTATCCCCACTTTACTTATATCGGCATACTTAATATGGTCACCAATATTTTTTTTATAAGTTTTGACGGCGTTTTCATTGTTATCAATAGCCCATAATATTTTATAGCCAGCATTGATAAATCCTAAATCAAGCCCACCACCGCCTGAAAACAAGCTAACAATATTTGGCATTTACACATTCTCCAGTCTGCTTGCAACTATTTTATCGTATTCAGTTGAAATTTCTTCGAAACTTATATCTGAATAGCTGGAAAGCACCTTGGTTATTTCCGATATAATTTTTCTTGAGCCAGTATCAATGAGTTCTTTTGTTAAAGTCTTTAGAATAGCCACATCCTCCTTTGAAAAGGCAAAAAAATCTGGAAAGCTTAGGTTTTCTAAGTCATATCGCTGTAATTTTAATAATCCAGCTCCATATTTTTTCCCAGAGCATTCCAATTGGTAAAATGTATAGTAATTATTTAGTAAGGCAAAGCACACAAATTCATCAATAGCAGGATAGACAATATAGAAATTGTCTCGAATAATTTTTCCAGATTTATTAATAATGAACTTCATGTCGTTTCTTACAAAATAACTGAATATTATACCGTCGCACTCAAAAAGGTTTAACCTATACCATTCATAACCCTTATTAATTTTTGTAACAAGGGTTTTTGGTTTATTCTCTTTTAAAATCTTATCTCTCCAAAATCTAAAGTAATCGTCTATACTTGCATCTTGAAGATCATTGTGACTCACAATTAATAGCTTGTCATACACCGCATTATCAGTTGTATATCCATTCACTTGCTTAGGTGATGATATAATCTCCTTTGTATATTCTTTATTACAATCGATAGTGGGATTAATAAACACAGAATTGCATCCAGTTGTCAAGCCTCTACGAATGTTGCCAATATCCTTAAATTTTTTAGTAAAGCCAATATGAAGATTCTTAGTTTCTCTAACAATGGGTACAAAAGTATTATTTATTAATTTTACATACTCTGGAATAATCAACTTCTGTTTTTCTTGTGTTTTTCTTAATTTAAGAATAATAACATCAACAAGAGTAGCCTTTTCAAAGACGTCACCAGAGATATTTATTTGACGATCAATAACACAGCTTTTATGCAAAATTTCTCTAAAACGATCACCATTTTTTGCGAATAGCCAACTTCCAGGAAATATTACTATCAATTCACCATTTTTTTTCAAAACAGAAATTGCTTTTATAATGAAATACATGTATAGGTTCGCAGTTGTTGGCAAACATGAGAAAATAGAATTTGATGACAAGATGCCTTTGCTGACACCAAGCTGTGATAATTCATTTATTTTCTCTTGTCTAACATATGGGGGGTTCATGATAACTCCGTCATACTGGTGATCTTGTTTAGATGACAAAAAATCTTCATTTTTTAATTTATATTTCTGATATTTATTCTTGCATTTTTCATACAGGGCTGAGTCTATTTCATATCCATCAATGTGGTTCCAACCATCATTTGCCAAAGCAGAGAGAAAAGCTCCTTCTCCGAAACAAGGATCAAGGATTTTAGACTCTTTATTTATAGAAAAGAGAGAGGTCATATATCTTGCGACTGGAAGTCTTGTAAATACTTGTCCTAAATCCATCTCATTTATCCTTCTTCTGTTCATTATTAGCAATGACCTTTGTTATTTCTATAAGTACGGTTGACCTTATAAATTCGCCATATGAAGCATATGTCATAAACCATGTAATCTGTTTGAATTTCACGAAATTTCTTTTCTGAAATTAGAGAACGAACTATATACTTATTTTCATCGGCAGGATCATAGTTAAAAATTCCTTTGAAGTTTTTTAACTTATCTTGAGCCTAAATTTATCCAATTTTTATTCTTTACAATTATATCATTTTATTGTATCATATTTTATATATTTAATTTCTCATTTGCTTCTTTGGTATTTTGCTGCAAACGCTGTTTGCACTCCAATCTTTTAGTGGCTACTCGTCTTTTCTAGCTGTTTCCCCCAAGTTCTAACAATTCTTACAATATCATCATCGTTAAGCTGTGAAAGCATATCTAAAATAGCTTTCATTGCTATGGGCTCATTGGTTTCTCTAAGCCACTCTATGTAAGTGCGCTCAGAAACACTTAAACGTCTTGCCATTTCTTTTTGCGTAATAGATTGCAGCTCTTTGGCTTCAATAAGCTTGTGGATTTTATATAAAACATGAGCCAACTTCATTTTCATACCTTCAAAATTTATTCAATAGCATAAGTATAGCTAATATTTCTTAAAAAATATATATAGCTAGAATTTTATTACATTATTATGTAGTAAATTAAGATAATTTTAATACATATATATGTATAATAACTATATAATAATATAGGAAGTAGATATGGCACAACACTTTTTACTATCGGCTGAAGCTCGCAAGCTATCTCTTATTAAAATCGCAAGAATGAATGACTTTCAAGCTATCGCGGCTTTTAGGCAAGTTCGTTGGTTTGAAACCAAGGGTAAGCCCGTGTGTCCTTGCTGCGGTAGTGGCGGCAAAATTTACTTCATAGCCTCTCGAAAGCAGTTTAAATGTAAGGAGTGTGCTAGCTTCTTTAGCGTTACAAGCGGCACGGTCTTTCATGGGCATAAACTACCGCTTCAGACTATACTTGCCGCCATTGCGATATTCGTTAACGCCGCGAAAGGAATTTCAGCACTGCAACTATCTCGCGACTTAGACGTTCAATACAAAACCGCATGGGTATTACTCCATAAAATTCGCGAAAGCTTAATGGATTATGATAGTTCAAGACCGTTTCAAGGCGTAGTCGAAATGGACGGCGTATATGTTAACGGCTATATCCGCCCTAGAAATAAGCTAGAAAAAAGAAGGCTCAATTAAACTTAAGCGGATTCTCTCTTATCATCTTTAATAAAATATGATAGAACTCCTTCGTAT
>NZ_CALKTC010000057.1 GCF_937996225.1 uncultured Campylobacter sp. | reverse complement strand
ATATGGGATGACGCTAATGCAAGAGTTGGGGCTTTACGAGCGGGTTTTTGGATTGCAGATTGATCCGCTCGTGCACGAGCGACTGATGCAATTCATAGAGCGCGGCGAATCTTTCGTAAGAAATGAAATGTTTTTTTTATACGCGTTTTTGAATTTTTTAGGATTAGATAAAGATAAAATTTTAAAGAATTTAGGGCTAAATTATCTTTATAAAAGGCTACTTAGAGAGCCGTTTTTTAAGCGGGTAAGCGACGAGCGGCTATGCAAAATCGCTCTAAAAATGCCGCTTAAGCAGTGGCTCGGGCTATATTGTAAAGGTAGGGTGCAAGCGGCAAAGCGGCTTGGGATTTGGGATAAGAAATTTAAAAGCTTGGTTTGCGCCGCGGATGTCGCTCGCAATCTGCGCGGTGCTGCGATCGGCAAGGAGATTGAGAGGCTGCAAGAAGCGGAGATTAGGGCGTTTGTAGCGGCTTTAAAAGCGTAAATTTAGAGAGATTTTTGTAAAATCGCCGTTTTATTTAGGAGCTAGTTTTATGAAAAAATTCTATCGTCGCGACGAAATTTACGCGTTTTGCAAGAATGCTGCGTCTTTGCAAAAATGCGCTTTTTGCTTTGATCGCAGGCAAAATTTCGTGATTTTTGCTGCGCAGGATTTTATCTTTTGCGGTGAGCGAAATTTAAATTTTTGCGGCGTAAGATTTCATAGTGCAAAGCTTAGCTCGGTAGGATTTCACGACGCGGAATTTGACCTATTAAAATTTCATCCGTCGTGCCGCCATACCGAAAAAGCCCACGAGGCGAAGTTTTATGGATCGAGAGAATTTCGCAGATCGCATCACTGCGGTGAGAAATTATATGAGCCGTGCAGCAACGAGACGGAATTTCACGGCTCACATTACAGCGAGATGAAATTTTGCAGATTAGGACATCTTGGCACAAAATCTCACAGCCTGCGTCATATTAAATGCATTAAAGCAAAATTTAGCGAGCCGTATCGCGCGTCCTGTTCTATGGAAGTAGTTGCCTCGCCGCACCACAAAAAAATGCAAGAGCCGTATCGTTGCAAGGAGATATCTGACGTCCTGCAGCGTCGCAAAATCATGAACCTAAATTTTATTTCGCAGAATTTCAAATTACAGAATTTTGCCCATTCAAATTTGCAAGGCTTTACTGCGCGAAATCCCAAGCCGAGTAATTTAGCTTTTCGAAATTCTAAATCTCAAAACCTTGTCTCATGGAATTTTAAATCGCAAAATTGTGCTCATTCAAAATCGGTGATTTTTGATGTTTAATATCGTGTTAGTATATCCGCAGATCCACACAAACACCGGCTCCATCGGGCGCATGTGCGTCAATGCGGGGTGTCCTTTGCATTTGATCAAGCCGCTAGGATTCCTCATCGACGATAAGCATCTGCGCCGCGCGGGGCTTGATTATTGGGCGAACTTGGATCTTAAAATTTGGGAAAATTGGGACGAGTTTATGGCGGCGAACGAGAAATTTAAGCAGCGCTTCTTTTTTGCGACGACGAAGACGAACAAGCTCTACTGCGAGGCGAAATTCAAGCCGGGCGATTTTTTGATTTTCGGCTCGGAGGGGCACGGACTGCCGCTTGAGATCATGCGCACAAAGCGCGAAAACTGTATCACGATCCCGATGAGCGGGGCGGGGCGCAGTTTAAATTTAGCTACCAGCGTGGGTATCGTAACCTACGAAGCGATCCGCCAAAATATCGATAAATTCGACTTTAGGAGCGCGGTTTGCGAGTTTTAGCGCTACTTTTTGCGATGTTTTTCTGCGGCGCGAGTGCTGCGGAGCTGAAGATCGCATCGTTTAACGTGCAAAATTTATTCGATGGCAAGGACGACGGCACGGAGTACGCGGATTTTGAGATCGGGCGCGGCTCATGGAGCGAGCAAAAATATGAGCGCAAGCTGCAAGCGGTAGCGGATGAGATAAGCGCGCTTAATGCCGATATTTTGGGGCTGCAAGAGATCGAAAACGAAGCTGTGCTAAAAGCACTTGCTCAGAAAGCGGGCTATAAATTCTACGCTTTTTCGCGCGCACAGACTGCACCTGCGGGCGTGGCGGTGATGTCGCGCATACCGATAAAATTTCAAAAAACCTACCGCCCAGTAGAGCTTAAAACTAGAGATATTTTGCGGGCGGATTTTGCGCTTAACGGCGCTGATTTTAGCTTTTATGTCGTGCATATGCTCTCTGCGCGCAATCCGCTTAGCGAGCGCAAGCGCAATTTCGCCTTTTTACGCGAGGTTTTGCAAGGGCACCAACGCGCTATCGTAGCGGGAGATTTTAATACGAATTTCGGGCGAAATTCTTTACTAAACGAGCTTATCGAGCGCGATGGATTTAGTGATTTGTGGGCGCTGCATCCCTGCTCGCAGTTAAAGCATTTTGGCTCTTGTGAGTCTCACGAAAGCGGTGCGGTGCTCGATCATATCTTACTTAGCGACGATTTTTTTAGTAGCGAGCCGGGATATAAAAAGGACAGCTTCGCTGTTGCTAAATCCTCTACCGCTTCCGATCATTTCCCGATTAACTTCATTCTGACGGACGAAGGCGCTTTAAAATCTATGCCGAGAAAGCAAGAATTTTTAGCTAAAAATACCGCTAGCTCCGCAAAGACCGTCACGATAGAGGAGCTTTACGGGCGCATTATAAGTGAGCCTGTGCTGATAAAAGGCGTAGTCGTGAGCTTTACAAACCGCCACGGCTTTGCGATCTCCCAAGATGGAAGCGGAGTTTTTGTCTACGGCGGCAGCGGGCTGCGGCTGGGCGATAAACTCGATCTGCTAGTAAAAAAGACGAAATTTTATAAGCAAAGCTTTGAGATCGACGATTTTGAGATCGTAGCTAGAAACGGCAACGTAGTCTCTATCGCGCCATACGTTTTGCCTAGCGCATCAGTGCGGCAGCTGCGCGCAGGAGATGTGATAAGCACGATCAAAGGCGACGTTGAAGACGGCATAATTGATCTAAAAGGCGCGGGAGAGTTTAGAATTTTTCGCAAAAGCGCTCCTGTGCAAAACGGCAAAAATTTAGAATTTAAAAACGCCTATTTTACGATTTATAAAGGGCAAAAGGAATTTATAGTAGAATGATACATGCCGTTATAACCGCGCTTTTCGTG
>NZ_CALKTC010000056.1 GCF_937996225.1 uncultured Campylobacter sp. | reverse complement strand
CCACCCGCGCGACGCTAGAAGGGCGAGCTACGCTCGCGTCAAATTTAAACTGCGGACTACGTCCGCGCTGTATTTTCTATTACGGCTACGCCGCATGAAATTTCAGCGAAAAGCCAAGTTACAAATCCCGTGGCGAAATTCTACGTTAAAAGCACCCGCGCTTAAAAAACCTCGGCGAAGGCATAGATGAAATGAGCGAATTCTGTATCATTCGCGCTCGCGTCTGAAGCGAAAAGACCTTCTAGCCTAAGCCTAAAGCGATACGACCTTTGAGCCGAAACCACCTTCTGCGGGCGTGCCGTCGCGAAACCCCTTGACACTTGGGTGCGATTTTAAAAACTCCTTGACCGCGAACGCGAGCTTGCCCGTGCCGATGCCGTGTTTTACGATGATCTCATCAAAGCCCATCACGAGGCTTTGGCTGATGAATTTATCAAGCCTGCCGATCGCTTCCTCGGCGCGCAGGCCGTGCAGATCGAGCACGAGCGACGCAGAGGCGGGCTTTTGCACCTTGATGCTGATGTTTTTTACGGGCGCGGGTACCGCACCGCTGCGCTTTAGCTCGCTAAGCGGCACGCGCAGCCTGATGCCGTCGCTTAGCATCAGCGCCTGGGTTTTGCTAAGCGATAAAATTTCGCCCTTGATCTTGCCGTATTTGACGCGATCACCCACCTTGAAGCTTTGCGGCTCGGGCGTGCTGAGCTCCGGCTGCTGCACGGCCCGTGCGAGCTCGTTTGCGCGGTTTATGGCGCGCTGCTTTTCGCGCACATCGCTTAGGCTCACGCTGCGTTTGGCCTCCGAAATGGCGCGGTAGTATTCGTTTTGCAGCCTTGAAAGCTCCGCCTTCAGCTCGCTTTGCGCGCGCTCGCGCTGATCTTTCAGCGCCTCGCTTAGCGCGTCTAATTTCTCCTCTTTTTGCTGCGTTTGGGCTAGTTTTTGCTTTAGCTCAAGTTCTAAATTTATCGCTTTTGAGATCGCTTCGTTTAGGTTCTCTTTGTTTTCGCCGTAGTTTTTGCGCGCCGCGGCGATCAAATTTTGCGCTATGCCGTAGCGCAGCGCGGTTTCAAAGGCGTAGGATTTGCCGATCGTGCCCTTTAAAAACTCATATTTCGGCGCGCTGTTTTTCTCGTCGTAAAGCGCCGCCAGTAGCTCCACGCGCGGATCTTTCGCAAGCAGCATCGCCAGGCGCTTGTGATGCGTGGTGATGATCATCTTCACGTCGCCGCTTATCAGCTGCTCGATCATCGCGCCGTATAGGCTCGCAGCCTCCTCAAAATCAGTACCCAGCTCGATCTCATCGACGCCGATTAAAATTTCTTTGCGCCCGAACAGTTTGCTAAAGGCAACCATCCTGCCCGCGAAGGTCGAGATATCGTTTTTGGAGTTTTGCGGATCCTCCATTATGAGCTCGAACTCCTTAAAGGTGCCGATGCGGCTGAGGCTTGCGCGAATAGGCATTGGAAGGAGGTATTTGGCTAACAGCGCCGCGCTTAGAATGCTTTTTAAAAGCATCGATTTTCCGCCCGCATTCACGCCGGTGATGAGTAGAATTTTGCCGCTAAATTCTACGCTCACGCGCTTTGGATTTTTAAGCGCGGGGTGGGCGAAGCTGTCTAGGACGATGTCGCGCGAGGGCTCAGGCAAGACGAACTCATAATCGCTTGCTCTTGCCATCGCGGCGCGCGCAATCAGCGCATCGATCGCGTCGAAAGCGGCGTTTATAAATTTCAGAAAGGCTAAATTCTTATTAAAAACCGCGCTGATCTGCTTGCAGTGCTCGAAAACGATCTGCTCTTTTTTGTCCAAAATCGCGCTTTGAGCGGATTTCAGAGCCGCGATCGCGTCTGGAAGCACGTAAAAATAGCCTCCGCTTGAGCGCGCTACGACGCTGCCTTTTAGCACGTGGTTGAAGCCGCCGCGCACCAGCAGAGCCTCGGTGTCGCTTATGTAGTGGATCTGCGTATCGGCGAGATAGGGCGAAAGGGCTTTGGAATAGATCAGCCTTTTTAGCGTCTGCTCGATCTCGCCCTTTTTTATCTTAAACGCCTCGTTCAGCGCGCCGAAGCGCTCGTCTATCGCGTCGCGAAAGCCGCCCTGATCGTCAAAATAATCCTTTAATTGCGCGATGGGCGCAGGAATTTCGATCTTTGCAAGCCAAGCGGCGAGTTTGCCCTCAAAAGGCTGCTTTTTTAGATACAAAAAATATCGGACGATCTTGCTAAACTCGTAAATTTCGCTGATATGAAGCACGCCGTGCTTTGAGATGCGCATCAGCGCATCGTCTAGGTTCGCGACGCTCTCGCACTGCGCGAGATCAAATTTCGTAAGCTCCGAAATTTTTTCAAAATTTAGCTTGCTATCGCCGCTTAAAAACAGCGGCTTTTCGCGCGCCAAAAAGCTTTTAAATTTCGCTAGATACTCGCTCAAATCGAGGCGCGTAAAGAGCTCGTCACTGATCATAAACGCACTCTTTGATTTTATAAGTTTTGCCCCTAAACTCCGCGCCCGCGCTCTTTTTGGCGATGAAAGCGCCCAGCGAAAAGGAGTAGGTGAAGCTCTCTCGCGTTACGATCTGCACAGAGCCTAGCTCTTTGTCTGCGGCAAAATTTTGAGTAGCTTTAGAATTCTGTGCGGAGCTTTGTAGATTGGAGTTTTGCGTGTCGTCTCGTTGCGCGGAATTTTGTGAGGCGGAGCTTCGCATACCTCCTTGGTTCGCGGAATTTTGCGGCGTGAGGCTCTGCGTATCGCCTTGCTGCGTAGAATTTTGCGAAGTAGGGCTTTGTGCGGAATTTTGCCCGTCCGAGACGGCGCCGTTTATTTGCGCGGCTGAAGCCTGCTCGTTCGTTTGAGCGGCGGAGCTTTGCGTGGCGGAAGCGGTCTTGTCCTGCGCGTTTAAATTTACTTCGCCGGTTTGCACGCCCAAATTTTTCGCATCCGCGCCGCGTGTTTCGGGAGAGGAATTTGCCGCGTCGCGTGTTTCAGAAGCGAAATTTATCGCGCCGCCGCATCTTAATCTGGCGCCTGCGTTAAATTTAAAAACCATCTCCTCCTCAAGCTTGGCGGATCGCTCGCTCGCGCTTTCGTAAAGATACGCCCCCGCGCACAGCAGCACGATCAGCGCTGTAGCGATGATTTTAGCCCTTTTGCTTAAAATTTCGTCCCGCACGAAAAAGATCGCCGCGATAAATAAAAATGCGAAAATAAACACCAAAAATCTCAAATTTTATCCTTGCCCGTCCGCAGCGGAGTTCGTTTCATAAATTCGGCGAGAGTTTTCAATCCTAAAATTCTCCGCGCAACTGATAGGTGATGTCGCCTGCGCCAAATCCGATCACGAGCCCATCGTTTATGATGTGACGGACGCCGAAAATATCGCTAAATTCTATCTTTTCGCCGTTTCTAAAAACCCGCTCGGTAAATAGCGCGCCCAGTCCCTTAAACTCCTCTTTCAGATCGATGCCGTTACTAGGCTCGCCAGCGGCGTAAACGGGCAGCACCACTAGCTCTTCTACACCCGCAAAGCACTCTTTGAAAGCATTTAAATTTGCCTTAAGCCTGCTGAAGCGGTGCGGCTGAAAGATCGCCGTGATCTTGCTAAGCCCTAGCAAGCTAGCGTATTCGCGCGCGCTTTGCAGCGTCGCTCTGATCTCGGTGGGGTGGTGGCCGTAGTCGTCGATCAGCACGAAGTTTGGGGTGGCGCACAGGATGTCGAAGCGCTTTTTTATGCCTTTGTAATTTAGTAAATTTTTACGGATCTGCTCTAGCCCCGTCTCGCACGCCGCGGCTAGGATCGCTAGCGACGCATCTATGGCGATGTGCCTTCCTAGCCCGTAAACCTCGAAGCGCCCGAGCTCTTTAAGATTAAAGCTCATAAACGGCTGATGATCGCGTAGCAGCACCTTTAGATCCGTTATATCGCGCGAAGGAAAGAGCTTGATACAGCCGAGCTTGATGGAGCTTAAAAACTCATCCTCGGCGTTTATCACGCGGATCTTGGCGCGCTCCAAAAAGCCGCGATACGCCGCGTGAAATTTATCCAAATCGTTGTCGTAATGATCCATATGCTCGGGCTCTGCGTTGGTCACGACCGCAACGTAGGGGTTGGAATTTAAAAAGCTAGAATCGCTCTCGTCGGCTTCAAAGATGATGTTTTCGCTATTTTCATATTTCATATTCGAGCCGAACTGCTTGGAGATCGCGCCGATGATAACCGAGCCGTCTATTAGCGCCGAGGTTATCGCGCTCGTCGTACTTTTGCCGTGCGCGCCGGCGACTGCGAAGACGCGCTTGTCTTTTAGCACGAAGGGCAGGGCTTCCTTGCGCGAGAGGCAGACGATCCCCTTTTTGCGTGCGGCTTGCAGCTCGACATTGTCCTCTTTGATCGCGGCGGAGTAGATGACGATCTCCTGATCTTTTATCGCCGAAGCGTCGTGCGGCGTGATGATCTCCATGCCGTCCGCTCTTAGCTTGTAGGTTGTCTCGCTCTCTTTGATATCAGAGCCTGAGATGATAAAATTTTTCTCGTGTAAAAATCTCGCTAATGCCGATATCCCTATGCCGCCGATGCCGATAAAATGAACCTTTTTCACCTTTCTCCTTAAATATTATAATAGATAATTACGTTTAAATTTTTAAATCCCGCGTCGGCGAAATTTAAAAATTTAAACCATTCCGCGCCTTGAAATTCGCCTTTAATTTTACGAGCTCGCTGCGTCGCGCAACCCCGTATCGCTACTTTTAAATCCGCTTTTAAAATTTAGCGATCTAAATTTACCTTTAGAATTTCGCCTTTTAAAATTTTTACGCGTCAAACGCCGTTAAAACCTCTCGGCGAGCGAGAAGCCGTTTGCTGCTGTGCCTACCGCATCGTATCGCGCACCGAAGCCGCGTAAATTTCGGTAAATTTCATCGCGTTCATCGCGCGCCTACTATTTAAATTTACGCCTCAAATTTCGCC
>NZ_CALKTC010000055.1 GCF_937996225.1 uncultured Campylobacter sp. | reverse complement strand
GTATTTGAAATCCGAAACCGACGAGGTGCGGCGAGGCTAGCCGCGAGCTTTGGCGATGCACGCCTCGATCGCCGCCATCACCGCTGCGCGAAACCCCGCCGCCTCCAGCGCCGCCAGCCCCTCTATCGTCGTGCCCGCAGGCGAGCAGACCGCGTCTTTGAGCTCCGATGGGCGCTTGCCGCTTTGTAGCAGACGCGCCGTGCCCTCTACCGCCGCCGCTACCGCGTCGTAGCACAGCGCCCGCGGTAGTCCGCCACGCACGCCCGCATCCGCCGCAGCCTCGATAAAGGCGCATACATACGCAGGCAGACTCCCTGCGATCCCCGTAAATGCGGCAAAGCCAGCCTCATCTATCTCGTAAAATTTACCGATTTTGGCGGCTAGCGCTCGTACGACCTCCCGACTGGCCTCATCAAAATGCTCGCCGTAGCACAGCGCCGTAGCCGACGCGCCGATACTCGCAGCGACGTTTGGCATCGCGCGGGCCACGAAAACGTCCGCACCTACGATATTTTGGGCGCACTCCAGCTTGAAATTCGGCGCCAAAAGAAGCAGGATTTTGCCCGCGAGCTCGGGCGCGATCAGGCGCAAAATCCTCTCGTAGCTGGCGGGCTTGGTCGCGAGCACGATAATATCCGCTGCATGCGCCAGCTGCGTCTCGTCTTGCAAAATCTGCACGCCGTAGCGCTTGCGTAAGGTTTCGTTTTTGCTTCTAGCATAAGCTAGGACTTGAAGCTTCGTATCGGAGGCGGGCTGCGCGCAGGCGGAATCGCGCTCGCGGCTCGCAAAATTCTGCTCTAAATTTGCGGAATTCTGCCCGCAAGCCGCAAAGCTTTGAGTATCTGGCATAAAATTTTGCCCGTCGTGCGCGGAATTTTCTCCGCTCGCCGTGCAATTTTCTTTATCCTCTGTAAAATTTTCTCCGCCCGCTGCGCAATCCCGTCCGCCGGCTGCGCAAAGTGCGGCGATCATCGCCTCACCCATATTTCCGCCGCCGATAAATCCCACTTTCATTTTTGCTCCTTTTAAAGCTAAATTATGCCTCAATGATAGCTCAAAATTTCTTTATCCCCCCTTGCGGCGCGCGGTTTATCTACGTAAAAGCAAATTTTAGCTACAATCTCGCCTAAATTTTTAAAAAAAGGATGCGTTATGGCAATAAACGTTTTTTACGACAAAGATTGCGATTTGGGTTTGATTAAGGCTAAAAAGGTCGCTATGATCGGCTTCGGCTCGCAGGGACACGCTCACGCCGAAAATTTGCGCGATAGCGGCGTAGAGGTCATCGTGGGCCTTAAAAAGGGCGGCGCGAGCTGGAGCAAGGCCGAGGCGAAGGGCTTTAAAGTAATGAGCGTCGGCGAGGCTACGAAAGCCGCGGACGTCGTAATGATCCTAACGCCCGACGAGTTTCAAAGCGACATTTTCAAAGCGGAGATCGAGCCGAGTTTAAGCGAAGGCAACGCGATCGCGTTCGCGCACGGCTTTAATATCCACTTCGGACAGATCGTCCCTCCAAAGGGCATCGATTGCATTATGATCGCTCCGAAAGCCCCGGGCCACACCGTTCGCAACGAGTTTGTAAGCGGCGGCGGCGTACCGATGCTGATCGCCGTTTCGCAAAACGAAAGCGGCAGGGCCAAAGAGCTTGCTTTAAGTTACGCAAGTGCGATCGGCGGCGGTCGCACCGGCATCATCGAAACAACCTTCAAAGCAGAGACCGAGACCGATCTTTTCGGCGAGCAGGCTGTGCTTTGCGGCGGACTTTGCGCGCTCATCAATGCAGGCTTTGAGACCCTCGTAGAGGCTGGATATGAGCCTGAGATGGCGTATTTTGAGTGCCAGCATGAGATGAAGCTTATCGTGGATCTCATCTATCAAGGCGGCATGGCCGATATGCGCTACTCGATCTCAAACACCGCAGAATATGGCGATTACGTAAGCGGCAACCGCGTCGTAAACGAAAGTAGCAAAGCTGCGATGAAAGAGGTGCTAAAGGAGATCCAAAACGGCAAATTTGCAAAAGACTTCATCCTCGAGCGCAAAGCTGGCTACGTGCGAATGAACGCCGAGCGCAACATCACGGCAAACAGCTTGCTTACCAAAACCGGCGATAAGCTTCGCGCGATGATGCCGTGGATTGCCAAGGGTAAGCTCGTAAATAAAGATAAAAACTGATTTCGGCTGAGCTTTGGCTAGTAGAAATCCACGCGGGCGCCGCAAAAAGCGCCCGATCAACTACGCAACGATCGTCTTTGTCGTAATCTTATGCTTTTTAAGCGGCGCGGTTACTTACGCGGTTTTGGATCTCGTATTTTCGGGCAATAAAACCGCGTTGCAGCAAAGCTCGCGCAAGCAAGCCCCCGAGAGCACTTCCGATCCTCGCGGTAAAAAGCCGCGTTTAAGCGCTGCACAGAAGGAAGCTTTGATTCAAAAGGAGCTTGATAAGATCGCCGAGCAAAACGTAACTACGCCTAAGATGAGCATCGAGCCCGCACGGCAGAATCCATCAGTACAAAATTCCGCAAACGGCGATTCGCAAAATTCCGTGAATTCTATAGCTTCCGCAAATTCCGCCGCCGCAAATTCGGCGAGCGACGGATCTGACGTAAATTTTACCGTAGTAAATTCCGCGCCAGAAAATTCCATCAATTCTACCGCACAAAGCCACGTTTCTAGCGGTGCGGATGATCTTTCTAAATCGCCGCGCAAGGCTTTACCCGCAGGCTCTCGCGCAAAGCTAGCAATCATCATCGACGACGTAGGCACCGGCGAGCAGGCGCAAAAGATCGCCGCTCTGCCCGTGCGCGTGACGCCATCCATCTTCCCGCCAGAGTACCAACGCAAGGACACGCGCTCGCTCGCTCGCGGCTTTGAGCATTACGCTATCCATCTGCCGATGGAGGCGAGCTCTGCCAAAAATAACTCCGCGACGCTGCGAGCTTCGGATAATTACGAGAAGCTAAACGGCGTCATAGCCAAGCTGCGCGCGGACTTTCCGAACGCTAAATTTATAAATAACCACACCGGTTCCAAATTTACCGCCGACGAGCGCGCGATGCAAAACCTGCTGCGCGCGATGAACGAGCATGGATTTTTATTTATCGACTCGCGCACGAGCCCCGCTACCAAGGCTAAGGTGGCGATGAATGGACTCGGAATGCGATACGTGCATCGCGATGTGTTTTTAGATAATCAAAACAGCGTCGCTGCGGTGCGCAAAAAGCTGCGCGAAGCCGTCGCGCTTGCTAAAAAGCAGGGTTACGCCATCGCCATCGGCCATCCCAAAAGCTCCACTCTGCGCGCGCTTGCAAACAGCGCCGACATCCTAGGCGAGGTCGATTTGGTCTATTTGGACGAAATTTATGAGTACTACGAGTGAGCTCGGTTTTAAAATTCCAAGCTTAAAAAGGCTCGGTGCGAGCGAGCCCGCGCGGCTGTATTTTAGGGGCGAGCCCGCACTGCTGCAAAAGCGCCGTATCTCTATCGTGGGCTCGCGCAAGATGAGCGTTTATAGCAAAAATTTGATTCTGCGCCTCGCGCGCGCTTTGAGCGATGCGGACTTTTGCGTCGTAAGCGGCGCGGCGATCGGCTGTGACATAGCCGCGCACGAAGGGGCGTTCCCAAACACGATCGCGGTTTTTGGAAACGGTCTTGATCAAATTTATCCCGCGCAAAACGCCGCCATGATCGGCAAAATTTACGGGCGCAGCCTCGCGCTTAGCGAGTATGAGGACGGCGTGAGCGCGCGCGGATTTCAGTTTTTGCAGCGCAACCGCATCGTCGTGGCGCTGTCCGAAGCGCTCATCGTCGCTCAAGCCGAGCCCCGCAGCGGCTCGCTGCAAAGCGCGCGCCTGGCCCGCGAGATGGGCATACCCGTATACGTGCTGCCGCACCGCATAGACGAGAGCGCGGGCACGAACGATCTGCTCGCAAAATCTCAGGCGCGGCTGATCGCGGATTTTGGCGAGTTTGTTGCGTCTTTGGCTCCGCAGATGCCGCAAAGCACTGAGCGCGCGCAGGATGAGGTGATGGAATTTTTAGCGCTAAATTCCGATCTGCAAGCGGCGATCGAGCGCTTCGGCGATAAAATTTACGAATACGAGCTTGAAGGCAAGATCGAAATTTTAGGCGCAAAGATCGTGGCAAAGTAGCCGGCGGGCGCTTGCTCGTCGCGGTTTGATCGGCGCCGCCTGCCGGCATAGCGTGTTTGCATGGCGCATAGTCTGCGCGGTCAGAGTTTAAATTTAGAAAAAGGTGGCTCGGTAAAATTTTGCTTTCCGCAAGTAGCGCTTGAGCTTAAAACAAACCCGCGCGGCTTGTTTGTGTAGTGCCACTCGCCCCGATTGCGGTAATGATCGGTTTGTGAATGCTTCTCGCGATCTATAAATACTTTGCGGCGCAGAATTTAAGTGTTAAAATGTATGAAATTTTCTGAAATAGCGTTTAAATGTTTGTTTGCCTATCGTGCTAAATTTTTGCGGGTAAATTTGGCTGCAGATTTCAGCATAAGCGTGGTAGGCTGAATTTGCCGCAAGGAAAAATTTTGATCGTAGCAGTAAAATTTTACGAGTTATAAAGCGCAGGGGGGCTTGTATCTGCTCCGTCGCGTGAGTGCGGGTTTGCTTTAAAATTTTGATTTTGCGTGGGGTGGGTTGGTTGCACGTCCGGCACCTGCACGGTAGGGTTTATGCCCACCGTGAGTTTGGGTGTCGCTTACGTGCAAGCTCACGCGGACTCAGTGCGGATGTACCTGCCAGGTGCGGCGATCGAAATTTTAAAATTTGAAGCTTGTGGCACGCTAAATTTAATAGCTCGCAAGCGGCGCGAGCGAGTGTAATTTATGTCAATTTCGTATAAAATTTCATAAATCCGCAGCTAAATTCTGCGATAAAATTTAGCTATGAAATTCCGATCGCGGAATTTCGGCGATAGAATTTTAATGGCGGAATTCCGCAAAATTTGATGTTAGCAAAGGATAAATTTTGATAGTTGCGATTGATCTTGGTCTCAAACGTATCGGCGTGGCGGCGGCACCGGATGATAAGACGCCGCTTCCGTGCGAGCCGATCCTGCGCAAAAATCGCACCCAAGCCGCGCGCGAGCTAAGCGAACTGCTGCGCGAAAAGGGCGCCAGCATGCTGGTGCTTGGCGTGCCGCGCGGCGGGGCGAGCGAGGAGGAGATGAGCAGGCGCATACGCCACTTCGCCTCGCTGCTGGATTTTGACGGCGAGATAAAATTTCAAGACGAGAGCTTTTCGAGCGCCGAAGCGGCAGAGTTTGCGAGCAAAGGCGCTAAGGGGGGCGGCAAGGATCCGCGCTTTGATAGTATCGCCGCGACGATAATTTTGCAGAGGTTTTTGTCGAGCAAGGGTTAGCGCGTGCGTAGCAACGTAATTTGCCCGCGGCGGCGCAAGAGAAAATCGCCGCTCGTCTGTTTTGTCGCCGTTTGAAAGGCCGCGGAATTTTACTCGCTCGCCTAAAATAGACGGAATTTATGCGCGCCGAAAGTCAGTAAAATTTTCATCGTTCGCTAAAGCTTGGCGAAATTTTGCTTTGCCTGCAAAGAGCCTGCGGAATTTATTTTGGCGGCAGCCGTAAATGACGCTTTAGGTAGTTAAACCGAGTGAGATTGACAGCGATTTAAGTTTTAAGTGGCGAGACTTATGTATTTTGGCGGTTTGTGCTAGCGTGTACGGTTGCTATTTTAAGTTTTTGCAAGGTCTATTTAGACGCAAAGAACGTGAAGTAAAAATCGCAAAAAGACGCGGAGGTATCATAGAATAGGGCGCAAATTTTGCGATAAATTTCATTTAGGGAGCGGTTATGTTTAAGATCACGATGTTAGTAAAAAGGGCGCCGAACATCACGCAGCAGGAGTTTTTAGCGCACTGGGCGGCGCATTCGCAAAAGGTTTTGGCTAATCAAAAGGCACTAAATATCGTCCGCTATGCAAAAACTATGCCCATCTTTATCGGGGGGCAGAGCACCAGGCGCGAGACGGCGGCGTTTGGCTACGATGCGATGGGCGAGCTATGGTATGAGAGCGTACAGGCGTTTGCGGATGCGCGAAATAGCGAGGCGGCGCGAGCGGTGCTAACGGAGCTGATGGCGGATGAGGCAAAGTTTTGCGATATAAAAAACTCCGTGATGTGGTTCGGCGAGGAGGAGGTTGTGATAGAGTTTGAGCGCTAGAGAGCGCGGCTTGCAGTGAATAAATTTTGAAGTAAGGCTCTTTAAATGGATAGAATTCTACGTGGCATTTGGGTTTTAAAACTAGCAGAATTTTACGAGCTGGGCTTGCACGGCTGAAATCTCAGTCGCAACCTACATAGATGAAATTTACGTACTCTATACAGATACTGCGCGGCCTAAATTATTTTAAGGCTCATATATCTAAGTGGTGTAGATCTAAGAAGCCTGGGTATTGGAGCCAAAACGCCTAAAGACGCATTATGCTTACGATTTTAGCATAGGCAAACCTATTTCTAAGATAAAACTTAAAGGGTGGTGGCGTAAAATTTTTTAAAATTTCTAAGCAGCAATGCGAAATTTTCAAAAGTTTTCTAGGGCACGGCAAGATGCTCACCATGGGCTTGGTATGCAACAAAATATTTTACGCATTAGATTGTCGCTCTGATAAATCACCATTGCAGAGGCTGTAGGTGTTTCAGACCTCAGGATTAAAGCTTTATTATAAATACTGCAGGCGCCGTGGATGCCGCATAGACGTGCGAGTAAAAATTGAGGCAAGCCAGCCATAAAAATAATCTTGCAAGTAAAATTTTAATTTGTCTTTTTGAAATTCAGCTCAAAGCTCCGTTTAAAATTTTATTTAAAATTTTGCTTGGGATTTTGATAGAAATTTTGTAGGAATTTCGCCGCAAATTTCACAGCTATTATCAAAAATTAAAATTTTACCCCTCGCTTTTTGCTATAATTATTTTTAAAATTTAAAAGGAGCAAAAATGAAAATTTTAGCGTCGATTACCGCACTAATCGTAGCAGCCTACTTGCTCGCGCAGATATTTTTCCCGCAAGGGGTCTCGTTTGTCGGATGCGGCATCGGTAGGGCTAATTCGTGCGAAGACTATGGAGGATATTTGCTTGAGGAGCGCGATTATGAGGCAGCAAAAAAGCCATTTGAAAAAGCTTGTGAAGCGGGGCTAGAAAATAGCTGTGCTATCGCGGGGGATTTATATTACGACGAGCAAAATTTATATAAAACTACAAAAGATAAGGGCAAGTCCGCGCGGTTTTATTCCAAAGCGTGCGAGCTGGGAGCCGCCAAAGCTTGCTACAACGCTGCGATAATCTCTTATAAAAATGCCGATAAGAAAAATACATTTGCGTTTTTTGCCAAATCATGCGATTTGGGATTAGGCGAGGGCTGCTTAAACGCTGCGGTCGCTAGCTACGAAGAAAAAGACTATCAGGGCGCTCTTAAGTTTTTCCTCAAATCTTGCGATGCTGCTTTGGCAGAGGGATGCCAGAGGGTCGGGTTAGCGTATTCAAAGAAGGAATTTGGCGAGCCGGATCTGGATAAGGCGATGATCTACTACGACAAGGCCTGCAAGCTGGGAGCGGAGTTTAGCTGCAATGTAGTAGCCGCGATGAATAAAATAAATGCAAGCGAGGCTAATGCGACCAAATAGATAGCAGGACTAGCTAGATGATAATACGGTGAGATCGAAATTAGCGTAGAAATTTTGCGGAGCTTTATAGGATTTTATGAAATTCCGTGGAATTTCGTCTTTAAATTTTATTGCTGAAATTTCACATATTGCGATAATATCGATAGATAGTGATTTTAAAATTTCAGTATCTTGGAAGTTTAGAATTTAATCTATGCTGTGGATTTTATTGACAGAATTTTGACTTATCATAGACTTACTCATCGCGATATAGGGATTTTATCATAATAATAGTGCTAAATTATATATCGTTGAAAGAGAAAAAATTGCGCAAACTAGCGAGTAGCTATGCAATCACAGCTGATATGGCAAAAATATCCGAAGAAGATCGCACGGGATAATCAATCTGCGAAGTAAGTAAAATCAATTATCAAGTGGATGGAATCTATCAATAAACAAGTAAAATTATTCATCGCAAAGCAAGCAAAATCGATCTGTCAATGGGTAGATCAAGCTTGAAACTAACTCGAAGTAGCCTGTAAATAAGCTAAATTGTAAGCAAGATAAATTTTAAGTAGGCATATTGTAAGAAAGTAAAATTTTAGATGAGATAAGTGGGATAAATCGATTTCAAATCACCGTAGAAGTTGGATGACGATCCTAATTTAAAGCCCCATTTTTCCGGGATTTAAGATACCTTTTGGATCGAACGCCCTTTTGATTGCGCGAAATAGCTCCATCTCTGCTGCGCTAAAAGCTAGTGGCATAAATTCTGCTTTGCTTAGCCCGATGCCGTGCTCGCCGCTGAGCGTACCGCCAAGATCAACTGCAGCTTTGAAAATTTCGGTGATTGCGTCATGTCCGCGTCGCACCTGAGCTTCATCTTTTTTGTCGGCGACCATGACGTTGGTGTGGACATTGCCATCGCCCGTGTGCCCGAAGCAGGGCACGCGCACGCCATATTTATCGCCGATGCGCGCGATACGGCGCAGTAGCTCGGGCAGCTGCGAGCGCGGGACGGTGATGTCCTCATTTAGCTTAAGCGTGCCGTAGATATTGATCGCCTGCGAGCAGTTGCGCCTCGCAAACCAAATACCTGCACGCTCCTCTTCGCTTTCTGCGATGCGAAAGTCGCTCGCGCCGTTTTGAACGAAAATTTCTTTTATGAGTGCGAGCTCCTTCAAAAGCACCGCTTCTAAATTGCCGTCTGTTTCGCAGATCAAAATCGCGCCCGCATCCCTTGGCAAGCCTTTATGAAATTTCTCCTCGACCGCGGCTATGCACAGCGCGTCTAAAAATTCCATCGCCACGGGCGTGATACCGGCTGCCATTGTCTTATACACGGCATTCATTGCTGCATCTACGCTAGGAAAAACGCCCATCGCGGTCTTTTTAAGCTTTGGCATCGGGATTAGTTTGAGCGTGATTTCGGTGATGACGGCAAGCGCGCCTTCGCTTGCGATTAAAATTCCTACCACGTTGAAGCCTGCGACATCTTTTATAGTGCGTTTGCCCGCTCGGATCACCTCACCGTTAGGCAGTACCGCACGCAGTGCCATTACATAGTCTTTGGTGATGCCGTATTTTGCGGCGCGCATACCGCCGGAGTTTTCGGCGACATTGCCTCCTAGCGTGGAATAATCCTGGCTTGCGGGATCGGACGGATAAAAAAGCCCGCGCGCTGCGGCTGCTTTTTGCAGATCGATATTTATGCAGCCAGGTTGGACTACGGCGAGTAGATTTTGCATGTCGATTTCTAGAATTTTATTCATATGTTTTTCAAATGCTAAAATCACTCCGCCGTTTGCGGCTAAAGATCCACCAGTAAAACCGCTACCTGCGCCTCTTGGAACTACAGGGATTAAATTTTCGTTGCAGAATTTTAAAATTTGACTGACATCGTTCTCACTTCGCGGGAAAAGCACGCCGTCCGGCAGACAGCGCCTTTTCGTCGCGTCGTAGCAGTATGCCGTGCGATGAGCCTCGTCAAAATAGGCATTATCCGCGCCTAATAGATTTGTAAAAAACGCTCGCGCAGCGCTATTCGTCGCCATCTAAGCCCAGCAAATAGCGGTAGTGTTTGTCGTAATCGCTGATCGGGCCATTAGTAAAATCCCAAATGACGGTCTTTATCTCGCCCACGCGCGAGTAAAATGGCAGCTGATAATAAGCCACGCCGCCGCTAGCAAACGTACGCAAAGGCTTGAAGCTGCCGCAGTCGGCAAATACGCCTTGTTTATCCATCGCGATAAAAATCAGTCCGGCGCTGTTTTGCGCGCAAATTTTACGAAAATCGTCACGGCTGGGATTTGGCTTGTGGTTGTAGCTAAGATAGGCGCCGCCAAGATCTGGGTGGATAAAATTTATATTCGGAAAAGCCTTGATAACCTGCTCGTAAATTTCAGCGTTAGGCGCGACGATTATGGCGCGGTCATAGAGGAAATTTAAGATCACTTTATCGCCGCTTGAAGGTAAAATTTTAGGCAGTGGCAGCGCCTCTTGAGCTAACATATCAAAGACCTCAAATCGCACCTTTGCCTTGCCTGCGCTTTTTTGCGTCACGACTGCGCGCGCGATGATGGAGCTTGCGCCGCTACCGAAATTATGCATCACC
This sequence comes from uncultured Campylobacter sp., assembly GCF_937996225.1. Taxonomy (GTDB): domain Bacteria; phylum Campylobacterota; class Campylobacteria; order Campylobacterales; family Campylobacteraceae; genus Campylobacter_B. The sequence continues at coordinate 81,985 of NZ_CALKTC010000055.1, read as the reverse complement.
ACCCCGCTGCTACCTACGGCAATCGTAGGGCTATCTGTGATCTCGCCCGAACCATCAGTTACGCTAAGTAGGGCGGTTTCGTATCGCGGCATGTTAAATTCCGCTCCTATCGCCACGCTTAAAAATAGGCCTAAAATAAGTAAAGCTTTTTTCAAAATTCTGCTCCTGAATAAAATTTCGGCTAATTATACATAAAACTTTGAAATTAGCGATAAAATTCCGCGGTATTTACGAAATATAAGCGTTTTTTCGTTACAATCCCGCCTTAAAATAATATTTCAAAGCGGTTTTTATATGACTAGAATTTTTATATTGCTTTTTCTGTGGATAGGCGTAGTTTTTGCGAACAACCCCAGCGTAGAGAAGTTTGCCTGGCCCGATGGCGTAAGTCTGCTGCAATTTATGGAAACTGCGGGCATTCCCGCGTCTGTATATTATGACCTGGATAAAGAGGATCAGGAGCTTGCCGCTGAGGTGCGCGCGGGCGTGGAGTGTCAAATTTTACGTGATCCAGCAGGTCGCGTCTCCCAGCTGCTAATCCCCGTCAGTGAGGAGCTTCAGATCCACATTTACCGCGATAAATTCGGCACTTTTAGATTCGTTTATACTCCAATAGTTTATGAGGAAAACAGCTACTCTTTAGGAATTCAGATCGAAAGCTCGCCCTATCAAGATATCATCAAAGCTACGGGCAATGCGGCTTTAGCGAATGAGTTTATGCTTGTTTTTAAAAACGAGGTAAATTTTAAAAAGCTGCAAAAGGGCGATCGGCTTGTGATCCTGTATGAGCAAAAAACGCGCCTTGGCAAACCTTTTGGCGGAGTAAATATCACCGCAGGAATGATCGAGGAAAATAAAAAGCCCAAATCGCTATATTTTTTCGATGATAAATACTACGACCGAAGCGGTAAAAAGGTCGAATCTTTTCTGCTGATTACACCGCTTGTTTATACTAGAATTTCATCGTATTTTACCCCTAAAAGATTTCATCCGATTTTAAAGCGATATCGCGCGCACTTAGGCGTAGATTATGCAGCCCCCAAAGGCACTAGAGTAAATGCTGCAGGGGCGGGCAAGATTAGCTTTGTAGGGCGTAAAAACGGCTACGGTAACACCGTAGAGATCAACCACGGCGGCGGTATCAGTACGCTTTATGCGCATCTTAGCGGCTTTGCTAGCGGCACAAAGGCAGGCGTTAGTGTCAAGCAAGGTCAGTTAATCGCCTACGTAGGCTCGACCGGGCTTAGTTCGGGACCGCATCTGCACTTCGGACTTTATAAAAATAAGCAGGCTATAGATCCGCTTAAGGTAGTCAAGATTGAAAAAACTAACGTCATAAGCGCCGAAGAACTTAAATTTAAAGCTCTCGTCAAAGATATGGACGCCAGAATGGCTGCGGCTAAAGACGGCTCGAAAAACCCTGCTAAATTTGAAAACTACGAGTCGCTTATCACGATAAATTAAGGCTGAAAATGGAAAATAAAGAGCAGCTGGACGACGTCGAGGAAGCTAAGGCGCTTCTTGATGCGCATCTAGGCGATACGCTTGAGCATGAGCTGAGTGCCGCCGATCTTACGGAGCATTTAAAAACTCTAAAGAAGCACGACGAAGAAAAATACGTAGAATTCTTAAAAAAGCTAGATCCTGAGGATCTTGCCGATGCTGCGCTTGAGATGCCCGAGCATATGCTCGAAGACGTCATCGAAACTCTGCCTCACGAAAAGATCGTAAAAGCGATTGAGGAGCTCGAAAGCGACGATCAGGCAGAGCTTTTGCAAAACATCGGCGAAATCGACGAGGACAAGGCCGAGCAGATTTTCTATGGGCTTGACGAGGACGATCGCCACGATATTCTTACTATCTCCAAATATAGCGAAGATGAGGCGGGCGCGTATATGCAGACCGAGGTCTTTAGCGCGAGGCAGGATCAGACCCTGGGGCAGGCGGTTGAGATGCTGCGCGTTATGCGCGAAAAGGACGAGATCGAGAACGTCTTTCAGCTCTTTGTGCTCGATAAAAAGGGACATCTGCTTACTACCTTTTCGACGTCCGATCTGATTTTATACGATTTTTCACTCACGTTGGAGCAAATTTCACAAAAATTCGGCGCCGAAAATAAAATCCACTTCGCCACCGATACCGATAAGATCGACGACGTGATCAAGGATTTTGAAGAATTTGACCTTAACGTCATCCCTGTTGTCGATGCTAACGGCATACTCATCGGGCGTATCACCGCCGACGATATCCACGATCTCATCCAAGAGCGCGCCACCGAGCAAATTTACAACCTCGCGGGCGTCGATGACGAAGCGGAGGATGATGAGACGACGATCTTTAAGGCGGGTCGCGCGCGCGCCTTGTGGCTGGCGGTAAATTTATGTACGGCGATCGTAAGCTCCACGATCATCGGGCTTTTTGACGCTACTATCGAGAAGTTGGTCGCGCTCGCCGTGCTTATGCCAATAGTCGCCTCCATGGGCGGCAACACCGGCACGCAGGCGCTTACGGTAACCGTGCGCCGCCTAGCCTTGGGCGAGATAGCGTTTAAAGACAAAAAGCAGGTTCTCCTTCGCGAGATCACGATCGCTTTTATAAACGGCTTAATCTTTGCCACGCTGATGGGGTTTGTGGCGTATTTTTGGTTCGGCATTAAGCTTTTGGGGCTAGTGATTGCGATGTCGATGGTGCTAAATTTAACGCTCGCGGGGCTTTTTGGCGCCGTCATTCCGATCACGCTTAAAAAATTAAATATCGATCCCGCCGTCGGTAGCTCCGTGCTGCTTACCACGGTTACGGACATCGTGGGATTTTTTAGCTTTTTAGGACTTGCGACGTGGATACTACTATAAAAAATTTTAAAATTTCGGAGCTTAAAGGCTCAAATTTCGTTAAACCCTTTCGCTTGAGCTTTGAAATGGACGGCGTAGCGCGCGCGTGGGACTGCGTAAAGGTGCACGATAGCGTCTCGATTTTGCTCTACCATACGCAGCGCGACGCGCTTCTGCTCGTTAAGCAGTTTCGTCCCAGCGTGTGGTTTTATCAAGAGGAAAATTTAATAAATTCGCCCGAGAAGGGCTACACCTACGAGCTTTGCGCTGGCATTTTAGATAAGGGCATCAGCGAGGAGCAAACGGCGATCGAAGAGGTGCTCGAAGAGACGGGATATGCCGTGAAGGATCTGAAATTTATCACGAGCTACTACAGCGCCCTGGGCTTTGCGGCGAACCGTCAAATTTTATACTTCGCGTGCATCGACGAATTGATGAAGCTAGGTAGCGGCGGCGGCGTGGACGGCGAGAAGATCGAGCTTTTTTACCTGCCTGCGGCCAAGGCGCGGGAGTTTATGTTTGACGAAAAGATCGTGCGCGCGCCGGGGCTGATCTTGGCATTTCAATGGTTTTTGAGCGAGTTTAAAGCTTAGCAGCGAGACGGAATTTCACGTGCCGTTGCGTATTTTTGCGCCTCGGCTTTAAATTTAAAGGACGGCGATGAGGGTTTTACTTAGGTTGTGCGTTATCGCGGCGTGTGTTTATGTCTGCGTGCTAGCGGGACTTTATATCTTTCAGGAGCGGCTGATATTTTTGGGCGAGCCGCTGGATAAAAATTTTAAATTTAGCTTTGAAAATTCCGAATTTGCGGGACTTGTGAATGCGCCAGAGAACGGCGAGCATTTAGAGGCATCGATGTCCGCTACGCAAAATGGCGCGGCGACAAACGGCGGTGCAGATGAAAACGCTTCTGTGGAGGGTGGCGTAAAGGAAAGCGGCTCTGCAGCGGGTGAGATCAAAAACAAAAACGCTCAAACTAGCTCCGAGCGCGTCGGCGAAAACGCCGCAGGAAACGGCGCTACGGGCAATAACGCAAACGTCGCTGCGATAAAATTCCAAGAGATCAATATCCCGTTTGAGGGCGGGGCGATAAACGGGCTGAAATTTAGCGCGGCAGAGCCTAAAGGCGCGATTTTGTTCTTTCACGGCAACTTCGGCGACGTGAGCGGTTGGGGCGTATACGGCGCGGATTTTGCGGCTTTGGGATACGATTTTTATATTTTCGATTACCCGGGCTACGGCAAATCGGACGGCAAAATTTCATCGCAGCAGCAGCTTTTTGCGAGCGCCGATGCGATGAGCCGCTACGTTTTGGCGCAGCATTCGTCCAAGAAGCTCGCGATGATCGGCTACTCGATCGGAAGCGGCATCGCGGCACAGCAGGCTGCGAAGTGGGATGCGGCGCGGCTGATTTTGCTCGCGCCATATTTTAGCTTCGAGCGGCTTGCGCACGAAAAAATCCCCTTCGTGCCGAAATTTTTGATCCGATACAAGATTCCGACCGCGAAATTTTTGCAAGCGGCGCGCGGCACGCAGATCACGCTCATCCACGGCGCCGCCGACGAGCTGATACCGGTGCATCACTCGTATGATCTTGCGGGATCTCTTAAGGCGGGCGATCTATTTTATGAAATAGCCGCCGCGCCACATAATGGACTGCTGGCAATGCCCGGGACTTGGAAGATTTTAAAAGAGCGGCTGCGCTAATTTAGCGGGGGCTCGGCGTAAAATTCCACGCAAAATTCGACCGCTAAATTTTAAAATTTTACGTAGAATTCCGCGCGGGCTAGGTCGTCGTAAAATTTCATGAAATTTTATAGCGGCAAAGCACGGCGCCAAAATAAGGGCGCAATTTCAAATCAAAATTTATGCGCTGTTAGCTGCAAATATAAAGCCGGTCTCGTTGGCGCTAAATTATTTCTAGCGCGCACGTGCCGTAAATTTAAAGCTAAAATTTGCGCCAGGCTGTGACGCCGTATATTTTAGCTGAAATAAAGTTCTGTGAAATTTTATCCCGCGGGCATTTATAAATTTCAAGAAATTTCAAGTCTAAATTTTATATTTACGCCCTGACGACGCCATATTTTAGCCGCGCAAAATTCTGCCGCATAAAATTTTATCTAGTGAAATTCTGTTTCGTAAAATTCTATCTCGTAGAATTTTAATTCGCCGCGCTCAAATTTTACCCGCCGCTTTAAATTTATACCGCCGCGCCTAAATTTCTCCCGCTCGTCGCGCTTTACCCAAATTTATATTTAGTTGTTGTAAAATGCGTTTTTAAAAGGATTTTAGCGGTTTGTGATATGAGTATTTTAGAGTTTACGGAGTGCGTAGGCATCGCTTCGGCGGCGCTTAGCGGGTTTTTATTCGGCGTAAAGAAGGGCTGCGATTGGCTTGGGATCTTTATCTCGGCGTTTTTGACTGCGCTTGGCGGCGGGATCATGCGCGATACCTTAGTAAGCCGCGAGATCTACTCGTTTACGCACTATGCGCCCGTAACGATCGTGCTTGCGGTAAGTGCCGTAGCTATTTTTGCCAAACTTTACGAAAACCGCGATTTGGAGGGTAAATTTTTATTTATTCTAACCGATGCGATCGACGTCGTAAGCTTTTCGATCGTTGGAGCGATGGTCGCGCTAAGCTACAATCACAACGTTTTCGGCGTAGTGCTGATCGCATTTTGCAACGGCGTGGGTGGTGGCATTTTGCGCGACGTACTGCTGAACGAAGTGCCGTGGTTTTTACATACGGGGCTTTATGGCACGATAAGCATGGGCGTGGGCTTGATATATTTCGTGCTTGATGGATTGGGGCTTAGCGGCGCCTTTTCGGTGCTTATTTTGCTGGTTTTAGGGGTTGCGTTTCGCATGGTGGCTTATTACAAATCTTGGCATCTGCCTAAAGTGGAGTACAAACAATGAAGTATTTGATGGATAATTTCGCGCGCGTAAACGTGGCGCTGGTAAGAGGCGAGGGCTCGATAGTCTATGACGAAGCGGGCAAGGACTACGTGGATTTCGGCGCGGGCATCGGCGTAAACTGCCTGGGGCACGCAAACGAAATCGTGCTGGAAGCGATCGGCACGCAAGCCGCGCAGATCATCCATGGCTCGAATATCTATAGAATTCTGCCCCAAGAAGCCCTGGCTCAAAAGATTAGCGAGCTTTTGGGGTATCGCAGCTACGCGGTGTTTTGCAACTCCGGCGCGGAGGCGAACGAAGCTGCGATCAAAATGGCGCGCAAATACGGCACCGTAAACTTCCCTAATAAAAAATTTGAAATTCTAACTCTGCGAAATTCATTCCACGGCCGCACGCTAGCGACGCTGCAAGCTACGGGACAGGAGAAATTTCATCCCGAAATTTTTGCGCCCTATATGCCCGGGTTTAAATTTTTCGACGATATCGAGGATATCATCGCGCATATCGATGAAAATAGCGTCGCCGTGATGATCGAGCTCGTTCAGGGCGAGGGAGGGATCAAGCCTCTGGATAAGGCGAGCGTGCAAAGGCTGGCGGCTGTTTTGAAAGAGAAAAAGCTGCTTTTGATCACCGACGAGGTGCAGTGCGGCGTATATCGCACGGGCGAGTTTGCGACGTCGCAAATTTACGACATCCGCCCCGACATCATCACCTTTGCCAAAGGGCTTGCGGGCGGCGTGCCGATCGGCGCGTGCGTGGCGCAGCAAAACATTTTCGCTCTGGGCGAGCATGGCAGCACCTTCGGCGGTAACTTTTTGGCGACCTCTACGGCGCTTGCGGTGCTTTCGCAACTTCAGTTTTTAAAAGCGAGCGGCAAGCTTGATAAGACTATAAAAAGATTTATCAAAAAACTAGACGCCATCGCCGCAGACTATCCTAGCCTGATCGAAAAGCGCGTGGGGCTCGGTCTGATGCAAGGCCTCGTACTGCGCGATGAAAAAAACTTGGGCGAGATCTTTAACAAAGCCCTGCAAAACGGACTTTTGATCCTAAAATCCGGCAAGCGCACTCTTAGATTTTTGCCTGCGCTAAATATCAAAAAATCCGAGATCAAAGAGGGCTTTGCGCGCCTACGCAAGAGCCTGGACGAGATAGTGCGGGCGTGAAATTTAGCGATTTTTTTGAGAGCTGGCTAAACGAGAGCTACTACGCAAATGCCGCTAAAATCGGCAAGAGCGGCGATTTTTACACCGCCGTGAGCATAGGAAGCTTCTTTGGGATCTGCATCGCGCGCGAAATTTTACGCCTAAGCGCGGATTTTTGCGCGATGCAAGAGTTAAGCTTAGACGCGGCGGCAAGCTTGGGCGCATCGCGGCAAGACCTTGAGGCGGCATGCGAGCTAAATTCAGATGCTGTGCTCACAGAAAAATCGCAAAATAACGCTAAAATCGCTATCGTAGAGATCGGCTCGCACGACGGGCGGCTGCTTTGCGACATCGCGCAGGCGATTTTTACACTGGGCGGTGCGGCGGCGCTTGATAAATTTAGCTTTGCGATTATCGAGCCGCACGAGCGCCTGCGCGAGTTACAGCGAGCGAGCTTTGCAGAGAGCTTCGGTGACGAAATCGCGCTAAAGCACTTTGCGAGCGTACACGAGGCAAAATTTAAAGATGCGATCTTTGTGGCAAACGAGCTTTTCGACGCCTTTAAATGCGAGGCGGTGGACGGCGAAAATATGCTTTTTATCGAAAGCGGCGCGGCAAAATTTGCCCCCATAAAAGAACGTGAAATTTTGACCCTCACGTGCAGATTTGGTATCTCGCGTGGCGAAATCCCGGTCGGATACTTTCGCTTCGCCCGCGAAATTTGCGCCAGCGCGCAGCGGTTTTATTTCATAGCCTTCGATTACGGACAGATGGGCGCTAGCGGCGATTTTAGCCTGCGGGTTTACCGAAACCACGAGGTTTTCAGCTTCTTTGAGGTGCAAAACTTGAGCGATTTTTACGGCAAGAGTGATCTTACTTACGACGTAAATTTTGAAATTTTGCGTGCTGCGTTTGAGGATGCGGGCGCCGTGACGGCGGATTTTAAAAGACAGATCGCGGCTCTCATAGACTTCGGCGCGGTCCAGCTTTTAGAGCTTTTTATGCAAAAAAGCGGCGAGAGGGGCTACCTGAACACGCTTTTGCAATTCAATCACCTGCGCGCAGAGTTTGGCGAGAAGTTTAAGATGATAAAATTTAAAAAGGGGCTTTGATGAAAGCTTTTATCGATTGCGACTGCGAAATTTTACAAAAGACGTTGGAGCTGTTTTTGAAAGACCATGCCGCAAGTGCGCAGGATTGCGACTTTGTGATAAGCGACGAGCCGCAAAGCTCGGCAAAACCGCTATTTTTAATCGGCGAGGGCGGAGATTTGGCGCTGCCGTTTTCCAAGCAGATGTTGTTATCGAAGCTAGAGGATTTTCAAAGCTCGCTACGGGTAGATCTTAGTGGATACGACGCGGCGGAAGTTGAAATTTGCGCGCTATTTGATGAGTTTAAGGCAAGAATCATCGAAATTTTAAGAAGGCAAAATGGCTAAATTTTCCAAACCCGCTGGCACGCTCTTTACGCAAATTTCAAGCGGTATTTATAGGGGCAAAAAGCTCGCTCTGCCCGCGTTTTCGAGCACGCGTAGTACGAAAAGCATCGTAAAGGGCTCGTTTTTCGATACTTGGCGAGCGGAGTTGCGCGGCGCGGCGTTTATCGAGTGCTTCGGCGGTAGCGGCGCGATGGCGCTTGAGGCGCTAAGCAACGGCGCAAAAAACGTTTATGCGATCGAAAAGGACGCTGCCGCGCATAAAATAATGCGGAAAAATTTCGAGCTTTTCGGGCTCGGCGCAAATGCGATTTTGGGCGATTGTTTCGAATGGCTGCCCGAAATTTTGCACGAGCTGCAAGCGAATATGAACGGACGCTCTGCCGTAAATTTTAGCGAAAGCCATACCGCAAATTCCATAGAAAATTCCATCTCCGATCCCGCGCGCAGAGTGTTTGTATATCTAGATCCGCCGTTTGCGATCAGGCAGGGTTTTGGCGAGATTTACGAGCGAGTGCTGGCGCTGATAGCGCGCCTAGGCTCCTTGCGGTGCGAGCTGCTAATCGCGATCGAGCATATGAGCGAGCTTGAGCTGCCGCCTAAAATCGGCGATTTCGCGCTGCTTAAATCGCGCAAATTCGGCGCTACGACGATGAGCTACTACGCAAAATGAAAAGCTTAAAGCAAATTTTAGATTATTACGCCGATTTGAAAAATTGCGACGCGGATCTTTTCGGCGCGCCCGATCCGCTGCAGGTCGCAAAGGGACATCGAAACGACGTCGCGGCGCTTATCTGCGCGCTGTTTGCTTACGGGAGCGCGGCTCAAATTTTAAAATTCCTCCGCTCGCTTGACTTTTCACTTTTGGACGCGAGCGATGAGCGCATTAGGGAGGAGCTTGCGGGCAAAAAATATAGATTTCAAAGCCCGCGCGACGTCGCTGAAATTTTTATAACTTTAAAGCGGCTTAAAAACAGCCTCAGTATCGAGGAGAGCGTGCTTTGCGGCATGCAAAAAAGCGGACTGATCGAGGACGGGATAAATTTTTTAATCGGCGAGATTTACAAATTAAATCCCTACCGCAGCCCGGGATATGAGTTTTTTTTCGGTCGTGACTTCGCGCAAAAGCCCACATCGCCGTATAAGCGCTACAATCTTTTCCTGCGCTGGGCGGTGCGCGACAGCGACATCGATCTGGGGCTGTACAAAAAGATCGAAAAATCGCGCCTCCTCATCCCGCTCGATACCCATACGCACAAAGTTTCGCTTAAGCTTGGGCTGATCGATCGCAAGAGTTACGATTTTGAGGCAGTTTTGCAGCTTACGCAAAGCTTAAGGCGCTTCGATCCGAGCGATCCCATCAAATACGACTTCGCGCTGTACCGCCTCGGACAGAGCGGCGAGATAGATAAAATTTTACCCGAACTGGGCGCAAATTTAAACAAAACCGCGGAGTGAGTCGGCGGAAATTTACCTAACACGAGCGATGAAATTTTATGGAGATTCAATGCGGGTGCGCGGCGGAATTTTGCGCTGTTTTGTTGCCGTATAAGTAGGGCCGGCTTTATGGATTTTACCGTACGCCTTGAGTGCGGCGCGCCGAAATTTTATGGAATTTCGGCAAAAGATCGCTTCATAAAATTTTGCAAATTTCACGGACACCTGCGCTGGATTAGCAGGACTCATCTTGCAAAATTTAGGTAAAATTCCAACGATTTGCGGTACTTAAATTTTATGAAATTTTGCAGCTCGTGCGCGACGCGATAACGCGATAAATTGCATGGCACTAAAACGGCAATCACGCGACAAATTTTATAAAATTTAAGCGGGAGTCATGCGGCAAAATCTGCTAAAATTCCGCGAAATTTTATAAAATTGCACGGAATTTTAGCAGGCGCTCGCATGCGTTTTGCGGCGCATGAGCGGTTTTATGATCGTAATTGCGTGGAATTCTAGCAGGCGTTCACAGGTTGCCTGTGTAATTTGAGAAAAGGACAAAAATGGAGCTCGAGCTTTGGCAATTTGCGGTGCTTTTTGCGGCGGCGTTTTTCGGCGGATTTATAGACTCGATCGCGGGCGGCGGCGGGCTGATCTCGCTGCCTGCGCTGCTTGCCGTGGGCGTTCCGCCGCATGTAGCGATCGCCACAAATAGATTTCAAGGCAGCTTCGGAAGTTTCACCGCCGCTTTAAATTTCATCCGCAAGGGTTACGTCGATGCGGCGGAGATCTTGCGCGGCGTGGTTTTTACGTTTATCGGCGGACTCGTCGGCGCTTATGTCCTGCTTCTAATCGATGCGAAATTCCTAAACTACCTCATTCCGATCCTGCTGCTGGCGCTTTTATTTTATATGTTTTTTTCGCCGAACCTAGGCGAAGCGCCCGCCAAACCCAAGATGTCAAAAAAGAGCTTTTACGCGATTTTCGGGCTTGTTTTGGGGTTTTACGACGGATTTTTTGGCCCTGGTACGGGCTCGTTTTGGACGTTTGCGCTGGTTGGAATTTTAGGGCTTTATATGAAAAAGGCGGTCGCACACACTAAAGTTTTAAATTTCACCTCAAACATCGTCTCTTTGGGCGTTTTTATCATCGGCGGGCAGATTTTATGGCTCGTCGGAGCGGTGATGGCGGTCGGACAGATCGCGGGCAGCTTCGCAGGCTCAAGCCTAGTGATGATATGCGACGTAAAATTCGTGCGCAAAATGCTTCTGCTTGTCGTTGCCGTCACGATTTTAAAGCTACTTTATGGACTGATTGCAAATTAATTACAGACTGGTTGAGAACTGATCGCAAGCTGATCTCAAGCCAAAATCATAGAATTTTATACAGGATTTCGTATAAAATTTCGCGTAAAATTTTATGAGCCCTCGCCGATCTGCCGCAATGACGCTGATCTTGCTGCCGCGTCGATTTTATTGCATCGTCTCGCCGATCTGGCTGCGACGCGACGCCGATTTTGCCGCAGTGCCGCACCGAACTTACTGCGACACTACCAATTTACTACTTCAGCATCGATTATATCGTAGTTTCGTACCTATTGCGCTGCGACGGAGCCTAGCTTATTGTAGCAGCGCTGATTTTATCATGGTGTCGCGCCAGTCTCGCTTCGATGGCACCGATTTTACCGTAGCGTTGTGCTGATCTTGTCGCGACTACGCTAATTTCCCGCTGCTGTGATGTTGATTCTATTGGCGTTAAGTCGGAGGCCTCGCTTGTCGCGAGGTCTTTGATTTTATTATTTCGATATCGCTGATTTTGCTCCGCTACATCGACAACTTCGTTGCCGCGCTTGCTACTGCGAGGATTTTAGTTGCATTGCGCGGTATCGTACTGGTTTTATCATGACGGCGCCGTTCTTGCTACTGCAATAGCGCAGATCTTGCCGTAACGTCATACCGATCCCGCTGTAACGGTATCAATTTCGCTGTGTATCGCCGATGAAATTTTGCCTATTCGTGTCGGTTAAATTTCGCCATATTGCTCGTGCGTTTTTTGACTACCGCCGCTGATAGAATTTGGTCGTATTGCCCAGCGCGCGGCATTATCGTGCTTGTACTTATAAAATTTCATACGCTTACGTCAGCAAAATTTTAAAATACTACTTTGTAGATCATTTCGCCGTGCCGCCCGTATGTACTACCAAATCCACTCGCAGCGATTAAATTTAGTCGCACTTTCATGCGCTGTTTTCTGCGCCCATCAGCTATTTTAAATTTTGCCGTTTCGCCGCCACGGCTTGCTATTCCGCGCTAGCTCCTCGCTATATTGCTCGCTGTATTTGTGCGATAAATTTAACCGTATCGCTGCGCATCTGTTTCGCCTCGCCCGCCGAAATTTAGCGACCTCTCGCGTCAATTAAATTTTATCGTACCCACAGCATCCACGCCCGCTCGCCCGCGAAATTCTGCCGCCTAAAACAAAGTTAAAATATTTTGCGATAAAATGGGCAAAATTTTTCACAAAGGATTTACTATGCAGATCATTTCAACTCCCTATGCGGCACAGGCCATCGGGCCGTACTCTCAGGCGATCAAGGCTGGCGGGCTTATCTTTACCTCGGGGCAGATCGCGCTTAAGCCTGACGGCGAGTTCGTCGCGGGCGGCGTGGAGGCGCAGAGCAGGCAGGTTTTGCAAAACCTCGCCGCGATCCTGAAAGAGGCGGGCGCGACGCTGCAGGATGCCGTCAAAACTACGATTTTCCTAGCCGACATGGGCGATTTTGCCGCGGTGAACGAGATATACGCAGCGGCGTTCGGCGAGCACAAGCCGGCTCGCAGCACGGTACAGGTCGCTAAACTCCCCAAAGGCGCGCTTGTGGAGATCGAAGTAATAGCGCTGGCTAGGGCTTAGCGCTAAATTTAGATCGCTAGAATTCTGCCAGTTCGTGTTTGCGGTTGAAATTTTATGCGCGGGCCGCTCGAAATTTTAAACGGCTCGCTTTGGTTTTGTAGCTGCGCGAGCTTTTAAATTTAGATTTTAAAAGCCGCGTTAAATGCCCGCGGGCCTGTGTAAACAGCGCGTCTGGTGCGCTAAGGCGTTAAAATTTCTCGCTCAAAATGGGATCAAAATGATAGAAAAACTTATTCAAAAATCTAAAAATATCACGGCAGCGGGGCGCAGCGGCATAGAGCCCGCGTGGATCGCGCAGGTGCAGCGGCGGCTCGGTTTCGCGCTGCCTGCGAGCTATAAGCGGATGCTGCTAAGATATGCTAGCGTGAGCGCGGCGGGGACGGAGCTAAAAACGATCGCGCCGCCCGAGTTCGCGGGTAGCGCCGACGCGGATATCTGCTACACGTATGAGGTAAATCTGAAAAACGGCCTATTCGCCGCGGACGAGCTCGTGTTTTTGCAGCTCGAGGACGATGAGTATTATTTTAAAATTTCGCCCGCAAGCGACATAGCGGACGGCGCGCCCAATACGGCGCGCGGCAAGACGGCGGAGAGCACGAGCGGCGAGGCTGCGGGCGCGACGGTGCGCGATACGGTCGTCGCGACGGTAGCCGACGGTGCGGAAAATAGGGCACCTGGCGACGAAGCACGCGTGGAACGATCGCCGGATGCGTCGCGCGATATGAATGCTGAAACGACGTGCAAAGCTGCGAGCGCGACAACAAGCGAAGCAACAAGTGGAGCGACGAAAGAGATAACGAGCGAGCAGGCAGGCGACGCGCCGTGCGAATACCCCGTATATGTGCGCGACTACGCAGAGGGTGAGGATAGGCTTTTCGCGGACGATTTTTACGGGTTTTTGGAAAAATTTTAAGACGAAATTTAACGCAAAATCAGGAGAGGCGAAATGGGACTGTTTGACATTTTTAAAAATGATAAATTTGACGTCGACGTGCGCCAGGACGGCGTTTTCATCGGCGGCGTAAACTGTGAGTTTGATCTGGCTAAGCTTAACGAAGCCTTGGGACAGCCGCGCGTGATCGATGACGGGGAGGGCAAAAGCCGCTATTTTTGGGATGAGGCGGGGATTTTCGCCTTCGTGCGCGCAGGCGAGCTCGCAGAGCCGAAGCTTACCGAGATAATTTTGATGCTTGAGGTCGCAAAGGGCGTGCAGCACGAGGTTCCGCGCGAGCTATACGACGGCGCGTTCACGCTTGAGGGCAGGCCGCCGCTTGAGGCCGTACCGGAGCAGGAGCTGCGCGGCGCATATATATTTTTGGAGCTTAGCCTAGGCAAGTTCGAAGTCTCGCTAGCTCTCGCCGATGCCGTGCAGGAGCGCATAGGCGCGATGGACTTTGCCGAGCGCTTCGCTAAGCGCGACACCGACGAGATCGCAGACATCGTGCGAGCTGCGAAAATGCCGATAGGACGCGTCTGCATAAATCAAAAAGAGAAAAAGGTAAAACGTAAGCCAAGCGATAAATTTAAGCTTCCGCGCGTGGTGGGCGAGACGCTAGCGTTTAAAAATTTCAATTTCAAAATCGCCGTGATGAACGAGCTGATGTATGAAAAAGCCCTGCTACAGCCCAAATTTGACGTGTTTGAGTACTGCGAGGAGCGCGGCATCGATCCGTACGCGGACTTCGGCGCCCTGCCGCAAGCCAAAAAGTGGTTTAAGGACTATCCTATCCCCGTAAATTTGGCGGAGCAGGTGAGCGAGCTCTATCTTGACGGCGGAAACGAAATTTATCTGCAAATCGCGCCTGATTGGGACGGCGAGGATGAGCTTTTCGATATCAAAAACATTGACGCCGCCGAGCTTGCGCAATTCAAAAATCTTAAAAAAATCGAAACGAGCGGCATCGGCATCTCTAAAAAGGCGAGAAAAGCCTGCGCAGATGCGGGGATTACGGTAATTGATTAAGCGCAGAAGTGGACTTTGAGCCTTATGGCGTGCGGTTTTAAAAAAGCTGAAATAGGCTTTTGAGCCGCGGTCGCGCTTTTAAAGGTCACAATTGTTACCGCGCCGCGCAAAATTCTACGCAAAATTCTACTTATAGCGAGCGCTATGAATGAGCTTTGAAAGGCGCTTGGCGAAGCATCTGACATGTCTAATTTGGCGCGCGTTAAAAGCTTAGGAGCTCGTTGCAGCATAAGAGCCACGCCGCTAAGTGTGCGAGATGAGTGTGTCGCGCGAGTAAATAATTTGCTTTTCGGCTTTTATGGAAAATTCGCTGCGTAGCAAGAGGGTTAAATTTACCGCTTTTAAATTTTAAAATTTACAAAGAGCGGCGCGTGCGGCTTTGAATGTGCGGTTAAATTTAGACTTCATAGCGGTTTAAATTCTAAGCGCGGTTAAATTGCGTCTTCAATTCTGCTTGTAGTCTGTATTATGTCACAAAATAGGGCAAGAGAACAGATCGCGTTTGCGCGCGTGCGGCGCGGATTGAATTAAAATTTCGTCTTTTGAATTTAGTCTGAATTTGCAGCTTGCATCAAGAAAGTATTTTTTCTAAGCCGATATTGAGTAGCCAAGAAGTGTCTTGAAACTTAGCATCGGCGGCTTGGAAAGTATTTTGAAATCCGCGCCAAGAGTGTGTTTTAAAACAACAAGACGCGGCGCTACTTTGCTGGTTTTATCACGCCGCTTCGAGGCTAAATTCATAGCCGCATAAAGCCGTCGTCGTAGCTGCCTTCTAGCTTGCGGCGCATATCCTCGCGCCATTTTGGCGTAAGCGTCGTAAGTAGGTTAAATTTTGCTAGCAACTCTTCATCGAGGCGATCGCCGTAAAATAGACGGTTGAGCTCCATCACGCTCATCATAGCGGGGTCGCGTCCCACGACGTAGATCTCGTCGCCCGCGCGACACGAGCCGGTCTCTAGTACGCGGTAGTACCAACCGGTAAGTCCGCTGCGCGCGATCTCCGCCGTCATCTCTGCGTTGCCCCAGCGCATTGAGAGCTTGTAGCAGGGCTTGCGCGGCTGGCTTACTTGTAGCACCAGCGAGCCTATGCGGTGCACATCGCCGATGCAGACGTTTTGCTCGTGTAATCCGCTGATCGTGAGGTTTTCGCCCATTGCGCCGTAGGCTAGATTTTTAAGCTCCAAAAATCTCTCCCACGCAGCGTAATTTTGCAACGAGTTGGCAAAAACTGCCTTTTCCGTGCCGCCGTGATGCAGCGTGTCGGCTACCGCGTCGCCATCGAACCCAAGCTCGTTTGCGCGCACTTCGCCAGCTCTAGCTTGCTTAAAAATCGCCGTCTCCCAGCGCCTTTTTAGAGGCTGCGTAGCGCGCTCGTCGCCGTAGGCGCGCGGTTGCCCGGTCAGCAATGCCTTTAAAACGGGCATTTTTCGCTCCTTAAAATTTGCATCCGTTCTCCTTAAATCATAAAATTTAGGCACGGATTTTAGCTAGAAAAGAATTTAAAAATTCTAAATTTTGCGGCGATTTTGCGCTAAATTTCAAGTTCAGGCTTGAAATTTAGCGCGCAGCATTATTTGTAGTCGTTCGCATCGTAGCTTTTGCCGTCGTTAAAGTCGCTCAAAAGCCGCACGACGACGGGGCTAAGCAGGATGATCGCGATTAAGTTTGGGATCACCATCAGTCCGTTAAACATATCCGCTAGCCCCCAGACGAGGTCGATCTTTTGCACGCTCCCTATGAATACGAATGCGACGACTAAAATTTGCAAGAGCTTGACGAATTTTGCGCCCAGGAGGTATCGCACGTTGATCTCGGCGAAGTAATACCAGCCCAAAATCGTGGTAAATGCGAAGAAAAACAGGCAGATCGCCACGAATCCGTAGCCGCCGCTGCGACCCAAAATTTGCGACCCGAAGGCTTCCTGCACCAGCGAGATGCCCGAAAATACCGCTTTGCCGTTTTCGAAAGTGACTACGTCGGTGCTGAGCACGACGAAAACGGTGATGTTAAGCACGATGAATGTATCGACGAAAACGCCCATTATGCCGAGCACGGCTTGATCTACGGGGTGTTTGACGTTCGCTGCGGCGTGTGCGTGCGGCGTCGAGCCCATGCCTGCTTCGTTTGAAAAGAGCCCACGCGCGATGCCGTATCTCATCGCGGTGGCGATCGTAGCGCCCGTAGCGCCGCCCCAGGCAGCCGATGGATCGAATGCGGCTTTGAATATCAGCGCAATGACGGATGGAATTTTATCGAAATTTGAGCCGATGATGACGAGACCCACCAGCACGTAGCAGATCGCCATTATAGGCACGACCTTTTCGGCTACGCGTGCGATTGCCTTGACGCCGCCAAAAAATATGACGCAGCAGATGAGTGCTAAGGCTGCGCCGCTTACCCACTTCGGGATTCCGAATGCGCCGCTAAAGCCGTCTGAGATGGAGTTTGCCTGCACCATATTACCCATGAAGCCCAAAGCAAAGATGATGGCTAGCGCAAAAAACGCCGCTAAAGGCTTGGCAAAGGGGCTTTTAAGTCCGCGACTGATGTAAAACGCGGGCCCTCCGATCATGTGTCCGCTGTCGTCCTTGGTGCGGTAAATTTGAGCCAGGCAGATCTCTGCGAAATTCGTCGCCATGCCTAAAAACGCTGCGCACCACATCCAAAATATCGCGCCCGGCCCGCCCATTATGAGCGCGGTGCTGGCGCCTACCAGGTTGCCCGTGCCGACCTGCGCCGCGATCGCCGTGGCGACGGCTTGGAACGAGCTCATGCCGCTTTTACCCGCAGCCTCGCCGTGCAGGGAGAAGTTGCCGAAAAGCTTGCGCGCGCCCGTTCTAAATTTAAAAATTTGTACTAAATGCAAGCGCGCCGTAAAATATGCGCCGGTGCCGCAAAGTAGGGCGATTAGAAAGTACGGACCCCACAAAAAGGAGTTGATCGTATCGACGCAGGAGTTGAGACTATCCAGGAAATTTTGCATGGCTCTCTCCATAATTTGGAATTTTGGAAGTATATTTTAAAAAGATTTAAATTTCGATGAAATTTTAAATTTTGCGCCGCGCGGGTGAAATTTCAAAATTTTATATCACGCGGATGAAATTTTGAAATTTTACCGACCGCTCGTTTACGCCGTATACGCATATATACAGCTGCGCATCTGCTAGCTTCGGCGCTTTATATGGCGCGCAGTTTTTTACGTGGGCGCCGTTTACACGCGTCGCACATCTCTCTGCGCGCCGCTCGTACGGCGTATCGAGCGATAAATTTTACTCGCCCGCTTCATCAGAGCGGCGGCTATTTGTCGTTTAGCGCACCGAAATTTAGGCGAAATTTAATCGTAAAATTTAACCGAATCGCGCTTCTAAATTTTACGATTAAATTTCAATAAAACGTTTTTTAAATTTCTTAAAAATGCTATAATTGCGCGAAATTTATCCAAAGGAGAGTTTATGAAAAAGATCGTTTTAGCCTTGGCGATGCTTCTGGGCGCGGCTTTTGCACAGGATGCATTTGCAAAAGACGCTAAGTGCGAGGTCGGCACAGTCGCTACGAAGTCGTGCGCCGAGGCTGCGGAGCCCGTATGTCCGGAGCGCAGCGTAAAATATATCTGCAAGCCGCTAAAGCACCTGGAGCTGGTGCTGATGCTCGATAAATCGGGCTCGATGAGCGGGCTTGAGAGTGATACGATAGGCGGCTTTAACTCGATGATCGAGGAGCAAAAAAAGCTGGGCGTCAATGCAAACGTCACGACTGTGCTTTTCGATACGAATTTTAACGTCATCCACGACCGCACCGATCTGAAAAAGGTGAAGAAACTCACCTCTAAGCAATATGTCGCAGGCGGCAATACCGCGCTGCTCGATGCCGTGGGCGATACGATCAATCGCATACAAAAGGTAGATGGGATCGACGCTGCGGACAACCGCGTGCTTTTCGTCATCATCACCGACGGGATGGAGAACTCAAGCCGCGAATACTCCAAAGCGCAGATCAAAAAAATGATAACGCAAAAGCAAAATGAAAATGGATGGGAATTTATATTTTTAGGCGCGAATATCGACGCTGCGGACGAAGCGGGCAATCTCGGCATCAAAAAATCCAACGCCGTAAAATACAAAAACTCTAGCGACGGCGTGCAGAGAAATTTTGAAGCGATTTCGGAATTTTCCAAAGATATGTCAAAAGGCGAGGAGAAATCATCGAAGTGGAAGAGCAAGGTCTTGGAGGATAAATAGTCTCGCTCGGGCTACTTTACGTTGATCTAACCCTAGGCTTGCCGGCTTTATTTCGAGCTTTGCTAAATTTAGCTTTTTATTTTGCTGATTTTAGCCTCAGGCTTGGACTTCGCTAAATTTAGCCTTGGTTTTGAATCCCCTTAATCTTAACCTCCGGCTCTGCGCCGTGGCTTTTGCGGCGCGGAGCCGTTTTGTTTAAATTTGCATTTTTTGCGCCGCATACCGCTTCTGTTAAAATTTTTACTTTTCTACGGCTTCTACGACCGCCGCACCTCAAAGCGGCATGTTTAGTCCAAATAGCGCCTATCGCTACGGCACGGCGCGTTTAAATTTAATGCCGCGATCCAGCACGTCTAGCGCCATGGATCCTGCGAGCTTTGGAAGCTCTTTATACCGAGCCATGCGGCGAGCAGTACGGCGGGCAGGACGATTTCCGACAACGCGTTTGCTACCCCGATGCATTTTACGACGCCACTCGTTATGAGGGCCGGGGTTAGTACTCCAAGCATGCCGTGGAGGAAGTTTGCAGCGACTTTGGTAGCGAGCAGCACGGCGTACACGGCGAAAAACACGCAGCCCGTATCGGCGCGCAATTTAAAATTTATGATTATCCACGCTATCGCGACGCCGAGCAGTAAAAATGGCATGCCGATATCGATCAAGTCCAAGAAGGATTTGTCTATCACATAAAGAGCTATGCTGCATAGCAGCGCCAAAAGCACGGCGTTGTAAGTGTATTTGAAGATCGTAAAGACGTTCGAGCCCGAGAGCCTTTGGACGTTTGCGATCGCGTAGTAGAGAAAGACGAAGGCAAGAAGCCACGCGAGCACCCGCACTATCTTTAAAAGCTCCGGCTCGCCCTTTATAAAATACGTCGTGCCCGCAGCCAAAATATATATCGCACCGAGCGCGCCTTGCAGCTTCGCTCTTTTTAAAATTTTCTCCATTTTCTCTACTTTTAAAATTTGCCCGCATCTGCTCTGCGGCGCGATCGCGCGATTAGACGCGTGCTAAAGCGCGAGTGCTCCTTTTTGGCGGACAGCTCGCGTTTTGCGCAGACGAAACACACTTCGTGCAGACGAGGCGCCGGTTTTGACGGACGGAGTGCATTTTTTGCAGATAAAGTGCCAGTTTTTTTGGCGGACAGCGCGCGTTTTATGCAGACGAGGCACGCTCTGCATGGATAAGCGTCCTTGCGCGAATGAAATGAAATTTACCCGCGCCTTTGCGGCATATCTCGTGGTGCGATTGAGCGCTTTGCTCTGCCGCGGCTAGGCAAAATTTACGCGCCATGCTCGCTTCTTTCCGCTAGATATCGCAGCGCAGCACGAAATTTTACCGCGCCCACGTTTGGTTTGCGCCGCAGATCGTCGCAGCGCCGAGGTTGAAATTTTACCGCGCCGAGAAATCGTCTTAGTACAAATCATCGCGGCATAAACTATCACGCAGCCTACGCACCCCGTGTCGCGCATGACTTAAAATTTAGCGCGATATGTTCGGCGATGCGCGCACGAGCGAGCCGACCCTATATTCGTGTGGCTTAAAATTTAGCCGTATCCGCGGTGCTAGATTGGAATTTTATCCCGTCGTTAAGTCTCTGCGCCGAGATCAAATTTGCTGCGCCGTAATATTATCATTGCGGCGTAGAGTAAAATTTAACCGCATCGCAGATCGCTGCAGCGCCGAGGTCGGAATTTTATCCCGCCGCCTAGGGCAAATTTTATCTCATCGCGCCCATTGCAGCCTAGATCAAATTACTCCGCCGCAGGTCGTCTGATGCGCTACCTATCGAAGCAGGCCGCCGCAGATCCGCCAAAAATCGCGCTTTTCGTATCGCAGACGCGCCAAAGCTCGCGCCATTCGGGCTGGAAGGTGCAGTGTCCGATCTTAAATTTACGCAGCAGCTCGTCGTTAAGCGTCGCGATCAGGCTTTGAAATTTTATCAGATCGTGCGGCGAGATCACGATGTGTGCGGTCAGGACGTACATGTTGTGCGTGATCTCGCTGACGTGGATATCGTGCACGTCTAAAACTCCCTCCTGCGCGGCGATCAGCTCGCGTATCGCTTCGATCGGTATCGGCGAGCTCTCGAGTAAAATTTCGATGCTTTGGCGGATGAGCGAGAACGACCATTTACCGATCATGAAGGTGATCAGTAGCGCCAGCGCCGCATCGATCCACACGGCGCCCGTAAAATACAAAAATATCGCGCCGATGACGACGCCTACGGAGCTTAGAAGGTCGCTCATCATGTGTAAAAAGCTCGATTTTATGTTGATGTTGTGCATGTCAGCCTTAAGCAGCAAAAAGCCCGTTATGCAATTGACCGCAAGGCCGAAGACGGCGATAACGATCAGCGTTTTTGCGTCGATGGGCTGCGGATTTACGAGCTTTTGCACCGCCTCGTAGAGGATGAAGACCACGAAAATCGCCGTCGTGACGGAATTTGTAAAAGCGACGATCACCTCGGCGCGGTAAAAGCCGAACGTGCGCTGCTCGCCGCCGTTTTTCTCGCTGAGCCAGACCGCAAAAAAGCTAAGACTTAGCGCAAAGACGTGCGAAAACATATGCAGCGTGTCGCTTAATAGCGCCAAGGAGTTCGTGATGATCGAATAGACGAACTGAATGATCATCGCGATCGTCGTGATGATGATGCTTGCGCGCAGCATGCGCTTATCTGCGTCCTTGGCGCCGTGCGAGTGGCAGTGCGAGTGCGCTCCTGTGTGCGCCGCATCGCTCAAAGGCTCGTGCGAATGCGTCTCTTGCAGCGGTTCGTGGCGTAAATTTTTATCTAAACAGCGCATGAAAATCCTTCGGAATTTAAATTGATGCGGCGATTTTACTGTAAAAATTTTAAAATTTCAAAGCGGCATGAGGCGGCGGAATTTTACAGCACTTTAAGGCGACTGAATTTTACGATACTTTGAGACGCCGCTGCGGCGCGCGCTCGCGTGAGATTTGCGACGCTTTGAAATTTCGTTTCGAGCGCTTATTAAAATTTCTGTTTGCCGTGGGCGCCGTATCTGCTTAAATTCCGCGCCGTTTTCAGATTATTTATACGCCGAAGGCTCGTGCTGTTTGCTCGAAACAATGCGCTGTGTCCCGCACCGCGGCTCATTGAAATTCTATACGTTATGTCTCGCGCTCGGTTCGCGCGGCTTGTTTGCGTAAAATTTGCGCCTTGTCTCGCTCACTTAGCTGCCCTGTCGCGTGCTAGCATGAAATTTGCGGCGCTTTGAGGTATCGTGCGAGATAGTTTGTCGATTTGCACCGAGCGGTCCTTGTTCGGACCGCTCTATCGCAGACCGGCAGGTTTCTTACTATAGCCTACCTAGCGCTTTTTGGGCGTATTCGTTACCGCCGGCAGCTCCGCGTCTATAGAGCTCTCTGGCTTTATTTAGATCCCTTGCGACGCCGTAGCTGTTCTCGTAGCATATGGCTAGATCGGTTAGAGCCTGCGCATTATTTTTTTCGGCGGCTCTTTGTATATATACGAGAGCCTTTTTATAATCCCTTGTATAATATATCCCGTTTAGATACATGTTACCTATCATCGCATCGGCCTGTACGTTGCCTAAATCGCTTGCTTTTTCATATGTCTTAGCGGCTAGTTTATAATCCCTCATTAGATAGTAGATCCAACCCATATTCTTATAAGCGAGGCTATCGTTTAGCTCCATACCCTTTTTATACCACTTTATCCCTTCGCCGTAGCTATCAAATCTAACCTCATAAAGATAGCCTATGAGCGTAGTAGCCCTACCGTCGCCCGCCTCGGCTAAAGGCTTGAGGAATGCCAAAGCCTCTTTATATCTTCCGCTCTCATCCAGTGTGTCAAATTTATTGTAATCGCTATCCGATATACCAAATGCCGTAGTGATCGCAAATGCGCATAGTGCCATTACCGTCTTTTTCATCTTAATTCTCCAGTACTAGTAGGTCTTTAAATTTATGCTTGACGCTTCTTATCGCGTCGCCGTCCTCGGTATAGTCGGTGATATAGCCATCCTTATCGGTGGTGAAATAGATGTAGCCGTAGGTGCTGTAATTAACGCCTACTACGCTGCAGCCCCAGAAGTTGCACGATCTCTCTACCGATAGTACTTCGCGCGGGTCATATTGTAGATAGTATTTATTTGAAAACATGCCTATATCGATGTATGACCAGCCGCCGGTGTATTTCTCCATATCTAGGATATGGCGACCTTTGAGTTGGGTTAGCTCTTTGTTTTCTAAAAAGAGGTTGGTGGGACCAAGGCTGTGTTTGTTGCATCCGACCAGCATGAAAGCATAGAAAAGGGGCAGGAAAAATTTCCGCATTTTTGATCTCCTTTGTAAATTAATGTGCCACGACTTTAGCAAAAACGTAAATTTAAGTCAATGAAAAAATAATTTCTATTTAACGTATATGGGCTCCAATTCGGCTTTAAAATTTTTAATCACAGTAGCGAGTAAATAGGGCGGTTTTTAATTTAGATGGCAAGGATAAGGCGAGCTTAAATTTACAATCTCGGCTTGAAATCGCGGAATTTTACTTCGCGCATAGGCGCACTGACGCTAGTCGTTTGGCTTGACTGCTGTCTGGCTAGATTTAGTTGCAGTCTGAGTCGGCTTGACTGTTGCCCGACTTAGTTTAGTTTGATTTGTTTGACGTCCGTCTTGGTTCGTCAATTATCGGCTGGCGCAAGCCGCTAATGCCGGCGAAAATTGTAAAATTTTATTCCCTCTGTTTAAAAAGCCGGCTTACGCTTCCTGCGGCGCGCCGCTTTAAAATTTTGAAATTTACTTAAATTTCATCTTTGCCTATTTTGAAAACGAACATCTTGCATGCGTTGCAAAAGGCGGGAATCAGGCTAAATAGGCGCCCTTTAAGGCTCCAGTGGCTTTTATACATTTTCAGCATCGCGGCCTCCCTGACGAATCTGATATGCGCGCTATCCCAGTCCTGCACCTCCGCACCGCCGCCGATACCCATTTTAAAGGGCGCGTTTTGCATGTGCCGCATCGCATCGTGGCGTTTGGAGTCGAATTTTCTAACCGAAAACTCGCTCATAAAATCGCTCAGCACGTAGCCGCGGAATTTTTGCGCAAGCGCGATAAAAAATTCTTTAAATTCCTCTTTTTCAAAATACATACTCACCCCCTCTAAAATAAATATGTAGCCCGCGCTGCCGTGCTTTGCGACCAGCTCGTCCATCCATGAGTGATCTAACATCGAGTAGGGCAAGCTAAAGTTGTTCTGAGCTTTGGGTAGCAGCGCGTCGCGCATGGCGATGACGTCGGGCAGGTCGAGGTCGTAAAATAGGGCGCTTGGTAGGGCTTTTTGCAATCTAAGCGGGCGGGTGTCGAGCCCGGCGCCGAGCTGCACGATGATAGGGCGATCAAGCTCCGCCGCGAGTCGCAGCGTCTCATCGTCGAAAAATTTCGCGCGGATCACCGTGCCCGTCTTGCTAAGGCATGCGTCGTCGAATTTTGCAAAATCATAATCGATCTGCTCTACGACGGCGCTTGAAAAGGGATCGTTTAGGATCGGATCCGCGTTTTTGAAATCCAGATGGCGCATATAGACGTTGATTAGTAGCGTCTCGGAAACGTTATTTTTAAAATTTAACTTTTGCATGAAGTGTCTTTCTTGCGGTGTCATCGCGAGCAAAATACCGCTTATTTTTAATATGCATTATTATATCCTTGCTAAATAAAATTTCAATGAAATGATATGAATTTTTATTTAAAGACAGAATTTTAAATTCGCGCCGCGGGTTTTGGCTATAATTTCGCCGCATAAGGCTCAATAAATTTTTGAAATTTTACGCGATGCAAAACGCGGGTAAAATTTAGAATTTTAAAAGCTATAAAATTTATTAGCTCCGGCGACCTAGATGCGCAGCCATAGTGCGGATGGTAAATTTAATCCGCGCAGCTTTATCTTTGTCTAAATATTTCATTGTATAATTCTTAGCTTTTGGAGGTTATATGGAAAAATCGCGGCTGGGACTACTGCAAACCGAGGCTATCGCCACGCTTAGCGACGAGGAGCTTGCAATGTTCGAGCACCAAGTCATCAAAAAAGGCTATGTTTTTTATAGTGAGGTGCCTAAAGTTTTTATTTTTAAAAGTGGACAGGCGAAGCTTTCGTTTTTTGAAGACGGCGAAGAATTCATCATCAACTACCTAAACAAGGACAATATTACCATTCTTAATGAAATTTGCGCACTTGAGTTTTTAGAGGACAGCGAAATTTACACGATCGATGCGAGCGGACTAGGGGAGATCTTGGCAAATCGCAGCTTTTGCGAGGCATATATAAAAATTTTAACAGAGATAATTCTGCTGCAGCGCAAAATCACACGCTCTATACTTTTTGAAAATGCAAAAGGGCGCATCGCGAGCTTTTTGATCGAGCTTGCAAACGAGCAGAATTTTCATCAAAATGGCTACAAATACGTCTTTTTGCCCTTTTCGCTAAAGGTGCTTTCGTCCTTCGTAGGGCTCAAGCGTCAAAGCGCGAGTACCGCGTTTAATGAGCTTGTAAAAGATAACGTAATTCAAAAAATCAGCCAACACGAGTTTTTGATCCTGGACTACGACAGATTGCTTAGCTACTGTGTTTAGCGCGGGCTAGAGTTTTTAAAGCATTTATGCGGCTTACGCTTACGGCTTAAGCGCGAAATTTTGTCTAAAGTTACGGCGCAGGATTTTACCTAGATTTACAGCGTAAAATTTTTATCAAGAGCTTGGTTTTAGAATTTCATCCCGAATTTCGTTTAGGATTTCGTCTAAAATTTTGGATCGAGCGAAATTTTATGTATGAGAATTTTTAAAATTTTAGAAATTAAAAATGCGCGGCAAAGTGCCGCGCCGTATTTTGTTTATATCGTGCTGAAGCGCGATAGATTAGTCTTTCTTTTTCATGTCGTATTTATTTACCATAAATCCGACCAAGCCTACGAAAAATAGACCGCCGCAGATGTTACCTAGCGTAACTGGGATCATATTTTTAACGATGAAATTTCCCCAGTTTATTGAATCTATTTGAGCTGCCGTTACACCGTGAAGCGAGCTTGCAAGAGCATTTACATCGCCACCAGCAGCTGCTAAATAGTGGCCTTTAGCGATGATACCTTCGGTTAGGATAAACATATTTGCCACGCAGTGTTCCATCGAGCAAGCTACGAATGCGCCGATCATCCACATAATTGCAAAGAATTTACCTGATAGATTGCTCTCGCTGGTCGCAGTCCAGATAGACATACATACAAACACGTTACAAAAAATTCCGCGGATGAATAGCTCATGAAAAGGTGCGTTTATTTTGCCTGCTGCTGCAGGAATGAAGTGCTGCAAGATGTAGCCATCATATTTAAGCGGAAGTCCTGAGTAATAATACATATACGCGATTAACGCGCCACCTACAAAGTTAAAGCACCAAACGATAGCCCAATAGCCGATAGTTTTACCTAGCGGTAATTTGCCATCGGCGGCAGGTACGCCCGTTAAAACCGAGCTGGTAAATAGATGCCCACCGTAAAAAACCACCATCATCAGACCGCAGCTAAAGGTAATACCGCCGATGAAATTCGATAAGCCAATAGATTGCTTTTCAGCCATTCCGACGGTCGAGTGAGCCCAGAAAATATCACCCATAGCGATTGCAGCGCCCGCCATTATAGCTAGAAAAATTATGCTAATTAGCGGGGTATGCGCCTTGTGTTGCATCGAACTAGACACCGCTTGCGCGGTTTCTGCAGGATTTAACATTTACTCCTCCTCATTTAAATTTGAATCAATTTCTAAGATACGCTCATAAGCTCTTTGCGCGCTTTTTTTTGCGCTCTCGCTTAGCCCTTCTTTAAAATCAAGGACATTATCGAGCAGCACGCTAATGCCCAAAAACAACGTCTTTGGGCAAATTTTGCGCAGATAGCTTAGAAGCACCGGCGTAGGTAGGTTATGCGTCGAGTAGATATAGTCGCGATCGTTGCTGAGGTCGAAAAATTCTATCTTATCCTCATCAAAGCCGCTCATCGCATCTACTACGATCAGAATTTCAGGGGCGAATTCCCTAAGTGCTGCAAATTCGTTTTCAGGCACATCCTGCCCATAAAAAACGCGCCAGTCTTTTAAGTTCGCCTCGACTATTCGCCCTGTTTCATTGCCCACGTCATCGTCGCCGCGAAGGGGATTGCCGATACAAAGCAACGCCTTTCGCATCAAAAATCCTTCCTTAGCACGAAGTATCCTTCGCGCATATTTTTCAGCAGATCTTTAAGCTCACATTCGCAAAGCTGAGGTATTAGCTTGGCTGCGTGCTCGGCAAAAATTTCAATCTCGAAATACTTGCTTAGGTTACCGATCTTAAATTTAACGTAGTCGCCCGAGTTTTCGATGATGCGTTTAAATTCTTCATCGTCTATCTCAAGTACCTTTTCGCTAAAATCTATCGTACCTACGCCGTGACCGACGCAGGTGGAAAAAACCTTGATATCCTTTAGCTCTTTAGGTAAATTTTCGTTTTCGTCCATATGCCGCTTTGTAAGCTTAAAAACCTCAATCATCGTTTGCTCCAGACCTCTTTTTGCGGATCGATCTTAAATTCCTCCGTAGCGCGGGCGTATTTTAGATATACGTCATTGTGCAATAGTGCCATGCACTCCGCGTATCTAGGATCCTCTTCGGTATGGATAGCGTTAAGTAGAGCCTCGCGAGAAGCTTTTGGATCGTGAACGTCAGATGAGGTTTTGATCGCATCCATATATTTTGCAAATAAAACTCTTCCGAAAATATAGCTCATCAGCCTCTTAGCTTCAGCTTGCAGATCGCGCTCGAATAAAATATCGCCGATAACTGAACTCTTAACTGGTGGTGGAAGAGTACTATCTTGCTCGTAGCTCTTCTTTTGAAGCTTTTGATCGATGATGCCAAGCGCCATGCCAAGACCATAGATGATGCTAGCAGGATGCGGAGGGCAGCCGGGGATATAAACATCTACCGGTATAATCTTATCGATACCACTCCATACGCTATATGCGTCATGAAAAATTCCACCAGTGCTTCCGCAGGCTCCAAGAGCTACTACGATCTTTGGATCAGGTGCGGCCTCATAAGCGCGAAGCAGCGGATAATACATCTGTCTAGTAACCGGACCGGTGCAGACTAAGATATCTGCGTGGCGAGGGTTAGCTACGAGTTTAAATCCGAAGCGCTCCGGATCCCACATCGGCGTGATAGAAGCAAAAATTTCGATTTCACAGCCATTGCAACTTCCGCAGTCGATACGATAAACGCTGAAGCTTCGTTTGATATTTTTCAAAAGCTCCAATTTTGCGGTTAGATCGTTTGCGTTTTTAATATTTTCGGGGACTTGATACAAACTCATTTTATTGCCTCCTCTATACCTTTGGTCACTCTTTCGACCGCTTGAGCTTTTTTGCATTCAGGACAGATATAGAGATATTTTTTAGCTTCTTCTAATCTGCCTGGGAGCAAATTTGCAGTACTTAACTTTTCTAGCGTGTAATTGATGAGCCTTTTTGGGGTCATTGGCTTGCCGCAGCAGCTGCATTTCTCCATCTCAAGCTCGCCGTGTTGGATAAGCGCGCTTTTATCAAATTTTACCGCTAGCTCAAAGCTATTGCCTAGCCTTACCGCTCCCGTAGGGCATACCTCGTCGCAGCGACCACAAAATATGCAGCGTCCGCAATCAAATTCCCAAATTAGTTTGGTTTGGGCTTCATTCATCTTAAGCTCAATCGCATTAGATGGGCAGGCGATTCCGCACGCAGCACAGCCTATGCAAAGCTCATAGGTATATTCAGGCTGCCCGCGAAAATTCTCGGGCACGATGTATGGCTCAAACGGATAAGCATAGGTCGCCTTACCATATTTTTCGGTAATGTCGAATAATTTCATCATCTTAAATCCTTTTTGCTAACCTTGCCGTCTTGGCAAAATTTCTTAAGGTCTTTTTCGGTTAGAATTTTACTCTTTCCGCTATTAATATCGACTAAAGTTACACGCTCGGTGCATGAGTAGCACGGATCCATCGAGCATACGATTAGCGCCGCATCGGAGATGTTATTTCCGCGGAATTGAAATCGCAAGCTCGGCCAGTTGTTATACGTAGCGGCGCGACATCTCCAGCGGTAAACCTTCTGTGCGTTTCCTTGCATGATCCAGTGGACATTTTCGCCTCGCGGCGCTTCGTCGTGACCTAAAGCGTAGTTTTCCGGTCTGATCATAGTCTGTGGATCGATCATTATCGGAGTTTGCGGCATTTGATGCAAGCACTGCCTGATGATGTGGATCGATTGTTTGAGCTCTTTATACCTTACGACTTCGCGGCTGAATACATCGCCACCGTGCTCTACGGCTACTTCGAATTCTATCTTGTTAAAGAAATCGTAAGGATGATCGTAGCGGTTGTCGCGTTTAAAACCGGAAGCTCTCATATTTGGACCTACCGGGCTGAAATCACGCGCCACTTTGCGATCTAATACGCCCACGCCTTTCCAGCGACCGATTTGGCGTTTATCCTCCATAACGGCGTCCCAAATTTCAGAAATTTGAACATCAAGTTTATTGATGATCTCGATGCTCTTGCGAATTTCATTATCGGTCATATCGCGGCGAAGTCCGCCCATAATTACATTGCCGTAGGTCTTGCGGCCGCCGGTTACGAGCTGAGCTAGCTCCATGGAGTATTCGCGCACCCTAAAGATATGCATAAAGGCGTTGTAGTTACCTGTTACCTCGCAGGCTAGACCGATATTTAAAAGATGGCTGTGAAGGCGCTCGATCTCAAGGCAGATGACGCGGATGGCTTGCGCACGAAGCGGAATTTCAAGCTTGATGGCTTTCTCTGCTGCTTCAATACACGCAATCGCGTGAGCGTAGCCGCAAATTCCGCAGACGCGCTCTGCTAAATAGCCCATCTGATCGTAATTCATTCGGTTTTCAGCTAGTTTCTCCATACCGCGGTGTTGATAAAATAAGCGGTAGTCTGCATCGATAATCTCATCGCCATCGCAAAATAGTCTGAAGTGTCCCGGCTCATCGCTCGTTACGTGAAGAGGTCCAAGCGGAACATCTACTACGCCGTCGCCGCTAGGAAATAAAAACTCTGCATTAGGCTCGTCTTTATGATCTACAGGATCGGGCCTATAGCGATAGTCCATCGCGTCTTTGCGAAGTGGATGAAGCCCATCCGGCCAATCGTCGCTTAGCACTAAGCGGCGTTTATCAGGCAAGCCCTCAGCGATTAAACCGAACATATCGAAGGCTTCTCTTTCGTACCATACGCAAGCAGGCACTAAAGGAGTAACTGACGGGAATGTAGGATCCGATCCGGGAATTAGCGTCCTAACGGTGATGAAGCATTTATCCTCTGCGGCGAAATCCTCCGCTTCGGTCATTTTGCCACCTTCCATAGATATCGCATAGTAAAGCGCGAAATTTCCGTTTAGCTCGCGCTCATCGTTAGGGATCATCGTGCTGATAAAACCGCCGATGTCATAATATAGCGTCTTAACCGCAAGCGGCAGATCATTTCTATCCACTAAAACGGTGATTTGATCCTCGGCTTGGCGGGTAACTTCTAAGACCTTGACTTTGGTCTTTAAAATTTCTATAAATTTATCGCCTCTCATTTTTAACCTCTCATCATTATTCTAACGCCGTTTTCGACGAGCATCCAAAAATCACCTACGTGCCATACGCCGAAAATTATCACTAAAGCGCAAAGCAAGATTAGCGGTAAATTTTCAAACAAGCTCATCTCTTTAGCATAAACCACTTCACCTTTAGGTGTACCGAAGCTCGCTAGATTAAAGTGCGCGAAGTCCGCGATGAAAATAATTACGAGCGCGATCGCAAATAATGCTACGGCTATGTATTGACCGCTGGCTATCGCGCCTTTGAAAACGTTAAATTCGCTTACAAAGATCGCAAACGCAGGAACGCCTACGAGCGAGCAAACCGCAGCACCAAACATTATCGTAGTAAGCGGAGCGATTTTTACCATACCGCCCATTCTAGTCATATCTTTGTGACCGTAAATTCTAGCGATATTACCGGTAGAGCAGAATGCAAGAGCCTTAGTAAAGCTATGAGCTAAGCAGTGAAAGATCGCGGCAAGCAAGCCGAAATATCCGCCGATACCTAGCGCAAATGCAATAACACCCATATGAACGACCGAGTGGTAAGCAAACATCCTTTTTACGTCGTGCTGACGAACGAGGAAAATTCCTGCTATAAATAGCGTGATCGTGCCCGAGATCAGCATCACGTGCTTAACGAAGTCTGGCCCTACCGCTTCGGCGGTTACCGCGTAATATCTAAATATCGCTAGCATCGCACATTTTAAAAGCACACCCGAAAGTAGTGCTGAAATCGGAGCCGGACCTTCTGCGTGAACATCAGGAAGCCAAGTGTGAGTAGGAGCAAGTCCTGCTTTGGTTCCAAAGCCTATTAGAGCGAATATAAAGATAAGCTTAGCGGCATCGCCGTTCAAATTTTTGGCATTATCCATGATGCTCGTCCAAAGCATAGAAGCCTCGCCGTCACCTGTGATTTTGAATGTAGCCGCATATAGTAAAACGGTCGCATAAAGCGCAAACGCTAAGCCGATCGAGCAGATAACGATATATTTGTAACCGCTCTCGGTGGATTTTTTATCTTTATGAATAGCGACCAAAAATACCGATGCTAACGTAGTAGCCTCTACCGCAGCCCACATAAACGCAACGTTGTTGCAGATAACGCTAAGCGTCATCGTAAAAACGAAAACGTGGCAGAGCGCATAGTATTTTCTAAGATCGCTAAGATCCAGATGGCCGCCCTGTATCTCCCATTTCATATAGGTGGTAGAGTATAAATTTACCAAAAAGCCCGTTACGGCGATTAGCACTAAAAATACGCAGCCTAGGCTATCTAGGAATAGAAATTTATCGTATGCGTAAAAAGCCTCAAAGTTGCCGCTGATAAGCTTGCCTACGTTACAGAGTAGCCCTGCGGAAGTAATCGCAGAAATCAAAACGTGTAGCGAGCTTAGGAGCTTGAAATTCTTAGGGCATAAGAATAATATCAGCGCTCCGAGCAACGGAAAAATTAATATAAAAGCTAAACTATTCATCATTAACCCCTTAAATTCGAAGCTTTAGACGTATCAAGCCCGTCATAAGCTTTGTAAAATCTAACCGCCAAAATGCTCATAATAATAACCGCAAAGATTGCATCGGTTAAAATTCCAAGCTCGACTAGCTCGTGAGAGTTGTAAGCCATAAGTGCAAGGCTTAGGTGGATGCCGTTTTCAAAGAGGCAGTAGGCTAGAATTTGCTTGATGAAAGAATTTCTTAGCATGAAGCCGAAAATTCCCATCATAAATACGGTTACCGCCGCTATTAGAACGATTCTTTCTTGAATAAGAGAGAATTTAAGCAAGATCGGATTGATTGTCATCGCAATCGCTAGCGAAAATCCCATCGCAATAACGGGGCTTACGAAAAAGCCGCCTACCGGCTCATCCTCGCTGATCACATCCAGCTTTTTAACTAGCCAAAATAAAATTCCCGGCACGAAAATAACCTTCGTAAAAAACGCCACTATCGCCCAAATTCTAAGTTGCGGCGCATTGAAGTTAGAATACAGCATAAAAAATATGCTTACCAAAAGTAGCGTCTGAATCGCGTAAATTCCGATCGAAAGTTTTAAATTTCTAAGTCCGAATACCGCGAGTGACGTTACGATCATACAAATTGCTAAAATATCGATACTATTCATCTTAAAATCCTACTACGTAAAGCGTTAATGCCGCAAAAGCAATGGCAAGAGCGCCGCATGAAATTTTGCGCATGCTCGAAGTCATTCTGAAGCGTGGTCCAAAGTTGTCGATGAAAACGGCTGCTACGTAAAATACGCCAGTTTTTAGCACAAAGATTATGATCGCCAAAAACGGATTGCTAAAATTCCACGGCTCAAATATCGTTAGGAATAATCCGATCATCGCAAACTGCTTCAAAATAAGCGCCGCTTGCACTAAGCCGAGATCGCTGCCTGCATATTCGCCAAGTAGACCTTCTTGAAGCTCTTGCTCGGCTTCGGCAAGATCAAATGGCTTTCTG
This sequence comes from uncultured Campylobacter sp., assembly GCF_937996225.1. Classification (GTDB taxonomy): domain Bacteria; phylum Campylobacterota; class Campylobacteria; order Campylobacterales; family Campylobacteraceae; genus Campylobacter_B. Next base: position 48,988 of record NZ_CALKTC010000055.1, on the reverse strand, counting down.
CCGGTCTCGACATACATACACCATAAAAATGCAATCGAGGCGACGGCAAAGCTTGGAATTTGATAGCCGATCTGACCGCTGCGTACCATCTGCTGGATCTCAACTAAATTTGAAGTTCCCGCAGCCATCATTACTACGATTAGGCACATCATCATCACAGGTTCGACAAAAACGGCAAGCATCTGCTCGCGTCCACCGCCGGTTGCCGCAAAAGGGTTACCGCTATCTATCGAAGCCGCACCGAATACGAAGCGCAAAAGCGCGCCTAGATATAGGATAACGAAAATATCCGAATACGCTCCGAAAAGAGTATCTTTGCTGTATGTAATAGGAATAGCCGCCAAAATCGCTGCCGAAGTAGCGAAAAGGAAAAACGGCGCCCACCTAAATACCCAGTGGCTGCACGCAGGAACGGTTCTGCCGCGCTTAAAAAGCTTAATAATATCGCGGTAAGTCTGGAAAAAATCGCTTCCTTGTTTCGACTGAAGCTTGGCTCGAAGTTTTCTCGCCATACCGTCGAAAAGTGGAGCGACTAGGACGATAACCGCGACTTGAAATATCATTAAAAATATAGTTTGTATAGTCTGCATCTTAAACCTCCTAGATCAAGAAATATCCGACGCCCAGTATCGCGCAAAGATAGATTAGGATGTAAAGCGTATATAAATTTGCATAGCCGCTTTGAATAATTCCTATCTTATCGGCGATCTTCTTACTCCAATCGATTACCGGTTGATAAATCATCGTCCACCAAATGTCTTGTGGGTGGTTGTGATACTCGATCGGTCCGAAGTAGCCGTTTTGCTCTATTCTGCGTTTATGACCTCTAAATAACCAGTCCATAATCTTTCTTAAATCGCCGGTAAAAGGACCGCCGGTCATCTGCATGCGAGGGCTATATTTAAAACCGCATGCCCAAGGATCTGTCTCGCGAGGTTTGTCGCGATTTGCTTTCATAACTGCTAGGATGATAAACGGAAGCAGCATTGTAGAACACAAAATTACTGCAATAAGAGGAGTTGAAACGATACTTCCCAAAGGCGAAGTGATTGACGAAGCGCCTAGGCTTGCGACATACCCACTATTGGAAGTAATAGAATTTACCGCCTGCATGATGTAATCGACTATGAAGTGTGCGCCTACGCCAAATCCCACGCAGCCTATCATCAGTATGATCATTCCTAAAACCATCCCAAGAGGACTTTCTTTTGCATTTTCCCAAATTTTTTCATCTCTTGGGGTTCCTGCAAAGATTACCGCATATAGTTTTAAGTGCATACCGACTAAAACGCCCGTAAGCGCAAGTGCGACTACTGCTAGCGAGAAAGCGTATCTAATGAAAATTCCGCTTTCCTTAGCGCCTTGAAGCATTCCTTGATAGGTAAACCACTCTGAAACGAAGCCGTTTACCGGAGGAAGCGCTGCAATACCCATGATGCCGATAAACATACCGACCGCGGTTAGAGGCATTTTTTTAGCTAGCCCTCCTAGCACGTCCATATTTTGCGTATGAGTAGCGTGGATTACAGAGCCTGCACATAAGAATAGTAAGCCTTTGAATATCGCGTGATTTACTACGTGGTAGCAGCCTGCTAAAAATCCGACTGCGGCTAGTGTTACATTGCCTGCTGCGACGCCGTAAATTCCAGTGCCAAGACCCAGCAAGATAATGCCGATATTTTCAACCGAGTGGTACGCAAGAAGTGCTTTAAAGTCGTGCTGGCACAACGCGTATAAAACGCCAAAAAGCGAGCTAGCTGCTCCTAGGATCAAAACTGCAAGCCCAAAATAGATGCTTAGCGGTAAAAATAGTGTAAATTTAACAAGGGTAAAGAGCGCTACTTTAATCATAACGCCGCTCATTAGCGCAGAGACATTTGATGGAGCCGCAGGGTGAGCTTGCGGTAGCCAAACGTGAAAAGGCCACATTCCCGCTTTTGAGCCGAAGCCGACCAAAAACAAGATGAATGCTGCTACAGAAGCGCCCATCGGCATATTTACTTTTCCCCACTCCGCAAATTCGAAGCTGCCTGCGTAGTTTGCAATGATAAGTAATCCACAGGTGATACAAAATGCACCGATCTGCGCTATACCTAGATATACCATAACGGCTTTGAGCGTGCCTTTGCCATCGTTTACTATGATTAGAAATGACGAGATTAACGTCATAAGCTCCCATAAAACAGCGAAGCAAAATACATTATCCGCACTGATGACTAAAAGCATAGATAAGATGAAGGTATTAAATAAACATGCAAAAACGCCAATATTTGCCTTTCCGATATATTCCTCGGCGTAGCTCATACCGTAAACGCTGCTTGCAAAGCCTATAAAAACGACTACGAAACTGAAGAAATTTCCAAGCGGACTTAAAGCAAATTTTGGCGCATATAAGAAAGTGCCGCCCAAAACGAAGCTATCGCTTACGCCCATATTGGCTACGAAATGACACATCGCATAAAAACAGCTGATAGCACCTAATCCAAATCCTACCTTAACGGCAGTTTTTGGAGCGCAGTATAAAAGGATACTAATTACTGCACTGACGATAAATAAAGTATAGACGCTTATCATTTTGCGCCTCCTTCTTTTTTGGCGACGCAACTGATTTCGCCGTTTAATACGTCTTTTGCAAAAGCATTAGCCGCATCGTAGTCTATCGCAAAGCCCAATTTATGCTTACCCTCTTTAGGATCTATCATAATGATAGCGCTAGTTGGGCAAACCTCGACGCATGCAGGACCGTTCTCGCGTCCGTTGCATAGATCGCATTTGATGGCGGTGCTTTTGGCGCCCGCTTGGCTTTCGATCTCGAGATAATACTTCGGCTCGACCGCATAATTTACTGACGGCATAAGCTCGGCATTCGAGCTGATCGCGCCATAAGGACAGGCGAGCGTACACATCTTGCATCCGATGCAAATTTCTTCGTGCAATTCGATATAATTATTATCGAAGCGAAGCGCACCGGTAGGGCAGACGTTTGCGCATGGTCCGTCATCGCACTGCCTGCACTGCGTAGGCATAACGCCGTAAGCCTGTCTAAGCACGGTAAGTCGCGATTTAGCAAGCTTGCCGCGCTCGTAGGCACTTGAGTAACAGGCCGCCATGCACGTCGTGCAACCGATACATCGTTTGTAATCGCAGATTACAAATTTATGTTGTTTCATACCTTTCTCCTTGACTTAAGGAATTTTAAAAATTTTTTACTAAAAATTTTGGTGTAATTATATTTAAGTCCGTAAAAAAATTCCGTCATTTATCTGACGATATTTGGAATTTATTTGATAAATTTGCTTTCAAAGCTTAAATTTAAAAACTAATTTCTTTTTTAAACCGGTTCGTTGATTATTTGCTTTAAAAGTCTAGTATATCAGTATTAAAGTATATTTTAAAATTTAAATTGCTACTGAAATTACCCCAACTTACTCCTAATTATAATTGAAAAAATTCTTTTAGCTTAAGGCAAAATTTCAATTTTATTTTAGGTAAGAATTTATATAATTGTGCCGAAATTGCATATATGGTAATTTTGCATGTTTAGTATTTTCGAAAGGAGAAAATATGGCGAATAAAGGCAAGGTCATATGCCCTTATTGTGGCACAGGCTGTCAAATCGAGCTGACTGCGGAAGACAACTATATCAAATCCGCAACCGGCGTAAGCGACAACCCCGTAAATCAGGGTTGTTTATGTTTGAAAGGTTATTACGGATGGAATTACGTAGGCTCTAGAGATAGGCTTACTACTCCGCTAATTCGTAAAAAGAATGGCAAATTTAGTAAAGACGGCGATTTGGTCGAGGCTAGCTGGGACGAAGCGCTTGATTTGGTTGCTAAAAAGATGCTCGAGGTTAAAGAAAAATACGGCGCCGACGCGATAGCCGGAAACTATTCTGCACGCTGTACGCATGAGGATAACTACGTAGCGCAGAAGCTACTTAGAATTTTAGGCACGAATAATATCGATCACTGCGCGCGCATTTGACACGCTCCGACTGTGGCAGGTCTTGCCAAAACAATCGGTAACGGAGCGGCTACAAATAGCTTCACGGAGATCGGAACTCACAGTAACTGCATTATGATGATCGGCTCAAACCCGGAAAATGGCCATCCGATCGTAGCTATGCACGTTCAAAGAGCGTTAAATAGAGGCGCTAAACTCATCGTCATTGACCCGGTTAAGACGGAATTTGCAAATCGCGCAGATATCCACCTCCAGCTTGAGCCGGAGCACAATATCCCGGTTATAAACGCTTTAATCCATGCTATTATCGACGAGGATTTGGTAAATCATGAATTCGTTGAGAAATACACCAAGGGCTTTGAATATGTAAAAGAGGCGGTTAAGGATTATTCGCCTGAGGCCGTAGCTAAATACACTAGGTTAAACGCTGAAGATATTAGAAAAGCGGCTAGAATTTACGCTACTACGCGACCTGCGGTTATCACGCACGGTATGGGTGTAACTCACTTCAACCACGGCGTGGGCGCGGTCTGCGACATTTCAAATTTAATGCTTGTAACGGGCAACGTAGGCGAGCTAGGCAGCGGCGATCTACCGATCCGTGGACAAGAAAACGTTCAAGGCTGCTGCGATATGGGAATGCTTCCTAACGTATTTACCGGCTATAAAGCTGTAACCGACGAGAGTGCCCGTGATTGGTTTGAGCGCCAGTGGAATTTGCCGAAAGGTCATCTAAATGGCAAGATCGGCATTCATAAAACCGAAGTGCCTGACGCAATTCTTGATGGTAGGGTAAAATTCTTCTGGACGATGGGCGAAAACCCGGTTATGACCGATCCGAACGCGAACCACTTCTTGCGCGCGATTTCGCAGGTAGAGATGTATGTGATCCAAGATATCTTCTTAACCGAGACGAGCCGCAAAGCAGATGTCGTGCTCCCTGGAGCTTGCAGCGGCGAGAAGGAGGGCACTTATGCAAATGCAGAGCGCCGCGTACAGCATAGCGAGATTGTGGTTGCCCCTCCGGGACAAGCTAGACAAGACTGGGCTATCATCTGCGAGCTTGCCAGACGCCTAGGTCTAGGGGATTATTTCACATTTCAATCTCCAGAGCAGATTTGGGAAGAGGTGCGCAGGGTAGCTCCGCACAACTACGGCGGAATGAGCTATTACCGTATCAAAAAATACCACGGACTTCACTGGCCGTGCCCTGATGAGAATTCTATGGGCGGACCTGCATTGTATCTTGATAAGAAATTCTTTACCCCGGACGGTAAAGGAAATTTCGTCCCGGTTCTATTCGTGGATGATAAGAGCAAGATCGAAAGCGCCAAAGAGGAATTCGCAAAACGTATGAATATGCCGAAAGATTATCCTGTAATGGCAGGCTCCGTGGACGAGAAGACCGATGCGGAGTTCCCAATCCAGCTTCTAACTACGCGTAAGGTTTACGAGTACGCAGGAGGCGCGATGACTAGGCGCTCTAAGACCGTCGAGCAGGGCGGCGACGCGATAGGACCGATTGCGGAAATGAATCCGAAACTCGCCGAGCGATACGGAATTTCACAGGGCGATTTCATCGTCGCGTGGAGCCGCTACGGCTATATCGCGATCAAGGCCGACATCACCGAGTGTATAATGGACGGTATCATTCAAATGTCTTATCACTACTGGGAGAGCTGCTGCAACGAGCTAACGAGCGGCGGCTGGGATCTAATCGCCAAAACTCCTACGTTTAAGGCGGCGATTCAGATTAAAAAGATCGATGAAGAGGAATTTTTGCGTATCCGCGAGCTTAAGCGCATTAAGTTTCAGACCAACAAGGTCGTTTACGACGACTTCCACCACCATCCGATTAAATTCTAAGAATTTAATCTTATCCGTAGATTCGGGGGCTATGCTTCCGAATCTACTTTTTAACAATCAATTCAAATAATATGAAATTTTTAGCGATCTAGCCGTCTCGCGATATTTTAAAGATCAAAAATTTCAAGAATTCAATAAATTTCGCGGTATTAATACGCTTTTTTGCGTAGTTGCACTATCGATAAAAGGGCATAGAAATTTATCTGCTATTGCGTTAATAGATGTGGCGGCAGATACTGGGCATTCGTGATTTATCAAATCCTAATAAATGTAGTCTCTATAAGAGCGGCGCAATGGAGTAAATTTTAAAGATAAGCATGATAATAAGGCTATTTTATCGCGACAAATCTTGCCAAATTACATTATTGATTAAATTTTAACGCGTGCAGGCTGATTTTATGCGAATTAGCCTATATTGCCAAGAAATGCCATAATTTTAATAACGCAAATGCAATTTTTGTGATTTTAATATATAAATGCAAAAGGCTCATAGGCTTTTTTAAAATGCTAGACGCGGCTTTTAGTCTTAATGGTCGCAAATACCGGTTTCTAGCATAACCGGAGTAGTTTCGCGCTCCGTCTGAAATCCATAAATTTTGATTTTAAAATTTTAGATTTAAAATTCCGAATTCTGTCGTGCTTGGAATTCACAATTTTTAAAATTTTGTTTCATCGCGTGTTTTTGGCGTTCTATTTCACGTGGGGGCCCTTTGCTGCGCTAGATCGCGCCGCTTGCGATGTTAAAGCTATTGCGCCAAAGCTTCTGCCTGCTTGCGGACGAGATTTATGAAACTAGGCTCTGATATTGAAGCCATTGCGCCAAAGCTACTGCGGCAGAATTCCATCTACTTTATCAAAAGTAGTTAAAATTTCTGCCGCTTGTCGCGCCTGAGCTACTTATTGTGCCGGTCTGTTCGTCTCGCTTTAATTTTTATCGCTAGCAGCACCCACTTTACTTTGTCGCTCCTAAATTTTTGCTGTCCGTCGCGTTAGAATCGCTCGCAGCGCCGTGATTTTCGCTGCTTGCAGAATCTGAGCTTGTCGTACCGCTAGGGCTTGCGGAGATTGGATTTGCTATGCTTTCGCCCGCGATGCCACTTACGTTATTTATGTAGGCTACGGTGCTTATTTTGTTCCATTCTCTACCGATTTTCAAAAACGCGCGCTGGCTGTCTAGGATCTCTTTAAACATCGGATCTTTCGCCGCTTCTTCGTCTAAAATTTCATTCGTTGCTTTTTTAAGTGCGGCTATCACGTCCGCAGGGAAGTCGCGCACCTGCACGTCCGGAAACTGCGCTTTTAGCTCCGCCCAAATGCGAGCGTTTTCGTAAAAGCCCTTATTTTGGAAGTTCTCTCCGGCAAGTCTTGCTGCAGCCTCTAAGATCGCTTGAAGATCCGCAGGCAGCTTCTCTAGCGCCTTTTGATTTACCAGCAGCTGGCAGTCTCCCATAGGTTCTTGCCAGCCTGTGTAGTAGTATTTAGCCACTTTATGAAATCCAAGTGGCATATCATAGACAGGGCTTACCCACTCGACCGCGTCGATCGTACCCATCTCTAACGCCATAAATAGCTCGCCCGTAGGCACCGTGTTTATAGTAGCGCCCAGCTTGCTCATCACCTCTCCGCCTAGCCCCGGTATGCGGAATTTAAGCCCTTGCAAATCTGCTACCGAGTTGATCTCTTTTTTAAACCAGCCGCCCATTTGCATGCCGGTAGATCCCATCAAAAAGGTCTTTATGCCGTATTGCGCGAACATCTTATCGTTAAGCTCTCGCCCACCACCATAGTAATACCACGCGTGCTGCTCATCAGTAGTCATACCGAAAGGCACTGCCGTCCAGAGCATAGTTTTGGCGTCTTTGCCTTTATAATAATAAAGCGAAGTATATCCTAGATCGTATTGTCCGCTTTTGACGAAGTCGAAGATGCCAAAGCTTGCCTTGTGCTTGCTCGGCGTATCGATGCGGATCTGAAGCCTACCACCGCTAAGGCTTTCGGCATAGTTTTTAAAATCCTCAGCAGCAGCGCCCAAAACGGGCGTAGTCGCCTCCCACGTACTAGCAAGTCTTAGGCGATATACCTTATCGTCGCCGAAAAGCTGCGAGCCCAAAAGCATGAGACATGCAAACAAAAAAATCTTTTTCATTTCTATCCTTTCATAAAGTTTTAAATTCATAAAATTTCAAAATTTGGTGCGACGTCTGCTTAAAATTTAATTGCGTCCTGCGTTACTGCTACGAAATTCTGATTCGCGGTGTCTATTTTATCGACACGTTGCTTTCTATTCTATTTTACGACGCTTCATCTTATAGACACCTTGCTTTGCAGACGTCTTATTTTGCGATATTTTGTTTCTAAGCGCTCTACCCAAGCTTTTTATTTTACAATGCCTGGCTTTGCGACTATAGGGCGCCACGTTAGTTTTATTTCGCCGCATTCGGGCGTACTTACCTGCACCTGCATCATATCTAGCGATAATATTTTATCAAGCGCGTTTATTTAAAAGCTTCCAGCGCGGATCTTTTTCGCTTAGAAATAACAAAAATATCTTAAAATGCCATCTCTGCGCTTTTGCAGATAAAATTCTCCCTTCCCTTCAAAGCGAGCTTTGTCATTTCAGCAAGCTTAGGCGCTATGCCATTTCTTTGATCTTAGACGGCAGAACCGTGCTTTTAAATTTAAAATTCCGCAATCTGGGTAATCTTTGCATCACAGGCAAGCAAAGATTTAGCCTTTATATTTAAATTTTGCACCTTAGTTGAGCGCAAAATTCCGCGCGAAGCCTAGATTAGAATTTTACTCAGAGCCGTCCCGCGTTGTCTAAAATTTTTTGCAAAATTCCGTGCCGCAAAATGCACTTAAAATTTTAAATTTGCTATTGTGCGGAATTACTTAGCGTAAATTCTAAGCCTTGAAATTTTGCTCTTGTTTGACGGCATAAAATTTTAAAATTAAATTCTGCAACTGCCATGCCTTAAAATTTTATTCGCAAAGCCTACTTGCTAAATTTTAAAATTTTGAGCCTAAGTCCGCAAAATTACGTATTTCGCATTTTAGAAATTCTATTTCGCAAAATTTTATCTCGCAGATTTCGCTCTATAAATTTTTGCGCTAAATGAAATTCTACTCCACAAGTTTGCGCTTCGTAAAATTCTAGCTCGCAAAATTTCGCTTAAAATTTCGCGAGCTAGCCCTTATTTTCGAATAGTTCCGCGTGTTTGCTACGCAAAAACTCGACCACGGCGATTACCTCATCCGCGCCGCTAGCGTCAGAGTTTTGTAGCACGACGTCGATGTTTTCGATATACAGCTGCGCCGCATCAGCGAGCCGCTCGCGTTTCACGCCCGCATAAAGTAGCATCGCGTCAAGCAGGATATTAATCTCGTAGATGAGGTCCTGCTCGGCGATTTTTTCGTCATTAGTTTTCATCTTCTTCCTTTGAAATTTGAGTTTTTTTCTCGATTAGATCCACGATTTGCGCCTTTACGGCTTCGTACGAGCTCGCGTCCTTAAAGCCCGCAAACATCCCGCCGCTCGCGTTTACGTGCCCGCCGCCGCCTAGGAGCAGCTTTGCCATTTCGCTAACGTCGATCTTGCCGTCGGCGCGGAAGCTGAGCGTTTTTTTGCTCGTTACATCGATGAAAAAATCGACATCGGGGTTTTGCGTCAAAAAATCGTTGCCGATGACGCTTACGTTGCCGATATTGTAGGTCAAAATACCTTTTTTACCTAGATAATTGATCGCGAAGCGCTGCTTTTGCGCGCTTAGACGGGCGACTACGAAGTGCGAGACGAGATTGCTTAGCGTATCGTCGCGCTCGCTTTTAAAAAATTCTTTCTTTATGCCGTGCAGTGCGCTATCTAGCGCGATGTGCGCGCTCGGCTCATTTTGAAATTTAAAAATTTTTTCTAACAAGAAAAAGATATAATCCCTGCTCTCCTGCTCAAACATAATTTTATTGATCTCTTTCGCGCCCGAGACCATGCCGAGGCAGACTTTGCCGAGCTCAAACTCGCTCTCGTCTTTTAGCCAGATATCCACGGCGTTTACGACGCGCACGAGCTTATCCAGCCGCGCCGCGCCGCCGAACATCGCACTGAAAAAATCATACGTTATCTTCGTAGCGCAGCGCGAAGAGTCTAGGAAATACCACGGGAATTTTTTCGCGCACTCAAGTCCGCTTTGATGATGATCCAGAAGGATCACGCGAGCGTTGCGACTGGCTAGTTCGCCGCTAAATTTCTCGCACTGCGCGGGTAGTAAATTTAGATCGGTGATTAAAACCAGGCTTTTCTCGTCCGTGTCTGCAGCGAGCCGCTCATCGATACGAACGAGGATGAGATCAAATTTTTCGTTTATTTCCTTGCCGTAGTTGGCGTTGAAAAATTCCACGCCCGTCAAGTAGTGCACCGCGACGAACTGCGCGCCGTAGCCGTCCAGATCGGTGTGGCTTAGGTGATATATTTTCATTTGCGTTCTTTGCCGATGATGTCTGCTAGCGTGATCGTATCCATATACTCATCGACTTTCTCTTGAAGCTCGCCGAACATTAGATTGACGCGGCATAGTGTGCGACCGTTCGGGCAGGCGTCGATCCCCTCGGCAGTACAGTCAAATACCGTCGCCTTGCGTCTTTCGGCGCTTTTAATGATCTCGCTTAGCGTGATCTCATCTGCATTGCGCGCGAGCACAAAGCCGCCCTTGGCGCCTTTGAAGGAATTTAAAAGTCCCGCGCGAGCTAAATTTTGTAAAATTTTAGCCAAAAAGCTGCGTGAAATTCCAAGCTCGCTAGAGATCGAATCGACATCCATCGATTCCTCCTTGCCTGCGATGCAGATCATTGAAAGCAGGGCGTATTCGCTTGCTTTTGTAAAAAGCATTTATTTTCTCCTTTGGTGTCAAAGCGTGCATTTTACACAAAGAAAGCAAAAATTTAGGTTAATTAAGTATAATCGCTTCCTATTTTACCGATCAGGAGGTCATCATGGCTTTAGACACGGCTCAAAAGGCACAGATAGTTGCGAAATTCGCTAGAAGAGAGAAAGATACAGGTTCTGCGGAGGTGCAAATTGCGCTTCTTACCGAGAGGATCACGCTTCTTACCGCTCATTTGCAAGCAAATCCGAAAGATTTTTCATCCCGTTTAGGCCTACTAAAGCTGGTAGGTCAGCGCAAAAGAATGATGAAATATCTCAAAAATAAAGACTACGCAGTTTATTCCAAGCTCGTTAGCGAGTTAAATTTAAGAGATAAATAAGCTCCTTTGCTCGCGGTGGCATTTATTTCGCCCCGCGATTTATACACGGCGTCCGTCAAACGGCGGACGCTTTTTTTATGCCCGAAATTTAGACAACTACACTTTTTCAATCTTTGAATTTTTTGTAAAATTTATGAATTATGCTTGGATTATGAAATTTCAAAATTTCATATAAATTTTGAAATTTCGTCGAATTTCAACGATTCACATCCTCGACGAAATTTTGAAATTACGAGCGGCGATAAATTTTATCTGTGCCGTCTCGCATATCGCTAGAATTATACATTCGCGCTGTTTGGATCATCTAATCTGCATCAAAATTTAATTATAAAATTCCAAAGAATTTAGATAAAAATCCTTGCCGTATCACCCGAAAAATACGGCGAGTATAAAATTTCAGCAAATTTTAATGGGGGGGGGGCGTATTATTCACAAATTTTATTTTTAACTAAAGGATTGTTAATGGATTATTTTCACGGTATCGCAATCAATGCTAAAAAAGAAGTTCTAACAGACATGAGTAGCATAACTAATACTACTGTAAGTACTGTAAATAGTGGTGATGTAAGTAGTGGAGGCTTGGGTTATCCCTTTTTGCCTATCAATCCGTTCGCCGTTCGCGGCAGTTTTAACAGCAATACGACGACAAATACGACCACTAAAACAAGCACTACGCATACTCATATATGGACATTCCAGCTTAAGGGACAAGGTAAAGATTTGTTTAGAGCGGTTTTAGATAAAAATTTTTTGATTTTGGATGGCGATGAGATGGCTGGTTATGCCGAAAAAAATGGCGGTTATATCGATTGCGGTCTAACTAAAAATATCACTAGAAAAGTAAGCAATGAGGACCAATTCTGGGCTAATGCAGAAAGTTATAAACCCAGATTTGATTATTATGTCGTCGGCTGTGGTACATTTATAGGTGGAATACTGCTATTTATATGTATATGTTATTTTCAAATACTTTATTTCGAGCTTTTGCCGTTTTTGGCATGTATTGGAAGTAGTTTTATTTTAACGTTCATGGTTTGCCGATCGATTTATAAAAATAAACGGCGTAAATATAAAAATATCCTAGCCGATACGAAACGTTTTTTCGACGATTTTGAAAATCGTGTTAGCAGTGAAAAAATCGATGAAGAAACGGGGTTAATCACAAAAGTAAGCTCGCAAGTACAAATCACTGAAACAAACCAAGAAGCGCAGCAAATAGAAATGAAGTAAAATTTAGTTTAATTAGAATTTGTATCAATTATTTCTAGACGGTTAAAATTTTATGTAAAATAAAAAGGTTTTGAGCGCGCACATTCCAAAAGTTGCGGGTACGAGAGGAGATTTTAGATTTTACGCCTTTGAGTACAGAATAAAATTTAAAATTTTCACTCCGTATTTTGCTTCAAATTTTATAATGCAAGAGTTTTGGAAAAGTAAAAACTTCGGAAATCATTGAAATTTTTAAATTCATAGAATTTTAAAATTTATACTTCTTGTAAATTTAAATTATCGCTATTTAAACGCCGCGAAGCTCATAAAATTCGCCCATTTAAAAATACTCTCGACGTGCTTAAAGCCCGCGCCCAGCGCCAAAGCGCGGTTTTCCGCTTCGGTGTATGGCACTAGCACGTTTTCGAGCGCCTCGCGTTTTTGCGCGATCTCGTAGCGCGAATAGCCTTGCGTGCGCTTGTAATCCTCGTAAATTTCGATCATCCGGCGCGCGAGCGCAGGCTCTTCGTAGACGATCTTTTCGCTAAAGATCAAAACCCCATCCTCACGCAATCCGTCGTAAATTTTACTCACGAGCGCGGCCCTACGCGGCGGCCTGATGAACTGCAGAGTGTAGTTTAAAATCACGGCGTCGCAGTCCGCGAGGCTCGCATCCAGCACGTCCGATACGCTAAGCTCGAGCTCGGCGCCGAACGCCGCCGCCTTAGCGCGAGCGTTTTGTATCATCGCCTCCGAGCTGTCGATGCCGCACAGCCGCAGATCGGGGCGCAGCGCAAACAGCGCCAGCAGCGCGGTCGCAGTCGAGCAGCCAAGATCGATCACGCGGGCCTTTTGCGGCAGTATCCGCGCCAAAAGCTCGCTGCTAAGTCGCGTGCTGGCCTCGTAAAACGGCACGCTGCGGCCGATCATATCATCAAAAACTGACGCGACGCTGGCGTCGAACTCAAACTGCTTTTTGATAGGCTCTTTAAAAATTTCGTCTTTCATCCGTTTCCTTTTTAGTTTCGCTATTTGCGCAGCACTCGATTTATACTTCCTACGCATGCTAAGCGCAGAATTCTCACGCCGCGCTTTCTGCACTTAGCACTTACGCGACACTCGATTTGCGACCGCTACGCATGGAATTTTTGCGCTTAGTTTGCCCCGTGCGTAAGCATACCTAAATTTTAAACGCAGCATGAGCGCTTTTGATGCGAGCGAGCTGTATCCCAGTTTGTGCTCCACTTCTAGCCCAGATACGCTTGATGCATGATTAAATTTCATGTCTTGCTTGACAGACCCTAAAATTCCGCGCCGTGCAAATACATCTTTAAAATTCTACGCCGTATTTTCGCAGCATTAATTTTACGTCGCCAAATCTCACGCTACCAAAACAGCTCCTTTAAATTCTTTAATTACGAACTTAAACTAAAAGCATAGTCGAAGCTCCATTGGTAGAATTTCGCGCCCATTTTGTGATTTTATGCACCGTAAAATGGAGCTGCTTGACAAAATCCCGCGTTTAGCTAGGTGCATAATTTAGCCGCTTGGCTCTTGCTCGGCAGCTTATCCCTGCTAAATTTTAAAGCTTCGCAGCACAACTAAGATTTTTTATCGTTCTCAATTCTCGGCGCAGCTTGCACTTGCCTCGTCTTACATAAACCCAAGCCCAAGGTACGTTAAAGTCCTGCAGGCGGTACGCCGTTAAAAATTAACGACTTTTTATCGGTTTGCGCGCCGCTTTTGTGCACACTTCCCATATGGCATCGCAGACGCAGGCGGTGCACCAAGTATTCTCAGTGACAACGGGCACACGACTTTTATACGGGACGACGCAGACGGCTCATTTAATGCGCCGTAGATGCAAAACGCGGGCAAACGCATCAAATTTCAAGCGCACAGCCCGCAAGTTTTATCTTTAAGCTTACAAGCCTAGATTAAAATTTGCGGCTTCGTAGTACCGCCTCCGCCTCTGAAGCGTCTTTTAAAATCTGTTCTTTAAGCTGCGTTAGATCACTAAATTTACGATTTTCGCGTAGGAACTTTATAAATTTCACGCAGACGAATTTCGCGGTGCTATTTTTACTCGCAGCCTCTAAAATTTTATTTTCGGCGTCCAAGCTCTCGCTCGCCGCAAAATTTTGTGTAGAAATTTCAGCCGAATTACACGCCGAAATTTCATCTAAATTTTGCGCAGAATGTGCGGCTTGCTCCCCGCAGCACGGCGCGCGATCTTGTGCGGAATTTAAACCCGCTTCAAAGCCCGCAAAATCCTCTAAAATGTGCGTTTCAAGCGCAAAAGCCCCATCAGTGCTGAGCCTGTGCCCCAAGAAGCTCACACTTGCAAATTCCTTGCTTCCGGCGCGTACTAGGCTCGCATACACGCCGCTTTTTGGCATAAAATAGCCGCTCGCATCAAGATTTAGCGTCGCTACGAACTCCCGCGCCCCGCGCCCCTGACCGCGCACGATCCGCCCGCAGATCTCGTAATTTCGCCCCAAAAGTTCCGCCGCTTCTTCGCACTGGCCGCGCGATAAAAGCTCTTTGATCCTACTTGAATGCACGCCGCCGCCGTTTAAGCAAAACTCGCCTACGACGCAGGTTTGCCCGCGAAATTCGCGCCCTAAAAATTCCACGTCCCACGCCCTATCACGCCCAAATCTAAAGTCCTCGCCGACGACAATTTTTTGTAAATTTATGAAATTCTGCCTTAAAAGTGTGATAAATTCGCCTCCGCTAAGGCTTTTGATAGCGCGTAGATCGCAATAAAAAATCCTTTTGTTCGTAAATGCCTGCCGTGACGCAAAAGGGGTTAGCTTCGTGCCACCACCTGCTAGGATTACGATTATTGCGCCTTGCTCGCCTAGGCGCTCAAATAATTTTTGATGTCCAAGGTGCATGCCGTCGAAGTTACCGATTGCTACGGCGCGCACATTATCGCGGTTTGAGCCTTGTAGCGTTGCGAAAATATCGCCTCGTGCGAACTGCTCGCTTAGGCGCGCACGCAGCACTTCCGCACAAGCAGGAAACGTGCCTTGAGCCTGCACGTCTACGTCATTGCTGCAAGCGTCATTATAAGCCGTTTTACTGCCAAAAGTCGTTTCATTGCTGCAAGAGGTGTCGGTGTCTGCTTCATCTGCGCGGTGCGCATCGCCGGTTTTATTTTTGCGTAGCTCTTGCTTCGGGTGTTCGATACTTTTAGATGAATTTTCCCCATTGTTTGTGAAATTCTGTTCCGTAAAATTTTGCAAGTTGGAATTCTGCGCTACGAAATTTCGCTCTTTAAAATTCCGTAGCGAAGCCCCTGTATGGTCTTTACATGATTTTTGATTAGCCATTACTTTTGCTTCGTCCAGACGATTTTTTTGGTGTCATAGCCGCTGTGCTTCGCCTTTTTTAGATAAACGATGCGGATCGGCTCAGGCAGGGTTTTGGTGCGCGAGAGGATATACAGCTCGCTCGTATCGGCGCCGAAGATCAGGGCGTAGCGATAGTCGCCGTCCACCTGTGCCACGCGGTAGAGGGAGTCAGAAATCAGGCCTTTTTGATAGAGCAGGCCTACGTTTTTATCGCCCGCAAACTCCAATACGTGTTGTTCGTTTTTGATTTTGCCCGAGCTCGTTTGGGCTGATTTTAGGAGGTTGATGGTGGAATTTTTATCGACGAAGCACTCGTAGGCGGTGTTTTGCAGATCGTCGTCGCTGCCCTTCATGCGGGCGATCTCATACCAGCCGCCGCTAAATTTAGCGATGTCGAAGTTTTTTACGATCGGCGCTTTGGGGTTTAAGCTTTTGGCGCATGAGCCCAAAAATAGCGCGCTTAGCGCCAATATAATTAAGTTTTTAAATTTCATCGTTCATCCTTTTTAGAAGATAGAAAAATTCTTGATTCCCCTCTTTGCCCGTGATCTTACAAGCGCCGGCATGCAGCACGGCAAGCCCCAGCTCGGCGCATAGTCGCTCAAATTTCGCCCGCGCGCCGCGCGCCGCTTTTTCGTCTTTGAGCACCCCTTTTTTATTTCGCTTCGCCTCCGTGCCCACCTCAAATTGCGGCTTAAATAGCACGATGAGAGCGCTTTTTGCAAGGCTCGCGAGACTTTTTAAGATCAAATTTAGCGAGATGAAGCTCACGTCGCAGGTGATGAGATCAAATTTTTTCTCACTCGAAAACTCCCTGATGTCGGTGTTTTCGCGCACGATCACGCGGGGATCGCGTCGCAAAATTTCGCTTAGCTGCGAGCTGCCGACGTCAAGCGCGGTTACGCTCTTTGCGCCGCGCTGAAGCAAAATTTGCACAAATCCGCCCGTGCTGCTACCCACGTCCAAAACATCGACTCCCGCTAAATTTAAAATATCTTTTTGCGAGGGCTTTGTTTGTACCGGCTCCGCGCCGCCTTCGCTGCGGCACGCGCCCGCCTTGCCGCCCGATTTGGAGGCTTTTGCCACATTTAAAATCTCCGCCGTTTCGGCGTCTGCGTCCGCTTGCAAAAGCCCTGCCGTCTCGGCGCCTGTGCTCATCTGTAAAAATTCCACCGTGTGCTTGCCTGTACCGGTTTGTAAAAGCTTCGCCGCCTCGGCGCTAGTTTTTACGTTGCGGATCGCCTTGGTATTTGTTTCTGCGATCTTTGCCGCCGTCGCGCTTAGAATTTCGGTCGTCTCGTCCGCGCCTAAAATTTTATCCGTAGCCGCAAAATCTGCGCTTGAAATTTGCGTCGCTGCCGCTTTGCTATCCGCGCCCTTTGCGGCGCTGTACGGCTTTGAAATTTCTGCCGCCGCGCTAGGCGAATTTGCGCCGCAGCTTGCTAAAAGCCCGTTTTCGGCGAGCTCGTCCAAAAAGCCTGCGAGCTTGAGCGCGCCCCTGCTTACGTAAATTTGCTCGGCAGTACTGATTTTGCCGCTCTGCTCGGGCGCGATCTGCGCGGAGGGCCTGTTTTGCACGGCGCCTCGCAGCAAAATTTTATCCTGCTTTATCAGCGCAGCGGCCTGATTTCTGCTGATTTTAAGCGTGTTTGCAACGAGCAGATCAAATCTCATTTTGCTTTTTCTCCACGCCGCGATGAAATTTTAAAGCTTGCGCAGCTTTTGTGCGGCTTCGGGTTTAAAATTTTATCGCGCAAAGCAAAGTCGCGCGTAGCAGTGCTACGCGGCTCAAATTTTAGCCCGCGCCGTGCCGTAAATTTAACCATACTGTACGTTGTAAATTTCGGCTCGCCGCGCGTTGTAAATTCGATCTCGTCGCTAGCGAAAATTTTAAAATTTTTCCTATCGGCGCAGTGTTTGAGCGGCGCAAGATTTGAGATATTCTTACTTGCAGCCGCATCTATCGACATTGCGCTCGCCGTTTTAGCGCCGCGGCAGGCGGAGTCCGCGCGCCTCGCAAAAACCGCCTCTCGGTCTGCCGTTTTTACGCACGCCTCAAAGCCTGACGATACCGCGCCGACCGCTTGATTTGCTATCCTTGCTTCTAGCGGCAAATTTACCGCCTCCTCACACTCTTTAAAATTTTTAAAATTCTTGCGCTTCATAAAACACGCAAGCGCCGCAGGACGGAGGTTGCCTTTGAAATTTAAGCTGTCTAAGCCAGAATTCTGTCGCATCCATTTTGGGGGACGGGGGTTGCTTTTAAAATTCAGCCCCGTGCCGTTTGCGTGCGGGTTTGTCACAAAGCAGAAGACCTTCACTTGCCGCTCCCCGCAAGCGCTTCAGGCTCGCTCTTGTCAGGTGAATTTGCGCCAGGCGTCACCAGGTTCGCGAGCGCTTCAAACTCGCTCTCGTCGATCACCCGCACGCCAAGCGAGCGAGCTTTTTGCAGCTTGGAGCCCGCTTCTGCGCCTGCGAGTACGAAGTCGGTCTTGGCAGATACCGAGCCCTGCACCTTCGCGCCCATCGCCAAAAGTCTAGCCTTAAACTCGTCGCGCGGATGGCTGAGCGTGCCGGTGATAACGACGCTGCGGTCCGTGAAGGCGCTTTTGACGGTATGCATCTGGGGCGGTCGCGGCGTGATGATTTCGCTTAGATTTAGAATTTTTTCGCGATTTATCTTGCAAAACTCCGCTAGGCTCCTTGCCATCGCCTCTCCAAAGCCCTCCAGCCGCAGAATTTCATCTTCGCTCGCATCCAGCCAATCCTGCCCGAATGCCGCGGCTATCTTGCGCGCGGCCACCTCGCCGATGTGTTCGATCCCCAAAGAAGCGATGAAGCGCTCAAGCGGCGCGTTTTTGCTTGCATTTATCGCGCCCAAAAGATTTGAAATTTTTTTATCCGCAAAGCCCTCAAGCCCCGCCAAATCCTGTGCGCCGAGGGCGTAAATGTCACTGATCTTTGAAATTTTGCCGCTTTCAAAAAGCTGCGTGATCGTCGCATCGCTTAAGCCTTCGATATTCATGCATTTTTTGGAGCAGAAATAGATCAGTGAGCCTATCACGCGCGCCTTGCAATCGAGGTTTTGACACTTTATGAGCGCGCCTTCGTCAAGTAGCCTCTCGCCGCAAACCGGGCAGCGACCCGGGCGCGAAATTTCGCTCTGCGTGCCGTCTCTGCGCTGTTTGTAAACGCTCGTGATCTTCGGGATCACGTCGCCGCTGCGGATGATGCCTACGAAATCGTTTTTCATCAGCCCCAGCCGCGCGATCTCGTCGAAATTATGAAGCGTCGCGTTTGAAACGTTCGCGCCGTCGATGTTTACGCTATCTACGACGGCTACGGGGGTTACCGCGCCGGTGCGGCCGACCTGCAGATTGATCTCGCGCAGCCGCGTTACCTTTTCGACCGCGGGAAATTTATACGCGACCATAAAACGCGGGAATTTCACTGTATAGCCCATCTGCGAGCACTTTGAAAGCTCGTTTACGCGGATTACCATGCCGTCAAGCATCAGGTCTTTGCTTGCGCGCATGCTATGCAGCGCCTCGTACGCGCTCCTGATCTCGCTCGCGCCCGAACAGATGCGGCAAAACTCGTCGCGCAAAAAGCCTAGGCTGCGCACAAACTCCATTATCTGCGAGTGCAGCGCAAAGCTTAACGAATGCTCGCCCACCCCCCACGGGATAAATTTTAGCTTCCGCTTCGCTACGATCGCGCTATCTAGCTGGCGCAGGCTTCCCGCGGCGGCGTTGCGCGGGTTTGAAAACAGGCTCTCGCCGTTTGCGGCGCGCTCGTCGTTTAGCGCGTCAAAATCGCTCTTGGCGATCAGCGTCTCGCCGCGGATCTCGATCCTTTGCGCGTAGGGGATTTGAAGCGGCACTGATTTGATCGCTCTTGCGTTTTGCGTCACATCCTCGCCTATAAGCCCGTCGCCGCGCGTCGCCGCACTTATCAGCACGCCGCCTTCGTAGGTTAAATTTAAGCTCGCGCCGTCAAATTTGGGCTCCACGTAAAACTGCGCGCCGCTCTTCTCGCCGCGAGCTAGCCACGCCAAAAGGTCCGCGTCGTCGAAAATATCCTCCATCGACCACATCTGCGCGCCGTGAGCAAGCTTGGAAAAGCCCTCGCTGATCGCGCCTCCGATGCGCCGTGTAGGCGAGTAGGGCAGCGCGAGCTCGGGGTTTTGCTCTTCGAATTTCTCCGCTTGCGAATAAAGCTCGTCGTACTCCTCGTCGCTTGCGATCGGTTTATCGTCGGTGTAATATGCCCGCGCCCACGCATTTAGCGTATCTACCGCAGATCTGTATTCATCGTAATTCATCTTGCGCTCGCATCTTTAAATTTTAAAATTCCGCGCGCCATTAGAATTTTATGCGTCGTTAGAATTTTACATTCCGCGGCGGGTCTGTGCACCCCAAATACTGTGCCGCACAGCCCATTATCGTTAAATTTTGTGGGTCCGTTCGCTTTAAATTTCGTGTTTAAAAAGGCGCGATCAATTTCCATTGCCGAACTCCTTTAGCGCGCGCTCGTAATCAGCCGGCGTGTCGATGCCGATGCTTTCGGTTTCGATCCCAAGCATCGCGATCTTCTCGCCCGCGCTTATGGCGCGAAGCTGCTCGAGTTTTTCGGTATCTTCCAGCGCTGAGGCGGGCAGGGCGCAAAACCGCTTTAAATTTCGCACGCTGTATGCGTAGATACCGATGTGTCCGAGGTAGCACTCGCATGCCGCGCGTGGATAGGGGATGAGTGAGCGCGAAAAATAGATCGCAAAGCCTGCGTTATCAAGCACTAGCTTGACTAAATTCGGATCCTCTGCCGCCTGAGGGCTTATATATTTATAGCAGCTCGCCATAAATGCGCCCTTTTGCGCGATCATGGCGTTGGCGAAATCTTTAAATTTAATCAAATTTTCGCTCTCGAAAAAGGGCTCGTCGGCTTGGATATTGATGATGATCTCATCCTCCGCAAGCGCTGCGTTCGCGACCGCTTCAGCGATGCGGTCGGTGCCGCTTTGATGCTCGCGCGCGGTGAGAACGGCGTCAAAGCCGTAATCTTGCGCGATCTTTAAAATTTGCGGCTCATCCACGGCGATTAGCACGCGGTCCGCTTTGGCGGCATTTTGAGCCGTTTTGATAAACATCGGCACGCCGCCGAACTCACATAAAATTTTATTTTTAAAGCGCGTCGAAGCAAGGCGCGCGGGGATTACTATCATTTTTTGATCCACTCCATTATGGCGTTTTTGATCTCGCTTTGCTCCACGACGCTAGAGTGCACCTGCGGCGCGCTAAAAAGGCGCGAGATCTGCGGCGGAATGTCGCTGCGAAATTCCTTAGAAAGTGCGATCATATCGGCTCGCTCGTCCTCGCAAGCCCTACCTTTGATCGCGCCGATCATCGACGGCGTAAATTTAATCCACTTCGCGGTCGAAACGACGAGATTTAGGTGGCTTTCGTCAAGTAGCTTAAAGCAGGTCGCCGTGTGCGGGTCGATCAGCACGCCGCGGCTGCTCTCTTGTTTGATAAACTTAGCGCACTGCGCATCGTCGCAAAAATCCGCCTCGAAGACCTCGCGCAGCTTCGCAAGCTCGCTCGCGCTAAGCTTATAAAATTTATCTCGCGCCAAGCTTTGCATCAGCTCGTTTGTGCGCGCATCGCCGAACATATCGCTAAGCAGCCGCTCGACGTTGGAGCTAACTAAAATATCCATCGCAGGGCTGATCGTGCGGATGAGCTTGCGCCCGCGTAGATCGTAGATCCCGCTCGTAAAAAGCTCGGTCAGGATATTGTTCGCGTTTGAAGCGATCTTGATTTTGCCGATCTTTGCGCCCATTTTTTTGGCGAAATACGCTCCCAGCGCGTTGCCGAAATTTCCGCTAGGAACTATGACGTCGAAGGTGTTAAATTTAGCGCTCTGTTTTGCGCTCGCTGCGCCGCTTGCGCCCGCTGCAGCGCTAAAATTTTTACCGCACGCCTGGCACTGATCGCTTTGCTTTAAATTTTGATCTGGGCTCAATACGCCGTGCTTTGAGAAATAGATGCTAGCGTAGAGGTAGTAGATGATCTGAAATAAAATCCTGCCGAAATTTACGGAGTTTGCGGCGCTTAGATTTAAATTTGCCTGCGCGAGCTCGTTTCTGAAATCCTCGTCAGCCAGTAGCGATTTTAGAGCGCGTTGCGTATCGTCGAAGTTGCCGCGCACGCCTAAAATTTTAAGATTTGCCGCGCTTTGTTTGACCATCTGCTGGCGCTGTATCTCGCTCGTGCCGCCCTGCGGGTAGAGACAGACCGCTTTTATGTTCTCGTCGTCCGCAAAAGCCTCCAGCGTTGCAGGTCCCGTGTCGCCGCTCGTAGCGCACATTATTAAAAATTTTTCATTCCTGGATTTTGCGATGCTCTTTAAAAGCGCGCCGAAGGGCTGTAGCGCCATATCCTTAAACGCGAGCGTCGGGCCGTGATAAAGCTCCAAAATATAGGCGTTTTCGCTTAGCTTCTTGATCTGGACGGGGCAGGCGGGATTTTCAAATTTATCGTAGCGCTTTAGCGCACTCTCAAAGACCTCGCTGCTTACGTCAAAATCGAAGCTCTCGATGATTTTAAGCGCGATTTGTTTGTAGCTCAGATCCTCGCACTGCTTAAAAAAATCCTCGTTCAAAAGCGGCAGCCTCTCGGGGCTGAAAAGCCCGCCGCCGCTCGCGCTCGGATTTAGCAGCGCGTAGCTAAGATCCGCTTTTTGCGAAAAATCTCTCGTTGAAACCAGTTTCATCTTTTTCCTTTTTAAAATTTTAAAATTTACGCCCGCCTAGGCGCTTTAAATTTGATCACTTAGGTCGCTTGCACGGACTTGCGGCATTGCCGCTTTAAGCCTGCCGCCTCCGCGCTCGCGCCTAAATTTCTTCCTTTATCAAACTTCCTATGCCACCGTCCGTGAAAAGCTCAAGCAGGATCGAGTGCGGAATTTTGCCGTTGATGATATGCGCGGCATTTGCGCCGTTTCGCACGCACTGCAGGCACGCATCGACTTTGGGGATCATGCCGCCTGCGATCGTACCGTCCTTTTTGAGTTTCGAAATGAGCGCGGCATCAAGCTTGCTAATTAAATTTCCCTCTTTATCGAGCACGCCGTCAATGTCGCTTAAAAATATCGCCTTACTCGCTTTTAGCGCGGCTGCGATCCTGCTAGCGCAGAGATCGGCGTTGATATTAAAGCTCACGTTTTCGTCCGTCTCGCCGCCCGCAAGCGGGGCGATCACCGGCAGATAGTCCTTTTGCAGTAGGTCGTTTATCAGCTTGGTGTTTACCTCGGTGATCTCGCCTACGAAGCCGTATTTTTTCTCATCGAGGAATTTTGCCCTCAAAAGCCCGCCGTCCTTGCCGCTGATACCGATCGCGGGCGCGCCGTTTTGGTTCAAAAGCGCCGTGATCTCTTTATTTACCGCGCCGCTTAGCACCATCTCGGTAATTTCGATCGCGTCTTTATTCGTTATGCGAAGCCCGTCCTTAAACTCGCTGCGCACGCCGATCTTATCCAGGGTCTGATTGATCTTTTTGCCGCCGCCGTGCACGACGATGATTTTGATGCCGACCATATGCAAAAGCACGATATCGCGGGCAAAATCAAGCTTGAGCGTATCGTCGGTTTGCGCCGCGCCGCCGTATTTGACGACGAAAATTTTATCTCTAAATTTACGGATATAGGGCAGCGCGGAGATGATGACTTCGGCGGTTTTGCTCTTTTTTATCATAAAATTCCTTTAAAAACCTTATTTTATCATAGCTTGGTTTATGTAGTTTTGAATTTCGCGGATAAAGTTTTCGCTTAGCTTTAAATTTAGCAAAATCACCGAAATTTCCGCGCCCAAATCCCTTAATTTCACGTAATCTTTCGCCGTGCAAAGGATATGCTCCGCATCCTCGCGCCTTAACAGCTCTAAAATCTGCTCTTTTTTGAAATCATAATGGTCGGGGAAAAATGCGTGGGCTTTTGCGAGCGGCAAAAACTCTTGCAAGCGCCAAGGCTTGGCGATAGCGCTGATTAAGATCGTACGGGATTTTTCAAAACCAGCCTCTTTGGAATTTAAAATTTTATCCGCAACGTGGTTTAAATTTAAAATTTCATTTGCCGCGCGATTTAAATTTAAATCCGAAATTTTATCCGCGGTAGAATTTAAAATTTCATCCGCAAGATTTGAAATTTCATCCGTGCCGTTTAGCCCCTCTTGCAGATCCGCCGCCGAAACGATCCTAAGCTCCTGCGAGATGTCGCTCGGCGCCGGTATGAAATCCGCAAATTTATAAAAAAACGGCGGGTAGCGATACGCGGCGAATGGCAGGCAAAATGGCAGCTTCGGCACGCTTTGCGGGCGCAGCAAGATATCAAATTTAGAGATATTAAATTTAGAAAATCCGTCGTCCAAGATCACCAGCTCAAAGCCGAGAGTTTGTGCGCGCAAAATCCCTGCGGCGCGATCTTCGCTGACGATCACGTTTGCGCCGCGCAAAAACAGCGCGTATTCCATCGCCTCATCGCCGCTTTGCCGCACGTCGCAAAGTACCCGTCCGCCGAGCGCTACTTCGAGCAAGCCTCTGCTTTTGCGCCCGTATCCGCGAAGGATGATGCAGGTTTTGAGCTCCCTATTAAATTCTTTAAAAAGCGCCCGTACTAGCGGGGTTTTGCCGCTGCCGCCGAGGGTTAAATTTCCGACGCTGATTATTGGAATTTTAAATTTTTGCGGCTTAGCAAAGAGCCTTTTTAGGCAGACGATAAGCGTATAAAGTAGCGTTAACGGCGCTAAAATCACTCCGAGCGCAAGCCACGCGGGGCTCGGATCGTATAGGTTTCGCTCGATTAGGAGTTTAAACACGATTTTGCGCTATCTCTTTGATCTGCTCGCAGATGTAGCTCACATCGTCGTCGCTAAGCGCCGTGTAGATCGGCAAGGATAAAATTTGCTGATAGTTTTTAAGCGCATTCGGGAAATCATTGACCTTGTAATTATATTTGCTTTTGTAGTAGCTTAGCAGGTGCACCGGCACATAGTGCAGCGATACGCTTACTCCGCGCGCGATCAGCGCTTTGGCAAAATCGTCGCGGTTTTTGTCGATCCTTACGATGAATTGAGTATAGATATGCTCCTCGCTGTCGCTTGGAAGCGTCACGTGAGGGCAGTTTGCGAGCTGCTCGCGATACGCTGCGGCGATCTGCTTGCGGCGCTTTATAAAAGCGTCGGTTTTTTCAAACTGGGCGATCGCGTAAGCGGAATTTATGGCGTCAAGATCGTATTTTTGACCGATGCGATCGACGTCGTAGGTAAAGGACATATTGCCGTCTTTGTAAAAGGCGTCTCCCACGATGCCGCCGTTTCTTAAAATTTGCGCGGCGCTTGCGATCTCATCGTCGTTCGTAACGAAAAAGCCCGCCGTAGAGATCGCATCTTGCGCTTGAGGATTGATCTGAAAGCACGATATGAGCGAGCTTTTAAGCGCTCCGATTTTTGCGCCCTTATAGGTAGCGCCCATAGCGCGGCACGCATCGTCGATGAGGATGATATTTTCGCTTTTGGCGACCTCGCTGATGGCGTCTATATCCGCAGCAAGTCCTGCGATGTGCGAGATGAAAGCGCATTTTAGCTTCTTGTGGCGGTTTTGATCTATCGTGCGAGCAAGGCTTTCGCTCGTAATGTTAAAGCTTATCGGATCGATATCTACGAAAACGGGCTCTGCGTCGAAGTGGCGGATCACTTCGGCGACGTTAGGGAAGGAATTTACGGAGCATAAAATTTTATCTCCGCGCTTAATATCCATTGCGCAAAGCGCCAGATGCAGCGCCGTCGTGCCGCTCGTAGTCGATACGGCGTGCTTTACGCCGAAATATTTACAAATATCCTCTTCAAAAATTTCGCTATATCTTATATCGCTGTTGTAGAGGGCGCTTTTAATTAAGTCTTCCTCTTTCTTATCGACTTGAGCCTTATAAAACGGTATCTCTTTCATAAATCTCTCCTTAGTGTGCGGGCTCTATGCGGGCGACCGCGGGCGCGCGAAGCTTAAAATTATTTTTAAGAATTCTACGGACGATAAATTTCACCAGCTCTTGATTGTGGCGCGAGTTTTTCAGATATTTCAGATCGTCCGCGCAGATCTGCTCGCCCGAGCGAAATTTGGCCCTTAGATTAGGCCGCGAAAAAATATCTCTTAGCACGCTATCTAAAATCTCGTAGCTGTATCCAAGCTCACGTTCGTCGCTTTGATTTTCCCATAGATCGGCGCTGGGCGCTTTTTTTATGATCGCATCGTCTATGCATAAAATTTTTGCAAATTTAAACAGATCGGTTTTAAAAATTTCTCCGATCGGATTAAACGCGCAGGCCATATCGCCGTAGATCGTGCCGTAGCCGAGCATCCTTTCGCTAAGATTGCTCGTGCCTACGACTACTCCGCGTTTTTGCGCGCTATAATCATAAAGCAAGCTCATGCGTATGCGTGCGGCGAAATTCCCGATACGAAGTGGGCTTGCGCCCGGGTTTAGGGCGGTAAAATTTTCCACGAAAGGCGCGATCTCTTGGATTTCGTAGGGGATATTAAAGGATTCGCAGTGAAAGATGCCGTCTGCCATATTTTCTAAATTTGAACCCGCACTAGGCAGGATAAGTCCGTAAGTGGGGATCTCCGTAAGTGCACAAAGCGCAGAAACCACGGCGCTGTCAAGCCCACCGCTGATACCCACTACAAAGGCGTCCGCGCCCGTTTCATCGAGTCTCTCCGATAAAAAATCGGTCAGTTGCGGCAGCAAATCGTCCAAAAACATAATATTTAGCCTTAAAATTTTACGTTAAATTGTGCGAATTTTAACTATTTTTGGCTAAATTACGGCTTTAATTTAAGCTTAAAAGGAGGATTTAAATGCAAATTTTAAAAAAAGCTTTCGGCGAATACGTGACGAATTGTTACGTCGTAAAGGGTGAGCAGGGCGATCTAGTGATCGATCCGGGCGAGGGCAGCTTTGATTGGGTGATGCAAAATACGGGAAAGATCGCGGCGGTTTTGAATACGCACGGGCATTTCGATCATGTTTACGACGACGCCAAGCTGCAAAGGGCGGGCGCTAAAATTTATATTCACGAGGACGACGCCTTTATGCTACGGGCGGATCCTTTTGAGACGATGCCCGAGCCCATAGAAGCGGACGTACTCGTAAAAGGGCAGGAGCAAAGCTTTGAAATAGCGGGCTTTAACGTTAAATTTAGTCTTTTTGCCGGACATACGCCGGGCAGCTGTATGATTGAAGTGGACGGCGTGATTTTTAGCGGCGACGTAATATTCAAAGGCTCTATCGGCAGGTGGGATTTTCCCTTTTCAAGCGGCGCGCAGATGAGAGAATCTTTGCATAAAATTTTGCAGATAAAGGGCGATTTTACGCTCTATCCGGGGCACGGTCCAAATACGAGCCTAGCGGCCGAGAGGCAAAATTTAAAATATTTTTTGCAACTTTTTGAGCGCTGATCGTTTAAATTTAACCGTGTTTCGTCTCACAAGAAGCAGTGAAGCGGTGTGAAGCTGCTCGGCGCCGGAAAATTTATACCGCTTTGTTCGCGGGCGCTAGAATTTGTGCCGCTTTGCTCGCATTGTAGGCGCCAAAATTTACCGCTTTATTTGAGGCCGCGGGCGTTAAATTTTGCGCTGCGTTCGCACGATGCGCGCATTGGCATGCACTGCGTAGATAAAATTTTAAATTTACCGCCGCTTGATTAAATTTAGCAAAATTTCGCGCCGCCGCGCGCAAGACGCAAAGCGTAGCGCAAAAGCAAAATTTAAAATTCGTGCTGCCGTGCGTGTAAAGCGTAACGCAAAAGTCGAAATTCAAATTTGCGCCGCACTAATCCTGGTCGCTACAATTCGATCAATCCGACTTGAGCTCGCTAAATTTAGTCAAATTTCACGCTCTGCCGAACGCAAAATTTTTCCCCGCGAGCCGATAAATTCAGTAAATTTACGCGTTTTTAAAGGCGCAGATCACGCCCGAAGCCGCACGTATATACGCCTCGGCGCGGGGTAGCCCTCGATCGTGCGTGAGCTATCGTGCGGATCTAGAAAATTCTCCAAGCTCTGCCCGTCGATCCACTCCGTTTTGCGCTGCTCGCTAGCATCTGTGGGCTTTTGAGCCAAAATTTCAAAATCTCTAAATTTCGCCCGCTCGCACCAATTCTGTAGCGCGCCGACGGTCGGAACAAAGTAGATATTTGAAATTTTTGAGTAGCTGTTTTTCGGACACAGCGCGAAATCGCCCGCCCCTTCGATATACATCGTGTCTAAAACCACTTCGCCGTCCGCATTTAGCGAGGTGTGCAGATCTTTTAGCATCTTTACTGGGTCGCTGCGGTGGTAGATGACGCCGAGGCAGAAGATCGTATCGAATTTGTGCTCGTAAAAGGGCAGATGCTCTACGCCCAAAAGCTCGAATTTCGCGCCGCTGCGAAAGAATTTCTCAAGGAAGCGAAACTGCAGATAAAATAGCGCGCCAGGATCAAATCCCACGAGCCGCGCAGGAGCAAGCTCGCTTGCGCGAAACATATAGTAGCCGTTATTACAGCCCACGTCGGCGACGGTTTTGCCGCGCAGATCTAAAAACGGTCGCAGCAGGTTAAATTTCACGAAGCTTCGCCACTCGGCGTCGATAAAAAGATCATTCAGCGCAAAAGGCCCCTTGCGCCACGGCTTTAGTGCTTTTGCGATACGTGTAATCTCATTCTCTTGCTCCGCGCTAGCGCTAAAGCTTGCACGCACGACGTCGCCGCACTCGCACTCGCACCCGCCTATTTGCAGCGCCTCGATCGCGTTTAAAATTTCGCAGTTTTGCCCGCTTTGCAGCTTTTTAAAGTTCTCGTTTCTGATTTTTTGCAGATCCATTTTAATCCTAAAATTTCAAAATTTAGCGCCATTTTAACATAAAATTTTATCCATTTTAAGGCGCAAAGAGATAAAATCGACTTGCAATTCAAGCAAAGGAGCAAAAAATGCAAGAAGCAAAAACGAGAAAATTTAGTCTCAGGTTTAATCACGAAATTTCAAGTAGCGGCGCAGAAGTGCGACTTTGGCTGCCGTTAGTGCTGCAAGAGCCGTATCAAAGGTTGCTGGGCGAATATCATGCCCGCTCAAATGCGCAAGAGTCTGCTATCTGCGGAGATCATATAAGCACGTACTACGCGCGCTTCGCACCCGATAAAGAGGCAAGAGCAGGCGTCGGCAAATACGGCGAGCAAGGTGTCGTAGGCGAAGAGGATGATTATTTTGAGCTTAGCTTCGATATTGAAATTTCGGAGCGAAATACCGATTTTAGCAAGGTAAGCTTTAATGAAAACGAGCGCTTGAGCCCAGAGATCGAGGAGTTTTTAAAGCCTTCAAAGCTAATTCCGGTAGAAGGCGCTGCGAAACAAAAATCAGACGAGATCACCGACTCGCTTAAAGGCGATCTGGAAAAGGCGCGCGCGATCTACGAGTGGGTCGCTAAAAATATGAGTCGCGATAATAGCGTGATCGCATGCGGCAGCGGCGACGCAGCAGCGATTTTAAGCAGCAGCAAGCTAAGCGGCAAATGCGCCGATATTAATAGCGTGTTCGTCGCGCTCTGCAGGACAGCTGGCATTCCTGCGCGCGCTATTTACGGCATCCGCACGGGCGCGGCGCAGAAATTTTCTCCTGAAATGGGTGTAATGGGCGCCCTAAGTGGTGGTGCGCTTGAAATTTCGGGCGCACAGCATTGCAGAGCGGAATTTTATCTAAAAGGCCACGGCTGGATCCCGGTCGATCCCGCGGACGTTACAAAGGTGCGCCTAGGCGAAGGCTTAAGCGAGGATGACTCCAAACTCGCGCGGGTGCGCGAATATCTTTTCGGTAACTGGGAGCCGTGCTGGCTGGGCTTTAACTACGCTCGCGAAATCGTGCTAAATCCGCGCCCGGCGCATGTCCCGATTGAAATTTTTTCGCATCCGTATTGCGAAGTGGGTGGCACGCCTAAAGATCCGTACTCGCCTAAAAATTTTATCTACGAGTATTTTTCGCGAGAAATTTAATCCTCTGGTGGCTTGTATTTTACCGCCGCGATTTGCTCAAGCTAAGCTGCCGCGCTTCGTCAAAGCTCAACCGTTTAATCGAAGCGCACGCTTGGCTTTGCGACAGCGGCGCTTTTGCGTAGTTTAGCCTACGCCGCCGATACATACTGCCTGCGCGCCTAGTTTGCGGGCTATCATGCCCGCCTTGGCGAAATTTCGCGCTATGTCTTTGGGCGAAATTTTGAAATTTTAAAATTCCGCGTCGAGTAAAATTCTAAAATTTTAAAGCGAGCGGAATTTTGAAATTTTAAATATGGATAGAATTTTAAAATTTACGGCTTGCGGAATTTTAAAATTTAGCGATTTCAAAGCCGCAAAAGGCTAAAATCCACGCGTAATTAGGGCTAAGGCTTAGCCATTTTATTTTGAAGGCATTTCATGCAAAGACGCGATTTTTTAAGAAACACTGCGATTTTAGGCGCCGTTATGGCAACTCCGAGTACCATTTTGGGCGGGGAAAAAGTCATTGGCAAAAAGAGAACTTTCGGGCTATCGCTAAATCACGAAATTTTGGAGGAGGGCAAGCAGACACGGCTTTGGATACCGCTTCCTCTTATCACGGAATATCAAAAAGTAAGCGACGTAAAATTTGACGGTAATTTCAACGATCCGTCCGTGGACTACGGCAAAATTCCGACGCTCTATGCCGGCTACGTCGGTGTGGCAAAGCCCACGCTAAACATTAAATTTAGCGTCGAGACCTTTGAGCGAAATACCGATTTTAGCAAGGTAAAATTTAATCCGAACGAAAAGCTTAACCCCGAGGTAGCGAAGTTTTTGGAGCCTAGCACGCAGATTCAAATCGACGGCGTCGTTAAGCAAAAATCAGACGAGATCGCAGGCGGCATCAAGGGCGATCTGGAAAAGGCGCGCGCGATTTATACGTGGGTGGCGAACACTATGCAGCGCGATAATAGCGTGCTAGGTTGCGGGCTAGGGGACGTGAAGCAAATTTTAAGTAGCGGCAAGCTAAGCGGCAAATGCACCGACATAAATAGCGTTTTCGTCGCACTTTGCCGCGCGCAGGGCATCGCCGCAAGAGAGATGTTTGGCATCCGCGTCGGCGCGTCGAGATTTAGCGCTCAAATGGGCGCCGCACCAAAAGACGGCGTCAGCCATATCTCGGGCGCACAGCACTGCAGGGCGGAATTTTATCTAAAAGGCCACGGCTGGATCCCGGTCGATCCCGCAGACGTTACAAAGGTGCGATTGGGCGAGAAGCTAAGCAATGACGACAGCAAGCTCGCTAAAATCCGCGAGTATTTATTTGGTAACTGGGAGATGTGCTGGATCGGCTTTAACTACGGCAGAGACTTCACGCTAAGCCCGCGCCCAGCGCAGTTTCCGATCAATAATTTCGGCTATCCTTACGGCGAAGTGGACGGCAACACGCTTAATTACTACTCGCCGAAAGATTTCAGTTACGATTACAGATCGAAGGAGCTGTAACGGTAAAATTTGAAAAATCAAAATGTCAAAGTCCATTAAAATCAAAGAATCGCGGTTAAATTTAACCCCTTGCTACGAACTAACGCCAAAAGAGGCGCGAGAGCTCGTCAGCATCGGCATCACCGAGCGCGGCGAGATATATTTTCTATGCGAGGATGCGGGCGAATACGTCATAAAATTTATGCAAGATGGGCGGCTGCGCGAGATAAAAACCGGCGCGGACGAAAACGGCTACCGCTTCGCCGTGCCCGTGGATTTTCCAAACCGTTGGGCGCTACTAAACGCTCGCTCGCGCTACGATGAGAAGCTAAAACGCGGCGAGGAAAATTTAAAATTTATCGATGAGCTGGGCGCCCAAACGGGCAAAATTTGCGTGGGCGACGGCATAGCAAAGATCATAGCACAAGGCGGGCGACTCTACGTTTCATATTTTGGCGACGGGCTCTTCGGCAACTTCGGCGGAGACGAGTGTGAACTCGCCGTTTGGAACGAGGCGGGCGAAAAGCTCTATGGATTTGACCTCAGCCGGATTCACGACTGCTACGCGATAAATCTATTTAGCGGCGCGTGCTACGCGCACTATTGCAGTAGCTTTGATTTCGTGCGTATCAAGGACGGGCAAGCCACGGCGTATACTCCAAAAATCAGTTCTTATAAACCGGACTCCGCGGCTATTGAAACGTGCGAGCTAGAATTTTCAAAGAGCGATTATATTTTTGCGAGCCGCGACTTCGCGCTAAATGAGCGAAGCGTGCTGTTTTGCCCGGCCGATAACGACAAAGATGAGCTGTTTTTGTTTAAATTTAAAGGCGAAACACTAGAATTCGACAGAAAAATCAGCCTAAATTTTCTCGGCGCAGACGGCTCGAAAAATAACAAAAATGAGGGCTGCGGCTCGTACGGAAACGGCGAATATTTAGCTCTTTTAAAAAGCGCCAAAATTTATAAAATTTGCGTGAGCGAGCTAGATTGAAATGTAAATTTAGCAGCTAACGGCGCTTAAATTTAGCCGCGTAAAGCGTCGCGCTAAAGCCTGATCAAAAGAAAATAGAGCCGCCGCAAAAATTAAAATTCCGCAAAAATATATTCGTTAAAGATCAAGCTCACGCTCTTAAATTTCAGGGTATAATTACGAAGCAAATTTACAAAATTTAACCGAAGGAGAGACCATGAAAAAATTTCGTTCACTACTGCTCTGTGCAGCGGCGGCTGCGACTTTGAGCGCCCAGGGTGAGGATAAAGTGGAAAAAATCACTTCGATCGACATCTATGTTTCGCCGTTTTATTCGGCTAAGGATGGTAAGCCCGAATACGTGCATGTTTACGAGCCGATCGACGGTCTGTTGATGAAAAACGACGTGCCGAGCCTGAAAAAAGCGATCAAAATCATCGAAGACGCCCCGGACATGATCGCTCCGACCACGCTGATGACGGTCGCTGCACGCGCTTATGATCTGGGGCTTAAGGACGACGCGGTGTTTTGGTTCTACGCAGGCAAATACCGCTTCATCTCCTTCGCCTCGGTAATCGACGTCAGCGGCACGATGTTTATGGAGACGGTCGAGGCAAATTCCGCTTTCATGCACCTTGCGGGCGACGTGATCAACCCCTACGCATTTTGCGACATCGACAAGCAGCAGATCATAGTCGAAAAGGCGGTCGATTGGGTAAAGGATCATCCGTACAAGGCGATATTTTCAGATAAATTCCCATCCATCGCTAGCGACCGCAAGGCAGCTCTAAAAGAAGTGATAGAAAAGCTCGAAGCCGATCAGCAAAAGCAAAAGCAGTATTTTGCCGATCCGAAAAACAGAGCGAATTACATCGCCGAGCGCAAGAAATATCGCACCGACGAGCGCTTCTGCGACTAAATTTGCGGCTAAGCTCGTATAGAGGGCTTTGCTAGCTTAACCGCATTTTGCCTAAATTTCAGCTCGCAGGCTAAATTTAGGTAAATTTCAAGCTATGCTTCAAAATAAAATTTAAGGAAAAGGCGTGAGCGAAATTTTAAAAAACGTGATGCCGCCGCCGTGGATCAAATACCCCGCTCTTAGCGAGTTTTCGCTTGGCTGGCGAATGGGCGCGGCAGAGGATTATAAATTTAAATTTTGGCAGTGGTTCGAGCGGCTGGATAAAGCGGCGCAAAAAGCGTATTCACGGACCTTCCCCTATCCTTGCTTTTGGCACTACGGCGACTGGGACGGGCTGGACGAGACGTCTGAAAATGAGCGCGTAAAATGCGCGCATGGCAGCGACAGATGCTGCGCGGAGCCACGAAATTTGAAATTTAGCGAGTGTGATGAGCTTAGGGACGATCTTACGGACGACATAGACGATTTCTACCGCGAGGGCGTGCCGTTTTGGCGACGTGGCGGAGCGTCGAAATACGACAAAACCTCGCTAATAAATTCTTCCAAAGCGCACGAATTTCTATTTTTCTACAAGCCGGATGCGGCCGCGGATGAATCCTGCCTCGGGCAGTGGCAGAGCTCGCCTTTTGCCGTAGATGCCGACGAGTATCTATGCGCCGAGCAGTTTATGATGGCGAGTAAGGCGCAAATATTCGGCGACGAGCAGACGCGGGAGCGGATAATGCAAAGCCGCGATGCAAAGCAGATGAAGGCGCTAGGCAGGCAAGTGCGGGGCTTTGATGAGCGGCTCTGGGGCGAGGTGCGCTACAGCGTCGTGCTAAGCGGCAATTACTATAAATTTACGCGAAATCCCGCGATGATGCGCTTTTTGCTCGCGACGGGAGATAAAATTTTAGTTGAGACCAGCCCGCTGGATAAAATTTGTGGTATCGGCCTTGGGCTGCAGAGCGAAAACGCAAGTCGTCCGAGCGCGTGGCGCGGGCAAAATCTGCTCGGCTTTGCGCTGATGGAGGTGCGAGACGAGCTGCGCAGGCTATATAAAAACTACGACCTGATCGATAAGAATTTTTTGTAAGATTAGGCGGCGGTTAAAATTTTACCGCTCCCACCGGGTACATTCGGCACGGACATAGCGCGGCAGCGAGGCGAGGCGGTAAATTTATAAAATTTTAAAATTTACGCAGACGGCTGAGGCTCGCGCCGCTTTTGCAGTAGCGATAGTTAGATCGGAGGCTAAATTTAAACGCGCCGTCTTAGTGCCCTGCGCCGAAGAAATTACACATCGCCGTGCCTATCACGATGAGCGCTATGCCGCAGATCGCGGGCGCAGAGAGTTTTTCGTGGAAATAAAACACCGAAAGCAGCGATGCCAACACTATGCCGAGCCCGCCCCACGTGGCGTAGGCGATGCTGAGTTTTACCGTTTTTAGCGCGAGTGCCAAAAAATAAAAGCAGGCGCCGTATGCCGCTAACGTGGCTAGAGAATAATTCAGCTTACTAAATCCGTCCGAGAGCTTCATGCAGTTGGTCCCTGCTAGCTCCAAAATTATCGCAAGCCCCAAATAAACGTATCCCATAAGCGATCCTTAATGCAATTTGAGCCGAAATTTTATAGAAATTTCTCTTAAATTTTACCCAAAGGCGCTTCCTAGCGGCTTGCGTAAAATTTACGCCGCATATTTGAGTAAAACCGGCTTTAGCGACATAAAATTCCGCTCGCCGATCTACGCAGAATTGCATGAGTATACCGCAGCATAAAATTCCACCGCTACCGCCTAAAAATCGAAGTTTTTTAAATTTAGCCGCGCAGCGAAATTTTATCCGTTTTTATATACGAACATTATATAATTATCAAAATTTTTTCCAAGGAGAGAGGATGAAAAAGCTCGCTACGATACTTGCGCTGCTCTGTGCGGCGGCGTTTGCCAAGGAGTATGAGTATATGGTGCAAAGTATGAGCTACGAGTCAATTAAAGAACGCAAGGAGAGCACGCATCTAAGCTACGACGCGGCGGCGCGCAAACTGGAGCAGATAAGAGATACGAACTTCTCGGACGGCCTAGGCTCTAGCTACAAAGAGATCAGCTACTTTGACGAAAAGGGGGATATGGTTAAATTTGAAGTATTTAACCTCAATCTTAAAAGCGGCAAGTGGAAAAAAATAGAAGACTACATGGAAGGCGTCAAAGACGGCGTCACGACGCGCGAGAGCAATTCGATAGCGGATGACGGCACGCGCAATGCGAGCAAAACCGTCTCCAGCTACGACGGTAACGCGACGCAGGACGTGCGATATAAGTTTGTAAAGGGCAAATGGCAGAAAGATAGCATGAACAGATCCGTAAAAAACGCGTGGGATAAGGAGGAGCTTACGATAAGCTTCAAATGGGACGGCAAGAGCTGGCAGCCCAAAGATAAGACTGAAATTTTCTACGACGGCTCAGGAGAGATGAGCGGATACGTGAGCTACGAGTTTGTAAACGGCGCGTGGCAAAACAGCGAGCGAGAGATGCTTAACGGCGATCGAAACGGCAGCTACGAGCAGATCCGCAGCACTTTTAGGGGCGGCGCGTGGCAAAACGCGACGATGAGTAAGCACGAGCTTGATGCCGCGAAAGGCGAGGGGATCGTTACGAGCTTCATCTGGAACGACGAGAAGGGCGCGTGGGATAATATGAGCAAACAAACCGTTATCAAGAAGGGGGCGGATCTTAATATGACCTCGTATCTGTGGGACGAGCGACTTAAAGAGTGGGTCAAAAGCTACTCAAACGGCGAAATTTACGATAAATCGGGCGAGCGACTACTAGAGCAAAGTTACGAATCAAATTCCAGCAGCGGCAAATACGTCTATAGCTACGACGAGCACGGCAGCAATACCGCGATGGATATCTACAAGCTTGACGACGGCGGCAAATGGGTGCAAACCGGGCGCTCGGAGGCTACTTACGATACCCAAATCCCATCAGACAGCGTGGGGCACGGAGCCGCGCTGATGATGTTTGAGATGCCTAGTATCTACGCGATAACGAGCTTTAAGGAATTTAAGATTAAAGACGGCAAATCCGAGCTCATAACGGAAAAGACGTGGAAATATAAAAAGATAAAGTAGCGTTTGAAGATGCGTCGGTAAAATTTCGCGGCTAAATTTTATCTGCGCGACCTTGCGCGAGTGCTGCGATTAAATTTTATCGGCGTGGCGTTTAAATTTAACGGGCGCGGCGCGAGCTATGCGGTTAAATTTAGCGGACGTAGCATGGATTAAAATTTAGACAATAAAAGGAGCGGTCATGAGAGGTATTTTTAAAATTTTGCCCGAGGACACGGCAGATTTTGCGGCGGCAAATTTAAAGGCGCGAGCGATTATTTCAGCGGGTGCTTTTAGGGCGCGAGCGGCGGTAAATTCGAGGGCGCGATCGGCAGTTTTAGCAGGCTCTATTTTGGCGGCGACATTAACGCTTGCGATGCCTGCGGGCGCGACCGAGACGGGCGAGGCAGCGACGAAACATGCGGCGGCGGATAAAATCTGCCTGCAAAAGACGAGCTACAAAACAGAGGGTGGCGCCGTACCGCGCTACGAATATGAAGTGAGCCAAAACTACGACGCTAAAACCCGCCGCCTAGAAAAAATTTACAAAAAAAGCAGCGAAGAGGGAGCGTCCGTATCGAAAAGCTTTAGTAAATTTGACGAAAGCGGCGAGCGCGAGATCGAAAATATCAAATACGATTGGGACGCGGACGCAAATAAATTTCGCGAAACGGCGATAAGCAAGCAGGAGATCGCAAAGGACGGCTCGAAAATTTATTTCAGTTTGCAAAAGGACGGTAAACCATACGATGGGGAAAAAGCCGTCGAAAAGCGCGAGGGTAAAACGGAAATTTTGCAAAATTTCACGCTAAAAAAGGGCAGATGGACGCCGACGCACCTTACAAAAAGGATTGTCGATGAAAGCGACAGAAACAATTTCGTAGCGACCTATGAATGGAACGCCAAAGCGAAAAAATGGATGCCGTACGAAAAATCGATATATCACTACAACGGCGACGTTTACGCGGGCTACGAAGGCTACGCATGGCGCGGCAAATGGGTACCGCTTACAAAACATACCGTCTTTACGGCGGCGGACGGGACGCGCAGCGAGATAAATTTTATATGGCGCGACGGCGCCTGGGAGCGCGATGAAAAGATCTTGCGCAAGATCGAGCCTAAGTATAGGCGCTTTAGCGAGCTAAGATCGCGCTGGGACGCCGCAAAAAACGAGTGGAGGGGGTACTACAAAAACGTACACGAGGAGACCGAGGAAGGCAGACCGCTACGCGAGCGAACCGTGCTTTGGCGCGAGGAATCGCAACGCTGGGAGGTCGTGTTTGAAAACGAGTTTAGCTACGACGCGCGCGGCAACGTGATAAAAAATCGCGCGGCTTCCGATGGCAAGCAGTACGAGTATATTTACGGCTACGACGAAGCGGGCAACAACATCTCGATCATCCTGCGCGAGCCTGATGAGAGCGGCAAATGGCACGAGACGCAAAGGACGCAAAACGTCTTTGAGCCTGAAATTTTAGCGCACGACGTCTTGGATCGCGGCTTCATCGGCGATTACATAGCTACGGGCGAAAACGCGATCAAAAGCAGCAAGCAGTATTTTCTAAAAGACGGCGAGTTTAAGCTAAACGAAACTCGCGAGTGGTTTTACGGAAAATGCGGGCCGCAATAAAATTTTGGAAAACCTCATGAGCGAGCCTTATATCGTTAAAATTTCAGATAGCGACGCGATGATGTTCGGCTGCGAAGCGGACGAGCGGGTGCGCGAATTTGCCGCTAAATTTGACGGCCGGGAGTACGAAAGCGAGTTTGAGCGGACCAGCTATCTGCTCGGCACGGACGTTTTTATCGAGGTCGCGAGCGAGGAGAGCTTAAATGAAAGCGCCTTACGCGCTCAAATTCCAAACGAAAAGGCTTTGGACGCTGACGGCGGCACGACGTTTTTGAGCCTGCGAGAGTGGAACGGCAAGGGGCATTCGCGCGAGCGGTGAAATTTTACGCGCGATAAGCGAGGATGAGGACGGCGGCGCGGCGTATCTGCTCCTTAGTCCAAGACATATCGCCGCAGAGGAGCTGCGAGGCGCCTTTGCGGACAAGCCGCCGCAGGAGTTTGCACACATTACCCGTGGCCTCGAAGCCAAATACGACTGCAAAGACCGAATGCTCTGCTACGTCGTTTGCTATTTTACGCCAAAGGGCAAAGAGGGGATGCGGGCGGATTTCGACGTCTGAATTTAAAGCGCGGCGGATTAAATTTAAAATTTGCCTGCGCAGCGCACTCGCGCCAAATGGCGAAGGTTTTATCTTACGCGTAAGACCTGCGCCGTATGGGCGCAAGTGAAATTTAAGCAACAAAATTTAAACCGCCGCGACAAGCGAAAAGGGAGTCAGAATGATAAAATCCATAAAATTTGGGGGCGAAAGCATCGAGGAGCTGGAGGTTTGGTACTACGCCCCAAAGCACGAATATAGCGCGGCAGAGTTCGCGCAGCAGTGCGGCAAGCTCGTGCGCGCGGATTTTGGGCTCGCCTCCCTTTACGAGATAAAATTTGAAAAATTCAAGTCCTGCGAGCCCGATGATTTTATGAAAGAGCGGATAACGGCTGCTTTGAGTGCGGCGGCTCTATCAGACGAGCCTCAAAATTTCGCAATGGGCGGCGAGAACGACTGGGACTGGCAGGAGTGCTCGTTTGAGGCGAACGGACAGCGATTTTTACGCATCTGGGCGACATCGGCTTGATAAATTTAGCCTGTAATATGGGCTTCGCGCGCCCGAGGTTTCGGGCGGATTTACCGCAAAGTGCTTGCAAAACGCGCCGAGCGACGTTAAAATTCCGCGCTACCGCTTATCTCGCGCGATTTATGTGTGTTTAGACGCGGTAGCGCATCAAGCCTGCGGAGTGAGCTAGCGCGCCCTATTTCGTGCAGATTTACGCGCCGAGGCGCGGCGGGCGCCCTACTCCGAGCCAAAATTTATTTGAAGGAAAAATATGAAAAATCTATTTCTAGCCGCGCTTGCAGCATTAGCGCTTAGCGGCTGCGCGGGCTTAAAATGCGGCGCAAAGGACGGACGAGACGTTGCCGAGATCGACGTGCCCGAAGATGGCTGGACGAGGTACCTAAGCACCGACGGCGAGGTCAAGGAGGTCGCGTTTTTCACGGCATTTTTCTCGGGGCAGTTCCGCCCGCACCCAAAAGATGGCGAAAAGATCGGCTTCGTGCTTACCAAAAAGAGCGGCGAACGAATACCGATAAGGCTCGGCAATATGTATAAGGCTACAGACGGTGCATTTGCGTTCGCGGATCTGGACGCGGAGGCGGGCGTATGGGGCGGAGCTCAGGAGCTACGCAGAGCAAAACGGGTAAAATTTTACAAATTTCAAGAAGGCGGCGTCAAAGTGACAGACTATGAGGCGCAAGGCGGGCTTTGCGAGGCGTTTTACGCAGGCAAAAAGATAAGCGTCAAAAGTGTGCTAAGCCGCCATGCGAGCAAGGCCAGCGGGGCTAGCGGCGAAATTTCTACCGCGCAGACGCAGGGCGAAATATCGCGCGACGCCGTCAAAACTTTAAACTCGCACGAAAAGCCATCGCTGCAAAGCTCTAGCAAAAATTTAGCGAACAAAAAGAGCACCGCGCAAAAAACCGATAGCGAGGCGTTAAAACCGGAGGCAGAGGCGCTAAAAAATATTATCTGCTACAGATAAAAACAAAGTCGATTGAAATTTCAGTTTAATGAGTAAAAATTTTGCTAAAATTTTAAATAAAAATATCTTTTCAAGGAGTAAAGTATGAGAAAAAGCGTTTTATTCTTCCTCTTGCCGCTGTTTTTATTCGGCGGCGAAGCGCAAAAGCAGCTAAACGTCTTTGAGCTAACGCCGTCAAAGATGCCGCCGCAGCAGTTTAAGGTCGAAGCGGTCTTTTCCAAAGAGATCAAAGCCGACTGCAACGACGCGTATCTGATCGGTGGCAAAATAGAGCAAAAAGAGGGCTCGGACGGGCTTTATTACGAGTTTAGCGGCGGCGATGAGCTTGCTCAAACGCTGATGCTCTGCGACGGCAAGAAGCAAAAGAAGCGGATCTATTACGAGCTCACGCATCCATTCGCCTACGACGGCGGCGAAATTAGAATTTTGGCGCCCAAAGACGTCAAGGTCGAGCTTAGAATTTACGAGCTCGTAGAGAGCAAAGAGCCTAAAATCCGCAAGATGAAATAATTTCGCAAGAAGCAGGGCGGACCGAGCTTATGCATGGCGGAATTTCCGCCATGCAATAGATCTTTCATCGCGCAATGGTTTTGCGCGCAGGCGAGATAAATTCTACGGCGAAGAATGGAATTTCGGCATCGATGGGTCGTTTGGTTAAAATTTCAGTATAATTTCGCAAAAACAAGGAGAGAGCATGTCAGAGAGAATTTTTGAAAGCCTAAAAGAGCTTTTGACGCAGCAGGGGGCGCGCTTCCGCGTCGTAGCTCACGAAAGCGCGGGCACCTCCGCCGAAGTCGCCAAAATCCGCGGCACGCAGCTAGGACAAGGCGCAAAGGCGCTGGTTTGCACGATCAAGGGCTTTAAGGATGGGCAAATTTCTTTTTCGCAAAATTTAAATTTAGCAAGCGCCGATGACGCGCAAAATCTCGATGCTTCCGCCCTTGCGAGCGCTCAAGGCTGCGAAAACGGCGCCTGCGCGGGAAATTTAGCTTTAATCGCCGATCAAATCTGCGCAAACGTACCGCAGCAGCTGAAGCTTCCTAGCGACAAACCCGCGGGTAGAAACGGCAGAATTTACGTCCTAGCGGTCTTCGCAGCCGATCATAAAACCGATCTAAAGCGCTTGGCAGAGGGGCTCGGCGGCACGAAAGCATCGCTCGTAAGCTCCGATGAAGTGGGCGATCTCACGGACTGCGTCATCGGCTCGGTGCCGCCTTTTAGCTTCCACGACAAGCTGCTGCTAATCGCCGATCCGTCGCTGTTCGGACGCTTCGAAGAGATTGCTTTCAACGCGGGCCTGCTTGATCACTCGATCATCCTAAACGCGCAGGATTACGCGCGCATTGCAGCTCCGCACATTGTTAGCTTCACCGAAAAGGCTACGGAAGGCGAATAGTCGCGCATCGTCCGTTTCACACAAGAACAAGAGAACTCGGATTAAATTAACCCAAAAGCAAGGGCAGAAAAAGACAGCGCGAGAGTGGTTGTAAAGCGGCGCTTTGATTTTTGATCTTTTTTCTTCATATTAATAAGGCTTTAAAATTTTCAGTATGATTAGGAGAAAAGGGATCACGACCGAAACAAGGGGGAATGCTATGAAGCAGGTGTGGATATTTTTGCTGTGCCTACTTGCGCTATGCGGCATGGAAAATGCCGCGGTCAAGGAAGACGATGCGCCGCGGCCAGAGATTTATCAGAGTATGAAAAATATCTACGACGATCTACCGATCGCGCAACTGCCAATGCGCTATCCGGGAGAAATTTCGCCCTTAGCAGCTATCGATAAAAATTTACTTGATAAAAATGAGCTGTTTTCGTTCGCAAAGGAGAATTTTTTAATCGACAATCTAAGCGCGTATTGGGAGAGGATCAAAGACATAAGGGCTTGTCGTTTGCCAAAAAAGAGCGCCAAAACAATTCTGCTAAGGCTTTATCTGGGGGATTTCCAAGATAGCAAGCACGGGCACGAATATGTTTTTATGTGCCTTTTAAACGACGCATTTCGTATAAGCGATTGTCGCGAAATTTACGCCGATTACGTGCACTGCGGTAAAAGCAAGCCGCCGATGCGCGCCAAGCAGGAGTTCGTCATCGACGCCGATTTACGCTGCACAGTAACAACGCACTACTATACTTTAGATGGCGGTAAAGAGCTGCACAGAAATGTCTGCTTGCACGAAATACAAAACGGCACGATCGTTACTAAGGATTAAAATCCAAGGCGATTTTGCGAGATGTTTTTGGCCGTAAATTTCATAGGCAGAGCGGCAAACTGAGACGCGAATTCGCTCTATCTATGAGCCCCGGCTATTTCAAATCGCGATAAAATAACGCTCAAACCGAGCCCTGAATTCGTCATATTGATGAGGTGCTGTTTCAAGCGCGCCAAAGCGGCTCGTAAATCTTTGGTGCACCGCAGCGTCCCACTAAGATGCATCGCCTTACGGAGCATTTTAACGATGCGAGCGCTTTATTTCATTTTAACTTCCTGCAACGAGCCGAATATCAAATCTGAAATTCTTAGCAAGCCCCGAAAGCAGCGAGGATAAAACATCCAAATTTTAAAATTTAAAAATTTTTAAAAAAGTGTGAGTCTAAAAAGAATTAATCGCGACGATATCGCATCGCCGCGACTGAAGAGGGCATCATCGTGCCCGCGAAGGTATTTATTTCATAGCGCCTTGTTGTTTCATCTGATCCATCATCTGCTTAAATATCTCTTTAGCTTGTTTGCAAGTGGCCTCTTGCTGCTCCTTAGGAAGTGCGCTGATCTGATCCATAGATTGCTTTTTTTGATCCTCATACATCTTGACCTGCTGCTCTTGACCAGCTTGTTTGTAGGTGTCAACCATCTTATCAAGATCTGCGAAATACTCTTTGCAGCTATCTGAAAGATCTGCGGCGCTAAGACTTAGCGCAAAGCCAAAACTAGCCAAAACTAAAAGTGATTTTTTCATTTTTCTCTCCTTGTAAAAAATCAGCGAAAGTATATCATTTCGCTTAGTAAATTTGCCTTAAATTTTAATCAAATACGGCCGTTTTTTTAAATTTATAGCGCTTTTGAAATTTTAAAATTTTACTCTTACCTCGACGCTTACATTTTTTAAAATTTAACTCGTTCTTAAATTTTAAAATTTCGACTCTCGGTTTCGCAACTGCCGCCGGTGCTTTTTAAAATTTCGCTTCGCAATTTTTAATCTGCATGCGAACCGCCTTAAGCCATATGCGGGTAAATTTAAGCCCTGAGCCGCTTTTTTAAAATTTCATTTCGTAATTTCGTTACCGCCGCAAAATCACTTCTCTTCAAATCTAATCTGTACCGATTTTTTGTGCGCGCCTAGCCCCTCGGCATCCGCTAGTGCCATGCACGCGCGTCCGAGCTCGTCTATGGCGCGTTTATTTAGCGCTATGATCGAGCTTCGTTTGATGAAGTTATAAACCCCCAGAGGCGAGAAAAATCGCGCGCTTCCGCCGGTCGGCAGCGTGTGGTTGGGGCCTGCGAGGTAATCGCCCATCGCCTCTGGCGTGTAGTGGCCCAAAAATATCGCGCCTGCGTGGCGTATGCGCGGAAGCAGCTCGTAGGCGTTCTCGGTCGCGATCTCGAGGTGCTCGACCGCAAGCTCGTTCATCAGCTCCACGCACTCGTTCATATCGCGTGCGATGATGACTGCGCCCTTGTTTTGGATGCTGGCGCGAGCGATCGGTTCACGTGCGAGCGTAGGCAGCTCGCGCTCGATGTGCTCTGCGACGGCAAGAGCGAATTTTTCATCGTCGCTTATCAAAAAGCTACTCGCGATCTCGTCGTGCTCGGCTTGGCTGAGCAGATCCACAGCGATGTTGCGCGGATTTGCCGCGGCGTTTGCGATGATGCCCACTTCGCTAGGGCCTGCGATCATATCGATATTTACGTCGCCGAATACGAGCTTTTTAGCGGTCGCTACGAAGATATTCCCAGGGCCCGTGATGACATCGACCTTGCCGATCGTGCGCGTGCCGTATGCCATCGCCGCGATCGCGCTTGCGCCGCCCACCTTGTAGGCTTTTTTGATCCCCAGCACATGCATAGCCGCAAGCAGTAGCTCATTTACGACGCCGCCCACGGCAGGGGTGCAGACGCTGATATCCTCTACGCCCGCGACGATTGCGGGGATCGCGTTCATCAGAAGCGAGCTCGGATACGCTGCCTTGCCCCCCGGGATATACAGCCCCGCGCGATCTACCGGCGTGATCTTTTGCCCGAGCATCGCGCCGCTTGGATCGAAGCTAAACCAGCTTCTCTCAAGCTGCTTTTCGTGATAGGCGTAGATGCGCTCGTATGCGACCCGAAGCGCATTCTTAAGCTCTGCGGTTAAGCCTTCATACGCGAGACTCATCTGCTCGCGAGTGATAGCCAGATCGCCCTGCACGCGCCATCTGTCAAATTTCTCAATCTGTTCAGCTAGCGCCTCATCGCCGCGCTCTCTGATATCTTCGATGATACCGCTTACGACGGGCATTACCGATCTCATATCCGTCTCGCCGCGGCGCACCAGCCTTGCAAACTCCTCTTTGAAATTTGCCTTCGTGCTTTTTAAAATTTTCATTTTTACTCCTTGTAATGCTTGGAATTTTAACGCTTTTTGCTAAATTTCGCCTTTAAGCTCGCGGCGATGTAAATTTACAGCTCGCCGATTTTCAAAAGATTAAGCGAAAATGAAATAAAATAGCCGAAATTTTAAACGGAGCGATGTATGAAAAAGATATTTTTAGCGCTGATCGCTACGGCGGCTTTAGTAGTGGCAAAACAGAGTGATTTTAATGAAAGCGAACTGCAAAGTAAATGCGACAATAACGATGCATCGGCGTGTGCAAATCTCGGTAACGCATATTACTTCGGAGAAAATATAAAACAGGATTATAAAAAAGCAAGCGAACTATATTTGAAAGCTTGCGATTTAAAACATGGTAAAAGCTGCCATAATCTTGGAATTTTATATGAAAAAGGTGAAGGCGTGCAACAAAGTTACCAAAAAGCGGATCAATTCTATTCTAAAGCTTGTGATTTAGAAGTTGCCGAAGGATGTTACAATCTTGGAGCTTCATACTATTTAGGTACGTCTATAAAGCAAGACGACAAAAAAGCGAATGAATTACTTTCTAAAGCTTGCAATCT
This sequence comes from uncultured Campylobacter sp., assembly GCF_937996225.1. Taxonomy (GTDB): domain Bacteria; phylum Campylobacterota; class Campylobacteria; order Campylobacterales; family Campylobacteraceae; genus Campylobacter_B. The sequence continues at coordinate 3,994 of NZ_CALKTC010000055.1, read as the reverse complement.
AGGATATAGCGAAGGATGCTATATATTAGGGCTTTGGTATGACTCAAGAAAAGATGTAGAACAAAACTTCGAAAAAGCTAGTGAACTATATTCTAAAGCTTGTGATTTAGGACATGGCACAGGATGTAATAATCTTGGGCTCTTATACGCCTCGGGCGAAGGTATAAAACAAGACTATAAGAAAGCAAGCGAATTGTATTCTAAAGCTTGCGATTTAGAAATTGCCGAAGGATGTTACAATCTTGGAGTCTTACACTATTTAGGCGAAGGCATAAAACAAAATATCGAGAAAGCAAGAAACTTACTTTCTCTAGCTTGTAATCTAGGATATGGGTTAGGATGTAATGATCTAGGGGCTTTATATGAAAAACAAGATTATAAAAAAGCGAGTGAATTGTATTCTAAAGCTTGTAATTTAGGATATGGCATAGGATGTACTAATCTTGGAATTTTATATGAACACGGCAAAGGCATAAATAAAGATTATAAAAAAGCGAGCAAGCTATATTCTCAAGCTTGCGACCTAGAATATGACGCAGGATGCAACAATCTAGGGTTTTTATATGAACAAGGAGAAGGTGTAGAACAAAACTATAATAAAGCAAATGAGTTATATTCTAAGGCTTGTGATTTGAAATATGGCAAAGGGTGCTATAATCTAGGAGTTTTGTATAGCTCTGGCAAAGGCGTAAAGCAAGATTATAAAAAGGCAAATGAACTATATCTAAAAGCTTGCAATTTAAAAGATGGAAGCGGATGCTATAATATCGGAATTTCATATTATTTAGGAAAAGGCATAAGTCAGAATATAAGTATGGCAAAAAAATACTTCGGCAAAGCTTGTGATTTGGGTGATCAAGTCGGTTGTAACGGATATAGAAAGCTAAACGAACAAGGCTTTTAATCCGTTTAAATTTTAAGCCGCCCGTTAAACCTGCTTAAATTTGCGACTTAAATTTAAAGGTCAAAATTTGAATTATATCGTCGCGCACAGCAGCACTAAAAGCGCGGCAAAATACGCGGGTTTAAAATTTAAACCCATTCCGCCGCAGCAGATACTACATAAACGCCACGTAAGGGCTACGGTAAAATTTAGCGAGACGCTCGTTCATAATATTCGCGTCAAAATAAAAGGATGCGTTCCGTCGCCGCTGAAATTTCAAGCAATTCGCGAATTCGTTAAGAATTTTAAAATTTTAAGCCCTCTTTTTTGCAGGCTAAAATTTCGAGCGAGCCGTTAAGGGCGAGCTACTAATTCGTAGCGTTCGCGTCGAACTGCAAAAATTTCCTGATCTCCTCCATCGCCTCTTTGTTTGAAAGGGTAAATTTTATCTCGATGCGGCGGCTAGCGTCCTTGTCCTCGACGCCTCTACGCATCACGGGCTGCGTGTAGCTGCGACCGCTGGCGATGAGATATTTTTGCAGTCGCTCGTCTTTATTCCACGAGTTGATGAAATCCATCACGGCAAACGCCCTATTTTGCGAGAGCTCGAGGTTATACAAATACCCGCCGTCGCTGTCCGTGTGCCCTTCGATGATGATCTGATCTAAATTTTCGCGAATTTCATCGTTATTCAAAAGCGCGGCGAAATAGCTCTGCAGCGTCGAGCGAAGCGTCTCTTTGGCGCCCTCTTTCAGCTCGCTTGAGCCTTTGTCAAAAAGGATCGACGAGCTTAGCGTCATCGCGCCGCTTTCGTTATCGATGCGGATCTTGCCGCCCAGCTTCTCCTTCAGATCGGCGATGATCTTGACCTTCATTCCGGTGAGGTTGCGGATGCGGTTTTTCGTGACGTTGAGGTCTTGTAAAATTTTATTAAAATCGCTCTCCTTCTTCGTGAGCTGATCGAGCAAAAAGGCGATTTTAAGCTCGTTCTGGCTGATCGTAGCGTTGGCGTCGTCGCGCGCTTTTTGCAGAAGCGAGTTGATGTCTAAATTCTCTTTTTTCAGCTTCTCAGCCATCTCGGTTAGATCTTCGATCTGTATGAAATAGATGGAATTTTGCTTGCGAAGGTCGGTGTTTTCTATGTTCAGCTTCTCAAGCTGGTCGCTAAAAATTTTATTCAGCGCTTCAAGCTCGGCGCTTTTTTTCTCCTGGCTTTGCAGGCTTGCTAGCGCGCTTGAAATTTGACTTTCTTTCTCCTGCAGGTTGCTTTGCGTGAGGAAGTATTTGACGATGATGCCGCCTACTAAAAGCACGAAAACAAAAAGCAGTCCCGCCATCAAATCGGCGTACGCAATCCAAAAGGTCTCTTTTTCTTCGTTATTCGTTTTCATCTAAAAGTGCTTTTTCATCGATGCTCGCAAGCGTTTTGCGAAGCTCTTCGATGATGCTTTCGTTGCTCGTCCGCGCAGCGCCCTCTCCAGCTAAAAGTGCCTTTAAATCCGCGCTTAGTTCCTTAAAGCTAGCGTCAATTTTAGCGGCGTAAGCATTCTGCGAACTTGAAATTTCGCCCGCAAACCCGCCCAAGGAAGCATTTAGGCTCTTGATTTGAGCGCTTAATGCACTCGTAACGTTAGCCAGCTCGCCTTGCCCGTCCGTTAAAGTCTTAGACTGACTTAGATACTGCGCGGAAATTCCGTTTTGAATTTCGATTAGGCTTGCAGACACGGACTTGAGCGCAGATAAAATTTGAGTGAAGCTCTTATCTAGCTCACCGTGAGCAAGATTTGTCCTTTGGATCATCTCGCCTGCTTTTTCAAGCTCTTCTTGTGTAATCGCCATACTTCGCTTCTCGGCTTCCATTACGCTTTCAAAAGCGCCAATTTTTTCATCGATTAGGCGGTTTAGCCTTTCAGTAAAATTCGTAGAGCTCATCATCGCAAATGAGCGCGAAATTTCAGAATTAGCGTTTAAAATTTCACTCAGATAGCCCTGTGTTATTTCGTCTTTGTTCCAGAAGAAATTTTTAGTGGAATTTTTGTATTTGATGAGCAGGCGCTCATATTTGCTGATGCCCTTTTTCTCAAAATATATCCACCAAAGCGCTAAGAAAATTCCATAGATCGAGACGTAAAACGCTGTACCTACGCCGCCTAGAAGCTGCGCGATCTCGGTTTCGAGCCCATCGATATTGCTTGAGGAAAAGTGCGGCATCGAAATCGCAATCGAGATGAAAGTTCCTAAAATTCCAAGCATCGGAAAGACTGCCGATGCGACGGAAGCGTAGTTTTGATTACGCAGCGAGTAGCCGTATTCGTCCACAAAAAGATCAAAGCTAGCATCGGATTTTTTCTTACCGCCGATACTTAAGAGATTGGCGACGATGTAATTCTTTAGCTCGCGCTTGAAATCATCAATATTATTTTGAAAATTTAAGCAGCCATATTCTGCATTATGACGAGCTAAAACTAGCGCGATAATGAGCAAAACTGCAAGCATCAGGATCGAGTGCGTCTCTACCTTCAGCCCGATAAGCCCCAAATAGCCCAGCAAAAACACCACAAAAACCGCGATCGGCAGAGCTGCGATCTTAAAAAAAACGCCCGCTAGCGAGCGCTCCTTCGCCTCAGGTAGCGTGATATCGAGCACTTCGTTATTCGGGCGATCCATATTAGTTCCTATTTAGGCAATTTAGATTGTCAAATGCGACCTGCAAGCGCGCCACCATACTCTGCTCGCCTGCTCTCAGCCATTTGCGAGGATCGTAGAATTTTTTATTCGGTTTATCCTCACCTTCCGGATTGCCGATTTGAGCTTGCAAATAGCCGCGATTTTTGGCCTCATAAGCGCGCACGCCGTCCCAAAACGCCCACTGCGTGTCAGTGTCGATATTCATCTTTACCACGCCGTAGCTCACGGCTGCCTTGATATCGGAGGTCTCGCTGCCACTGCCGCCGTGAAAGACGAAATTTACAGGCTTTTCGGATTGCAGATTAAATTTTTCGCGGACGAATTTTTGTGAATTTTTTAAAATTTCAGGTCTCAGCACAACATTGCCCGGCTTATACACGCCGTGGACGTTACCGAAAGTAGCGGCCAGCAGGTAGCGGCCCT
>NZ_CALKTC010000054.1 GCF_937996225.1 uncultured Campylobacter sp. | reverse complement strand
AGTAGGCGGTCAAGCAAATAGTGCTAGCGCAATGAGCGCAAATCGCGTAGAAATCAATAACGACGATGCGATCGTAGGCAGCGTCACGGGCTCTTTGGGCGGCGCCTCAAGCTCGCGAAGCGTAGTTGATCTTATAAAAGGTACAGTAAAAGGCGATGTCGCGGCAGCAAACGGCATTGCAGGCGAATCGGACGGCGATAGAGTTACTCTAGGAGCGTCAGACTCCAACAAAGGCGTGCACGTAGGCGGCAATGTCTATGGCGCACGCGCAGGAAGCGTCAAAAATGCGGTCGTTTATATCAATAAAGAAAGAACGACGATAGCAGGAGACGTCTATGCAGGCTACGCTACAAGCGGTAGCGTCGAGAATAGCAATGTAAATTTTAGAGGCGGCACGATAAGCGGTACAATCTACGGCAGTAATAAGCCTACGGATAAAACTAATACCTTACATATAGAAAATTGGGTCGGCGGTGGCATTAAAAAAGCTAAAGACATTAAAAATTTCGGCTCTATAAATTTCAATGATTTATACTCCACGATCGAAGCGGATGCGCCGCTTACTCTAACCACTAATGGCAATACGAATTTAAACGGTACAAAGATAGAGGGTATAAAATCAGATTTAGACGAAGGAAAGTACTATCTAATCCATAATTCAGGCGGCGGCACGATCACCAGAGCCGCACAAACCGTGCAAGATAATCAAATTTATACGATTACCGACAAAGATCACTATCAAATCACCGGCACTACGATCGAGGTCGAAAACAGCAAGAATTTAATCATGCAAAAGGGCACACTAACTCGTTCTTGGATAGACCCCAACTTCGATCAAAGCGAGCTAATGCAAAATCAAAATTCTAACAAGGTCGCAGGCGCCACTGATCTATTCGGCAATAAAGGAAACACCGTAATAGTAAAGGAGGGCGCAGGCAATCTAGGCGGCAAAAACATAAGCTCGGGCAGAGACGATGCTACCGACGGAAGCAACAGCATCCACGATAACCACACTAAGATTAGAGGCGGAAGCAGCATAGGCGAGATCGACGGCGGATATTCAAATTCCACTACCTCGCAAGAAATTTATAATAACCACGTAACTTTCGAAGCAAGCGGAATAGACGTGGGGTACGTAAATGCGGGCATCACTCATAGCAGTAGCGGCGGCGGAAACATCCACGACAATAGCGTAACTACGAATGCTACGATAATCCGCAATAGCATTTACGGCGGCAATACTAGCAACGGAGAAGCCAAATCCAATATCGTAACTATAAACAACGGCAGCGTAGGAGCAATGGCGGTAGGCGGCAAGGGAAACAGCACGATTTCCAACACCATAACTCTTAACTCGGTAAACGTAGGCGGAAGCGTATACGGTGGAAAGGCTAGCGGCACCGCCTCCTCCAACACTGTAAATTTAAACGGCAACACGCAAGTTGCTGGCAACGTCTACGCAGCGGAAGCTGCTAGCGGCAACGACAACGTAGTAAATTTCAGAAGCGGCAGCGTAGCGGGCACGTTATACGGAGTATCTAGCGCAAACGCTAGCAATTCGGGCAATAGCCTAAATATCCTATCTTCAAACTCCGGCAATGGCCTAAATGCAGGGAATTTTGCAAATTTCAATAAATTGGAATTCAATTTAGCTTCTCTTAGCGAGATTGAAAACGACGCTTCGTCTAGTACCAAAAGAGCTTTAAGCTTAACCGGCTCCGGCAATACCGATCTAAGCGGTACCGATATATTCGTAAACTCCTCAAGCGAATTTAACGCTTTAAATAATGCAAGCTATCCAGATGGCGACAATAAGAAATATACCCTTGCCTATAAAAGCGGAAGCGGTAAATTTACCGGATATGATCCGCGCTTTAAAGACAAGGGCTACGTAACTCAGCTAAATAAAAACTATGTCATAAAGGATGCTAATACCTTTAGCAGAAACATAGGCGGTATGCATATAAGCGAGGATGAGAAGGAACTTTATATCCAAAAGCTTATTAAGACTAACGAGAGCATAAATGGGGATTTCGATGCGGATGAGCTACAAAAGTATCTAGGTGCCGGCGGTCTTAACGGAAACAACATAGACATAGGCAAAGCGGGGGAGGATAAGAATTTTAACGCTAGAAATATCCATGCAGCAGGCGCAAACAATACGTTAAATTTCATCAGCGGTCATAACGTAGGCACAATAAGCGCAACAGGCGGCGGTAATACCCTAAACATAGGAGCAAGCAATAGCTCTCCTGCAGCAGTAAATTCCTTAAGCGCTAAAAATATTAGCGGTTTTGACAGGCTAAATTTTTTCCTTCCTAGCTCCATTAGAGCAGGCGATAGCGTACTTACCCTAAGCGATCCTACCGCTAACACAGATCTAAGCAACGTAAGCAATATTACGGCTTATATCAGCGGAGTAAGCGGCCCGTTAAGTCCAAGCAGCGAGATTCATCTGATAAACAAGCAAGGAAGCGGTAGCCTTATAGCTCCTAACGCAGCCAATATGCATGCAACGCTAAATGTAGGGGTAAGTCTAAGCTATAACCCTAAAATTTATCAAAGCGGCAATTATCTAAATTTAGGATTCGATGCTTCCTCGGCTCCTAGCGCGCGCGTAAGCTCTAATACCAAATCCTTCGCAGAAACCAGAGCTGCAAGCTTAGCTAGCTTAAAGAGCGGAAGCGAGTTAATCACTAACTACCTAGATAAGCTAATACCGGATGGGCATTTAGAGCTATTTCCTTTTGCTATAAGCGAAGCTTATGATCTAAGGTATGAGACGGGCTCGCACGTAAATTCCAAAGGCTATGGAGTAGCAGCAGGCCTTGCCAGCTTAACTCCTAATTTCGCAGGAGATATCTTAAGCGGAGTATTCGTAGAATATGGAAGAGCAAACTATGATAGCTATTTAGATAGCGGTCTGCATGCAGACGGAGATAGCGAGTATATAGGCGGAGGCTTGATGCTAAAGCAAAACTTTACTAGTGGTACCTACCTGGATGCAAGCTTTCACGTAGGTAAGATAAGCAGCGACTACAATAGTAACGACTGGACCTATGCCATAGCTCCTGGAGTATTAGCTCATAATGAGAAGTTTGATATCAGCTCAACCTATATGGCTACTCATATAGGAATAGGTCAGATCTTTGATCTAAGCCAAAGTAACAAGCTAGACGTTTATACTAAATGGCTATATGCTTACACGGATGATGCCGATGCTACTATAAGCTCGGGCGAGAGATATCACTTTGATAGCGTTACCTCTAATAGGCTAAGAGCGGGTCTAAGAGATACTATAAATCTAAAAGATGAGCATAACCTATACTTTGGCGGAGCATACGAGTATGAGTTTAGCGGGGATGCTAAAGCATCTACTATGGGACTTGACGCTCCTAAGCCTAGCCTAAAGGGTTCAACCGGAGTATTTGAAGCAGGCTATAAGTATGAGAGCAAAAACCTTATCCTTAGCCTAGGAGGCAAGGGCTATATAGGCAAAACAAGAGGTGGTGCTATCAATGCAGGGTTTGAGATTATGTTTTAAATAAAAGATGCGTAAGCCCTAGCTTGCACATCTACAAAATCAAATCCTATACTTAAAATTTCAGGGGCGGGAGATTTCTCGCCCCTTTTTAAATTTAGACGCTATGCACTAGATAAATTTCATAGCTTCGCTATTATGCGATAATGATCTTATTAAACTTGCTGTATCCGCCCGCATAAAATTTTACCGCAAGCGCCGCAAGATAATTTATTGAATTCTACAAATTTAAAAATTCCTCAATACTAAAGAATTTAGGCTCAATTCGCAGAGGAATTTCATATTTTGCCTTATTTTTAAAGAACTGGCGTAATCTTAGGTTCTTTTACCAAAGCCAAAAAAGCTTGTCAAAGCGGCAATACCATCATTATTGGCTTTTATTGCTAAGGCCGGTGCCTTTTATTTATATTCTGCGCTTTATATTTTAAAAGTAAGCTACGAAATTTCGAAGTAAAAGTGAAATTATATAAGAAAGATCTTGCAAAACTTAAAATTATAAAATTTTAAAACTGCTTGTCTTAGAATTTATAAGCAAAACTTCACGGCAAGAGTGCAATCAAATGAATTAAAGCAGGGCCTTGCGAGTGAATGCCGAATCTCGCTAGCAAGTGTAGAATCTTATAAGCAAACGCAGAGTCTCAAGCAAAGACAAAATTCCAAAGCAAGAGCAGAATTTCACGACAAAAAGCAAAGCAGATAAAATTTCGTCAAAAAATTCCGCCGCAACCGCCAGCGCTCTTACTTTTTCGTAATTTTATAGAGTAAATTTCCGATGCTTTGTATGATCTGTACGAGTACGATCAGTATCACGACGGTGTATGCCATTATATCGGGGCGGAAGCGCTGAAAGCCGTAGCGGATCGCCACGTCGCCGAGCCCGCCGCCGCCGACCGTGCCCGCCATCGCCGTAAATCCGATGATGACGATGAGCGTGAGCGTAATCGCGCCGATGATGCTAGGCAGCGCCTCGACGAACATCACGCGAAAGATAATCTGCGTCTTGCTCGCGCCGAAACTCTTCGCCGCCTCGATCACGCCGCTATCTACCTCCAGCAGCGCGCTTTCGATGAGCCGCGCGATAAAGGGCGCCGAGCCGATAGTAAGCGGCACGATCGCCGCGGTGGTGCCGATGCTCGCGCCAACAAGAAGCTTCGTAAGCGGAAAGAGCACGATCAGCAAAATTATAAACGGGAAGCTTCGCAGCGTATTTATCGCGACGTCCAGCACGGCGTAGACGATGCGATTTTCGCACAGCCCGCCGCGACGCGTAAGGATAAGCACGATCGCAAGCACGAGCCCCAAAATAAACGCCAAAGCCGTGCTTACGAAGGTCATATACAGCGTCTCCAGCGTCGCGTTTAGCAGCAGCTTCGGTATCGCTCCGCTAAAAAAATTTTGTATCCACTCTATCATTTATGTCCTTTCATTTTGTGCCTGCTTGCGCTATATCGAGCTTTTACGCCGTTTTAAAATTTTTGAAATTTTAAAATTTCGCTGCAGCAAATTTTACTCCTTAAAATTTTAACCCTCGCATGGCGGTAAATTTTATGAAATTTTACCGCTTAGGGCCCGTAAATTTAGATAAAATTCTATCTAAATTTAACGCGCAGTCCTTAAAACCAAAGTTAAAATTTTAAATTTCAAATCGGCACGAAATTCCGCCCCGCGCCCTCAAAAAATTTCAAATTTCTTAAATAGCTCGGGTTCGTCCTGCACGATGCCGCGCTCTATGAGGCTTGCTACTACTTCGCGGCTGCAGAGCGTCTCCTGCGGCCACCGGCGCGTATAGCCCTCCCACTCGTGCTTGCTCGTAGCGTCGATGCAGATGCGATCGTCCTGCGCCACAAACACGTCGCGCAGCGCATCGATGCTATTTACGACGCGCCAAACGCTCATGTAGAGGTTGCTCGCGTCGTTCCCCGCATCGGTAAAAATCAGAATTTTAAAATGCTCGCTAAATTTCAAAATTCGCCGCCAGCTCCGCTCCACGAGCTCTTTTTTGTCTATGTTTATCAGCACGAGCGGGTTTTTCGTATCGCAAAAGTGCTGCTTAAGCGCCAAAATGGCTGGCTCGCTGCTTTGAAATTTAGCTAGCAGCTCCTCGTCGCTTAAAATTTGCGGCGCCTGCGAGCTTAGATCAGTCGTCGCATCGATGCCGAGCTTGCCGCCGAAGCAGGAGTTCGGGCTTGCGTGATCAGGCTGATCGCACACACCCTCGCTAAAAACAAGGCTGCGCGTGCCTATGCGGTTTAGGACGTACTTCGTAAGCGCCTCGTACTCATCTAAGCTCGGCGCGTCCTGCGGTACGAAAACGGCGTGTTTTACGAAGCTCATCTGCCCCACGCCCCAAAACGCGTGCATGATCTGCTTAGCCGCAGCGGGGTAGCGCACGGCGATCTTAGCCAAAATCAGATTGTGAAATACGCCGTTCTCGGGCATTTTATAATCAATCAGATCGGGCGCGCTCGTGCGAAACAGCGGCAAGAAGATCCGCTCGGTCGCGTACCCCATAAATTTATCCTCAAGCGGCGGCTTGCCGACGACGGTGGCGTGAAATACGGGCGCGCGCTTGTGCGTGATCGCGCTAACCTCCATTACAGGGAAGGGCTCTACCGGCGTATAATATCCCGTGTGATCGCCAAAAGGCCCCTCTGGCTCGCTTACGGCGGGATCGACAAAGCCCTCGATCACATAGTCTGCGTCGGCGGGAACGTAAATTTCATTCGTAAGCGATTTTACGAGGCGAGCGGGGCTGCGGCGGATGAAGCCGTAAAGCAGCAGTTCAAAAATCCCCTTCGGCAGCGGCGCCTGACCGCACCAGATATAGAGCGGATCGCCGCCGATCGCCACGGATACGGGCATCTTACGCCCTGCTTTGCGGTATTCGTCGAAAAAGCCCGCGCCGTCTTTGTGTATCTGCCAGTGCATTCCCAAGCGGTCGCGCCCGTAAATTTGCAGGCGATACATGCCGAGATTTTGCGTTTGCGAGTTTAGATCCTTCGTGTAGACCTGCCCCATCGTGATAAACGCGCCGCCATCATTCTCCCAGGTCTTAAGTACAGGAAGCTCGCCCAAATCGACATCGGCGCCCAGATGCGCGACCTGCTGACACTCGCCGCGACCGCTAAGGCGCTTTACAAAAATTTTACGCAGCGAGATTAAGTGCGCCAAGAAATCAAGCTTTTCGCTGAAGTTTTGCGGACGCTTCGGCTTTAGCAGGCTCTGTATCTCGGCGGCGATCTCGTCAGGTTCGCGACCGAGGATTAAATTTAACGCCTCGAAGGAGCCGAAAATATTGGTTAGCACCGGCGGCATCCGTTTGCCCTGCGCGTTTCGCACGTTCGTAAAAAGCAGCGCCTGCGAGCACCCCCTTTTAACCTCGATATAGCTTGCGTGCGCGATCTCAAGCTCAGTGCCGATCTGCTCCTTCACCTCGCGCAAAAGCCCGTTTTCGCGCAGAATTTTAATGTAGTCCATCGCCCTCTTTCAATTCAATAATCCCATAATGAGCTCTTGCCATATTATTTATCGCATGCACCGATGGCGCGCAGTATGGCGATCATCCCCTCGGCTGCGACATCGTTTACGATCTTGCCGCGCTCGTTAAAGTAATAAAAATTCATCACCCGCGCGCTAAATTTTCGCCCCGTAGGCGCGATGCCCATAAAATCATGCTTGTGAGTGCCGCTGCAAAGCCAATACACCGCCGCGCATCTCTCGTCCGCGACCATGTCCTGCATCGCCTACTGCACATCGGGGAAGCTTGCACGCATCATTTTTACGATCGCATTGTAGCCGCTGCCGCCGTAAAGCGGATCTTTCGACGCTGGCGTGACAAACGGCGCTTCGGGATCCACAAGCTCGTTTAAAAGCGCTTCGTCCGCGGTATTTATCGCCGTCTCAAAGCGCTTCATAGCGGCTTTATTCCGCTCTATTTTATCCTCGTGCGTATTTTTAGCGCTTGATGCTATCGGCGCGATAACCGCTACTGCGCCAAATTTAATAAAATTTCGTCTTTTCATACCGATCTCCTTGAGGCTAAAATAGATTTTTTTCTTGCGGTTTTTGATTTAGAAGCTGCAGGATCGCGCTCTTTTCTGCAAAAACCAGCGCGTAATGAAACTCTGGCAGGCTCTTTAGCGCGCTTAGCTTATTGAAGCGAAAGTCGATCTTAACGCCGTCTAAGCGATCCTCCCAGCTAGCGCAGACGATAATTTTTTCGCGGAATTTTGCCCGCAAAAACTCCGCCTCGCGCGCAAAAAGCTCAGGATCGCTCTCGGCGATAAAGGCGCGATAGCTGCCGCCAAGCGAGCTTACGTTAAAAAATCTATCCACAAAAATCGGCTCGAAATGACCGAATGCGCTTAAGCTTTGAAATTTAAAGGGTATGTTTTTGCGCGAGAGATACTCGATCACGCCGCATAGCTCGGGCAAAAACAGCTGCGGAAAGATTAAGTTTGAATAATAAAGCCCGCCGAAAACGAAGCTGCTGTAAAATATCGAGCCGCCGTAAAGCAGCCTAAAATCATCACTCGCAGGAACCCGGACGGGCGAGATGCCAAGGCTTTGCAAAAGATCGCCGTCGGTAGTGAAGTAGGTATTTTTCTCTTTGGCGTTCAGCAAGCTGATGAAAAGCTCGCCCTTGCTGCGCGGCGCAAACATCAAATTTTTCGGCACGCTCGTATAGCGCAGGATCTCGCTTTGCACCTCGTTTATCAGCACGAAGCCGTGCCGCCACGTCTCGCCCAAAAATTTTATCAGTCGCACTAGCGCCGAGCATAAATTTTCGACCTTTATAAAGGCGATCTCGTCGTTAAGCGGCTTGAAGTTGTTATCGAAAATGATCGCGTACGCGCCGTTATCAATCGCAGTGTGCACGTCGCGCTCGTTTGCGCCGAGTGCAATGAAAGCGCCTTTTTTCGCGACTTTTGCGGGCTCGATCGCAAAGCTCTCGACAGCGGAGATCGCAGGATTATTCAGCATCGTTCCGTTTACGATGCGGGTTAAATTTAATAAATTTACCATTACGGCTTCCCTGCGGTAGAGCTTTTAAGGGAAGCGCTCTTTGCGGCGCGGCGCGACTGCTTTGCGGTAGGTGCAGAGCTTGCGGTGGTTGCGGCGACGTCTTTTGCGGCGGCTGCGGTAGGCGTAGCGGTGTTTTTTGCAACGCGGTGAGATTTTGCGTTCTGAGATGCGCTTTTAGCGGGTGCTACTTTTGCGCTAGCTGCGGAAATTTTATTTTGCACGGCGTTTTTTACGGACGCTGATTTTGCGACAGATACGAAAGCTGCAGCGGGCGCGATACTTTTAGCGGTCGATGCAGGTTTTGCGACAGATGCGGGTTTTTTAGCGAGCGGAGATTTTCTTGCGGGCGTACTTTTTGTCGCTGTGTTTTTTTTAGCAGAGGTTCTTTTAGAAAGAGAGGGATCTTTTTTAATGCTCGCGCTAGAAACGCTTGCCGTGCGCTTTCTGTGCGGCGTGACGCCTGCATTAGAATTCTCGCTATCCGCGCTCGCACGCTTTTTCGTGCGCTCGTCTGCAAATTTATCGGTGCGTGAAAATGAGCGTACAACTGCGCGCGCGCCGATCTTTGCACATTTTAAAGCGGCAGCCTTCGACAGCTCGCAAATTCCGAATGTTAAAATTTTACGCGCCGCAAATTTTAAAGCAACCCCCGCACCGAGCTTCAGCACCAATGGTGTCGCGCATACAAGCCCGCCTGCGCCGATCTTCGCGGCAAGGGAGGAGTTGCGGTAAAGCTTTAAAATTTTATCCGAAGCGCCGCTTTTTTGCGCGCAGAGCCCAGCCGCACCGCAGATAGCAAGCTTCGAAGCCTTGCGCGCTAAAGCCTTCATCGCTAACCTACGATCGCGCCGTTTTTTACGGGCGCGAGAGTGCTAAGCAGCGTGAGACTGCCGTCCTCGGCGCTTAAAATCATGCCCTCGCTGCTATGTTTAAAAATTTTAGCGGGTTTTAAATTTGCCAGCACACAGATCTGCTTGCCGATAAGTGCGGCGGGATCGTAAAATTTCGCGATACCACTGATGATTTGACGCGGCTTCTCCTCGCCCAAATCGATCATAAATCGCAGTAGCTTCTCGCTGCCTTCTATGTTTTCGCACTCCAAAATCGTGCCAACCTTGATAACGCATTTTTTAAAATCATCGATTTTGATTTGAGCTTCGGTTGTCGCGACTTGAGCTCCCTGCGCCGTAGCGCCCGAGCCGAAAGCTTTTGCGTTTGAGCTTGGCGAACCTTTTGCCGCGGCGTCTGTGTCCGAACCGCTTGTAGAATTTACAGTGCCATCCAACCTGTCGTAGTCCGCCTTAGGCATTAGCTCGTGATCGATCTTGGTAAAAAGCGGCTCGCACGGCTTGGCCTTAAAATCTAAAATTTCGCCACGAAGCACTAGCTTCTCATAAAGCAAAGTGGATATTTCAAAGCCGAGCGTGTCTGCGATACGTGCCGCCGTCTTCGGCATCGCGGGACTTAGCAGTACGGCGACTTTAGCCAAAATGTTTGCAACCAATGCGACGAGAGCCAGCGCCCTATCTTGCTCGCCGTTTTTCATCAAATTCCACGGCTCGTATTTCGCAATCGAAGCGTTCGCAAGAGCAAGCGCCCTCCAAAGCTCCTCTAAGTATCTATTGGTAGCGACCTCCTCAAGCGCGCTAAGTGCGGCGCTCAGATGGGAGTTCGCCTCCTCGATCTCGGCGGTGAAAAATTTCATCACGTCTTTGGAATTTATGATGTAGTCCGAATATTTTGCGCTCATGCCGACGATGCGGCTGAGTAGATTTCCAAGCTCGTTGGCAAGCTCGGAATTTACGCGGTTTATAATCGCTTTTTGCGAAAAATCGCCGTCTTGACCGAACGGTACTTCGCGTAGCAAAAAATACCTAAACTGCTCCAGCCCATAGGCGTTTGCGACCTCGCGCGGATCCACGACGTTGCCTAGGCTCTTGCTCATCTTTTTGCCGTCGCGCGTCCACCAGCCGTGAGCTGCGATGCTGCGTGGCATATTTAGTCCCAGGCTCATCAAAAACGCAGGCCAATAAACGGCGTGAAAGCGCAAAATGTCCTTACCTACGATGTGTAGAGCGTCGCTCCAATACTCCATTCGTTCGCCGCCCGCGCAAAATCCAAGCGAGCTAAGATAATCCATCAGCGCGTCCAGCCAGACGTAAATCACGTGCTTCGGATCGTTTAGCTCGGGCGGAATTTTAACGCCCCAATCAAAGCCCGTTCGCGTGATCGAAAGATCCTTCAGACCGCCTTTTACGAAGCTTACGACCTCGTTTTTTTTGCCTAGGGGCAGGATACACTTTTCGTCCTCATACCATTTTAAAAGTCTGTCTGCATAGGCGCTAAGTCTAAAAAAATAGCTCTCCTCTTTTAAAATTTTAGTCTTTTTGCCGCAGTCGGGGCAATATTCGCCGTCGATTAGCTGATTGGAAGGAAAAAAACTCTCGCAACTTACGCAGTAGTTGCCCTCATATTCGCCCTTATAAATGTCGCCCTTTTCATACATCCTGCGAAATACGTTTTGCACCGCCGCCTCGTGCGCGGCATCGGTAGTGCGCGAAAACATATCATAGCTGATGTCAAACTCGTCCCACAGGTCTTTAAATTTAGCGCTCACGCCGTCTGCGTATTGCTTCGGGCTTTTGCCGTGCTTGGCTGCGGCCTCCTCGATCTTTTGGCCGTGCTCGTCGGTGCCCGTTTTAAAAAACACCTCGTGTCCTTGCAGGCGGTAAAATCTAGCCATCGTATCGGCGATGATCGTCGTGTATGCGTGACCGATGTGCGGAACGTCGTTTACGTAATAAATCGGCGTCATTATGTATTTTTTCATCATTCTCCTTGCGCTTACTTAAATTTGACTAAAATTTTATTAGTCCTATTGCGCGGCTGTGCCGGTATTAGAATTCAGCGTGTATCTTACGTATCCAGTCTCCGGCTCGATAGTAATACTAGCGGTCTCTCTCGCATCATTGGTAAGCGTGATTACGCATGGATTTTGACCCACAAAAAGCCTATCATAAGGCACTGTAGAGTCGGCTACTTGTCCCATAGGACGTCCATATGAGTCAAAGACTATAGTTTGATTAGTAGGGGCTCCGCAATTAGCAAATGTGATATTTCTAATATTGTAAGTTTTTGTAAGATTTAGCTTCTTATTAATCCTCTCGGCATTTCTATTCATCGCCTGATTTTGAAAGCCGGCACTCAAAATTTTATTTGGATTTTGTGGATCCGTAGCAAAATCGACTCTTGATAGATCAGACAGATCAACACTACCGTTAGGATTGCCACTCATAGTGCTATCGTAATACACTGTATAAGTCCAACCCTCAGCACTACCTTTGGCGGTAGTATAACTAAATTGAATTCTCCAAAGCTTTTTAAACCAATCCGGGTCATTAGGATCGAATTTGTTATCATTCATAGCCAGCTGCTGCGTGTAACGAATATGAGCAGCGACTTGATCCGCCGCCTCCACAAGGCTATTTCGATTGATTTGAGGCACCGCCACCGCCGCTAGAATTCCAACCACCACGATGATGAAAATCAGCTCTATCATAGTAAATGCTTTTTTCATAATTTTTACCTTTCATAAAAATTTTGTTTATATTTTAACATAAAATTTCGCAATTCGCACGCCTCGCTTGTAAATATCTATATTTTGTATCGAATTTTTATGATCCGAGACATATTCCGGCTTATCCGCATAGATAAAAGCGCTATCCCCGCTAGGCAGTCCGTAAAATTTCAGGCGCAGGCAGAGCCTCTCGTCTTCGCAGCTTACGCTTTTTACTCCGCGATTTTTTAGCTCACTTGCCAGCTGCCTAGCTACGTCAAATTTATAGATGAAATGCCGCTGCGGTTTGTTTGCGAACATCGCCTCATACATCACGTCGCTGAAAATCACTGCAAAATAACTCACCGCCAAGCTTACCAGAGTCACGCCCACGGCGATCTTGTGAAAGGTACGAAATTTAGGCAATCTAACGCGGTACGAATTAAACAAAACCCGAATGATCAAAGGCGTAGCGATGACGCAATACGGCAGCATCATCTCAAGTGCCACACGCTGTCTTAGAGAAAAAAGCATCGTCAGACAAAGCGCACTTGTAGCGATGAACCATAGCAGGCTCTTTTCCTCTTTGATCCAAATTCTATAGATCGTGTAGATGAAAAATAAAAATACTAAAGGCGAAAACGCGCCCGCAAAAACGCCCACGGTGTCTAAAAAATACCCCTTTGGCTTGCCCTCCGAGCTTACGTCGTAAAAGATCACGCTGAAGCTAAATAGCGCTATGCAAAGTAGCAAAAGCTCCTTTTTGCGCGTATAAAGCGCCCAAATTCCAAAACCTACGTAGAGCATAAAAAATGCGCGGTCGATTAGGGCGCAAACGGACAGAAGCACGAAAAGCGCGATATTGTATTCACTCTTTGCAAAATATATCGCCAGCAGCGTGAAAAAAACGATGATACCTGCCGGATTTAGTAAAATCGCGCTACTCATCGAGGCAGGAAGCGCCATAAATAGCGCCGTAGCGACCACTCTATCGAAGCGGCGCTTTAGAATAAATTTTGAAATTTTATAGATCATCGCGGCGTTTGCGAAGTGGATCAAAATAAACGGCACGCGCAAGGCGTAGTCGTTGCGTCCGAAAATTTCGCAGCTTAAATTTGCGATTAGCGAAACGAGGGATTTTTTCTCATAAAAAATTTCGGCTTCGTAGTAGCTGATGCTTAAATTTGAGATCGCATAAAGCAGAAATATGCCCTGAAACAGGCACATCATGGAGATTACGAAAATTTCGTTTTGATAAAGCTTCTTCACTCTCGTCCTCGCTGCGGGCGCTTTAAATTTACGGCCTAAATTTTACGACCAGAATTTTATAAAATTTAAGCCGCCGAATCATTTAAAATTTAGCCGCTAAATTTAACCGCGCGCCGCTTCATTCCTCTATCGTATAATTTTCCCAAAAGAAATTTATCCACTCATCCGTTTTTGAAATTTTAAAATCGGGTTGGATGAGCGCCTTGGGTTTGTAAAAAATCACCGCCGTTTTAAGCTCTATTTGCGGAAATTTCTCCAGCAACACGCGCTTGATCTCGACCATGCTATCGCCGCTATCGATGATATCGTCCACCAGCAGCACGCGCTTGTAAAGCTCCAGATCCGGTACGTTGAAAACGTCGATGGTATCGAGCTTTTTGGTGTCTGCGTAGTGAATGGAATTTATCGAAAATATCGTTCGCATATCAAGCGCATTGGCTAGCGCGTGACCGAATGTGAGCCCGCCTCTAGCGATCGCCACGATTGCATCGGGCATAAATTCGTCCCTAACCTGCTTTGCTATAACTCTTGCGTCGCGATCCATCTCGTCAAAACTATAAAATCTCATATCTTTCCTTAAAATTTAATGCATTAAAAATACTAAAACGCTAATCGCGCCAAGCGTCAAAACGCCGAAATTTAAATCTTTTATCCTGCGCTGAGCGAGTCTAACTACGATATAAGCGATAAAGCCGAAGCTTAAGCCGTTGGTGATCGAATAGGTAAAAGGCATCAAAAACACTATAAAAAAGGCAGGGATTAAAATTCCAGCGTCGCTATAATCGATTTTATCAAGCTCGCTAAACATCAAAACCCCGACCATTACGAGGATCGGATAGATCGCATTTGCGGGGATCGCCTTAAATAGCGGTAGCATAAACAGCGTCAGCACAAAAAATATAGCGCAAAATACCGCGGTAAGCCCCGTGCGACCGCCCGCTTCTACTCCACTGGCGCTCTCGGCAAACGCAGTAACCGTGCTCGTTCCTATAACGGCTCCTGCGACGCTTCCTATCGCATCGGAGGTTAAATTTCTAGATAGTTTTTTCATGCCGTCTTTGCTATTCTCTCCAAAAAGCCCCGCGCGGTTTCCCACGCCGGTGAGTGTGCCGATACTATCGAATAGATGCGTGACGAAAAATGTGATTATAAAAGGCACGAACGCAAGTTTTAGCGCTCCGGGGATATCTAGCTTAGCAAATATCGGCATTATGCCGCTTGGCGCACTTACTATGCCATGAGGTGCGGGCGAAATTCCAGCCACCCACGCAACGCACGAAGTAATCAAAATGCTTAAGATAAACGCCGCCTTGATTCTAAGCACGAAAAGCACAAGCACGACCGCTAAGCCTAAAATCCCAAGCAAAACATTTAGATCTTTTAAATTTCCCAAAGTTACTAGCGTCGCCTGACTAGGCGCGATGACACCCATCTGCTTAAGTCCGATGAAGCAGATGAAAGCCCCGATACCCGCACTTATGGCGCGACGCAGATCAAGCGGGATAGATTTGATAACCCAAACGCGAAAATTGGTAAACGAAAGCACTGTAAAAAGCGCTCCACTTATCGCTACGATGCCAAGTGCACTCTGCCACGGCATCTTCGCATCCACGCACAACGCAAAGGTAAAATACGCATTTAGCCCCATGCCAACGCTAAGCGCAACGGGGGTATTTGCAAAGAGCCCGTTAAATAACGTTGCGATTATCGTAATAAGCGCGGTTGCCGTAACCAGCGCATCAAACGGCATGCCTGCGATGCTCATAATGTTAGCGTTTACCGGCACGATGTAAATCATCGCCAAAAACGTAGTAAGCCCTGCGATAAGCTCCTGCCTTACCGACGTTTTTGCCGCGGCGAGATGAAAGAATTTCTCCACTTGCTCCTCCTTTAGAATTTATTCGTAAATTTCGATCTGATTATACAAGCTGTCGCGCTCTACGGGCACAAAGCCCGCCGTGCCGATCATATCGATAAAATCGCGCTTGCTCTGCCCTTTTTTGCTGCCGGCGCCGGCGCTGCTTTGAATGCTTTCGTTCTCGATCGTGCCATCAAGATCATCCGCGCCGAAATCCTGCGCTACGAGGGCTAAGCTTAGCGTCGAAGTTGCCCAATACGCCTTGATATGTGTGACGTTATCAAGCAGAATTCTACTAATCGCGATCGTTTTTAAAATTTCGACCGAACCCAAAAAGCCCTTCACATCCAGATAGTTGTTCTCGCGCTGATACACGAGCGGGATGAAGGCGTTGAAACCGCCGCGGTTAGCGCGAGCTAGGCTCTCATCTTGCAGCGCGCGGATGCGCAAGATGTGATCTATGCGGTGAGCGCGGCTTTCGATATGTCCAAAGAGCATCGTAGCGTTGCTCTGACGCCCGCGCGCATGCCACAGCGAGTGGATACGTAGCCACTGCTCGCTTGAGACCTTGCCTTTGCAAATTTTATTGCGTACGTCCTCGTCAAAAATTTCGGCGCCGCCGCCTGGCATCGAATCCACGCCGCTTTGCATCATCAGCTCTATCGTCTCTTCGTAGCTCATCTTCCACTTTCGCCGCCAGTAATCGATCTCCGCCGCGGTCATCGCCTTGATGTGCAGAAGCGGATATTTTTGCTTTATCGCTTTGAAAATTCCCAAATATTGCTGCGGCGTAACGAACGGATTGTGCGAGCTTACGATATGAATCTCCTTCGTGCCGCGCGCTACGGTCTCGTCCACTATACGCATGATCTCATCATCGCTCATCGTATAGGCGTTTTCATTCTTGCGGTGCGCCGAAAATGCGCAAAATTTACAGGTATCTGCGCATAAATTTGAAGGATTGATATGGCGATTTGCATTGAAATAGACGTTTTTGCCGTTTTTTTCTTTGCGGATAGCAAAGGCGAATTTGCCCAGATCGAAAAGATCCAAATCCCATAACTTCACGCCGTCTTCGTAATCTAATCTCTCGCCGCTTTGTAGTTTTTCTAAAATTTCCATCGATTTCCCAAGCCAAATTTTGTACTAATTATATAATTTTTTGCTTACAAAACGGATAAGCGGACTAAATTTAGAGCCGAATTTCGTTAATTTAAAATAGCGTAGTAAAATGAGCGCCAAATTTTAAATAAGGAAAGTAAGATGTGTGGAATCGTAGGCTACATCGGAAATGAAGAGAAGAAAAAAATCATAATAAACGGACTGAAGGAACTCGAGTATCGCGGATACGATAGCGCTGGGCTTGCTGTGATGGACGAGAGTGCGAATATAAAGTATTTCAAAGCGGTCGGCAAGCTAAATAATCTCGAAGAAAAGATGAAAGATTTCACTTCGCAAGGCTTTGGCGTTGCGATCGGACATACTCGCTGGGCGACGCACGGAAAGCCCACCGAGCTTAACGCGCATCCGCATTTTGGGGATTTTAGCTTCGTCGTGCATAACGGCATCATCGAAAACTACATCGAGCTAAAGGACGAGCTCGAAGCGGACGGCGTGAAATTTTTAAGCCAGACCGATACCGAAGTAATCGTGCATCTTTTTGAAAAAAATTTCAAGGCTAGTAACGACGCATTTAAGGCATATGAAGCTACAATTAAACGACTAAAAGGCGCATACGCTACGCTTTTAATCACGAAGGCAGCACCCGGCGAAATTTTCTTTGCTAAAAACGCAGCTCCGCTCATCGTCGCAAAAAACGATAAAAACGAAATTTTCTTTAGCTCCTCAGACGCTCCACTCATCGGGCTTGCAAATACGGCTGCGTATCTGGACGATCAAATTTACGGCGTCGCAAAGCTCGGGCAGATCGACGTTTTTAAAAACTCTAAACCGCATAATTGCGCCTTTAGTGAGCTTCCGAAAGATAAAGGCTATGCGCAAAAAGAGGGCTTTAGATTTTTTATGGAAAAAGAAATTTACGAGCAGGCGCAAGTCGTAACCGAAACGATGATGGGGCGCGTAATCAAGGGCGGAAAGATAAAATTTGACGAGCTTGACGAGGTGCTGTTTGAGGGGATCGACGAGGTCGTGTTATGCGCCTGCGGTACGAGCTATCACGCCGCACTCGTAAGTTCGTATCTTTTCGAGCGCATCGCTAAAATCCGCACGAAAGTGGAAGTCGCCAGCGAATTCCGCTACAAGGAGCCGTTTTTGAATAAAAACGCCCTTTTTATCGTCATTTCGCAAAGCGGCGAGACCGCCGACACCTTAGAGGCGCTGCATATCGCTAAAAAAGCCGGTCTTAGAACGCTTGCGATATGCAACGTCGATAATAGCTCGATCGTGCGCATGGCGGGCAGCGTGATTCTAACTCGCGCAGGCATCGAAAAGGGCGTAGCCTCCACGAAGGCTTTTGCGACGCAGGTAATGGTGCTATGGATGTTTGTGATCTATCTTGCAAATCTGCGCGGCACCGTATCCGCCAAAAACAATGCGAGCGAAATTTCGGCGATGCTTCATATCCCGCAAATTTTAAAGATTAAGGACGGCTTGCAGGATAAAATTTACCGCATGAGTAAGCACTATCTGCACGGACACGGCTTTTTCTTTATCGGGCGCGATATTTTCTATCCGCTCGCTCTTGAGGGCGCGCTCAAGCTCAAAGAGATCTCCTATCTGCACGCGGAGGGCTATCCGAGCGGCGAGATGAAGCACGGTCCGATCGCTCTTGCGGATTCTAATCTTTTTACGATCGCGCTAATGCCTAAAAATGCACTTTATGAAAAAACCAAAAGTAACGTCGAAGAGCTTGCCGCGCGCGATGCGTATATTTTAGCGATCAGCCCGGAAGAGCCCGAGATCGCGGATGATTTTATCAAAACGAGCGAGCAAAGCCACGCGATGAGCGAGTTTTTTGAGATGATGATAATTTTACAAATTCTAGCTCTTGAAATCTCCGTCAGACTTGGCAATGACGTGGATATGCCGCGAAATTTAGCCAAAAGCGTCACCGTAGAATAATCGTTTTTTAAGTTCATTTTGACTAATATTTCTCATTAAAAAATCGGGGAATGTTAGTATATGAGACTTATTGGATTTATCAGAGGTGAAAACGTCATAGTCGCCACAGGTGGGGTCGAGTATAGCTACGAAATGCTTGGCGAACGCGATCCTAGCCTAACCGACGGCGATGAGGTAAGCTTCGATACGCTAGCATCCAGCGCGATAAATATAAAGCGCGTCGAGGGCTCTAAATCCAAAGATCGCGTAGCGCAAAAAGTAGCCCCACAGCCAAAAGAATCTGCAAAGCAAAACGACGAAATTTTTGGCGATAAGGATTTTAGAGAAGACAATATATCCGAAGCGCCATTTATTCAAAGCTCTACCGAAAATATCGCAAACGATATATCTGCCGTAAAAGAAGCGAAGGTCGCAAAAAAATTTAAGAAATTTAAATTTAACCGCAAAGCCAAGCCTACGAGTGCAAAAAAACCGAAATTCTTTGGATTTGAGTTCGTCCAAACTGACGATCTGCGCACTACGCAAAGTGTCGAGAGTAAAATTTATACTTCATCTATCCGCAAGGAAGGGCTTAAATCCATAATCCTGCCCATAGCGCCGATAGTCATTATTTTGATATTCCGCTCGCAAATCGCAAGCATATTTCTATCTTTTTCGCAGATCGAAGCTTATGTCAATCAAGATACGGTTTATATGGTGATGGATCTGCTGATTTTCCTTAGTTTTGCGCTATTTTATCTGCTGCCGCTTAACCGCGCGATAAACCTGCTCTCCATAGCGACGCACGATCAATACCCAATGCGTCAAATGGCGAATTACAACGTCTTTATCATCCTGTGCGTCATCTCTACGATCCTGCAGGATAAGAGCCTGGGGCTGGATGAGTTCGAGCAGATTTTCATCTGCGGCGTGATCGGACTTGGGCTCATTTCGTTTTATTATAAGCTCAAGGCGTTTGCGTTTATGTTTTTCAAAACTGCAGGCTCGATCCTATTTGCTCCTGCGCTGCTCGTAGAGCTCGCGGCTATTATTTTCATCGGCATCGGCGACCGCTATACTGGCGCGTCGATGAAATTTATGGAGCTTACGGGGCTATTTTTTGCGAGCACGGCGTGGAGATACATCATAATTTTTATCGTTATGTCGCCGCTTTATTTCCTTGGATTTTGTATGCTAAGGCGGATCAAAAAATAATTTTACAAAATTTTGCCGCAGATTTGGCTGCGATGAAATTTTAATACGATAGAATTCCACTAAAAATTTCATCGCAAAATTTAGCACGAAGGCAGAATTTAGCGGGGATTTTAACTTTATCAAAGTAAAATTCTACCGCATTAAAATTTTATCACAATAAAATTCCGCAATTGTAGGTGCAATCACACACTAAAGTAATATATGTCTTTTATACGCGTAACGCACGGCTTACAAAAATATCAGCGCCTGCGAAATTTCGATGCAATGCCCCCCTTATTTGACAAAAGCCATAGCAATTTTACATCGCGTCTGTAAAATCTTACCGCTAAATTCCATCTTTAAATCTCGCGCTCAACGCATATCAAAGCAGAATTTTATCCACGCAATTCGGCGCGAAATTCAAAGCTAAATTTCACATCGCATTCTACGGCGAAATTCCAATACATAGCTCTATCATAATAAAATTTTGCCAAAATAAAATTCTAATCGATACAAAAGCCTAAGCGCGGATTTAAATCAAATTTAAAGCTACAAGCTCCACGCTACACAGCTAATTAAATTTCATCACCAAATTTTGTCGCGTTTAAATTTAGCCGTCCGCGCGCCGTATTAAAATTCCGCCCGTCGCCGCAGCTAAATTTAACTATCGCGCTAATTTCCGCGCCCTCGCCTGCTGAAATTTAATCTCGCGCCCCGCTTCGTGCGGCGTAGAATTCCCGCCTAAACTCCGCAAACCGCCCGTGCACGATCGCCTCTCTCATATCCGCGGCAAGGCGCAGGTAGAAGTGTAGATTGTGAATGCTCGCGAGGCGGTAAAAGCTAAGCTCGCGCGCGCGAAATAGATGATTTAGATAGCCGCGGCTGAAGCGCTTGCACGTGTAGCAGTCGCAGTGCGGATCGATCGGATCGTGATCGCTGATAAAGCCCGCGTTTTTGATGCTGATCTTGCCGAAGCTCGTAAATAGCGTGCCGTTGCGGGCGTTGCGCGTAGGCATCACGCAGTCGAACATATCCACGCCGCGAGCGACGTTTTCGACAAGATCCTCGGGCGTGCCGACCCCCATCAAATATCGCGGGCGCGCCGCATCGACGTATGGCATCATAGCCTCTACCGTGTCGTACATGAGCTCGTTTTTCTCGCCGACGCTAAGCCCTCCGATCGCAAGCCCGTCAAAGCTCATCTCACACAGCGCTTCGGCGCAAAATTTGCGTGCCTGCGGGTCGGTGCCGCCTTGGATGATACCGAAGATGTTTTGATGTGCGTGCAGGCCGCGAGATTTCATGGTCTCGTGATAATCTATCGCCTCGCGAGCCCATTTTATCGTGCGCGCGACGCTTAGATCGATCCGCTTTTTAAGCTGCGATCTATCATCGAAGCTCAATGCGCCCGGCTCGCGCGGCAGCTCCACTAAATCGTCCAAAATCATCATAATATCGGAGTTTAGCTCATACTGCGTATCGAGCACCGAGCGCGGTGTGAAATAATGCATACTGCCGTCGATGTGGCTTTTAAATTTTATGCCGTCCTCGTCGTTTTTGGTGTTTGCGCGCAGACTGAAGGCCTGAAAGCCGCCGCTGTCGGTCAAAAAGCTGCGAGGAAATTTCGTAAATCCGTGCAGCCCGCCAAACTCCGCCACCACCCGCGAGCCCGGGCGCAGATACATGTGATAGGTATTAGCAAGGATGATTTGCGCGCCCAGGAGCTGCACTACGTCCGTCGCATCAAGCGCCTTGACCGCGCCCACGGTACCGACCGGCATAAAAACGGGGGTACGGATCGTGCTGTGCGCCGTGCGGATCGTGCAAGCGCGCGCCGCGCCGTCCGCGGCGTCTATCTTAAAATCCATCTTAATCCTTTAAATTTAGCTTTTTTGGCTTTTTAGCCTCTTTACGCACATTCGGCGCAAAATTTTAAAAAGCGATTGTAGCGAAATTTAAATTTGCGGCAGGTAAAGGCGAGTAAAAAATTTAAAGGATATTATGAAGCGTTTGCGGATTAAAATTTAAGTAGCGGAGCCGCCGCAACTGCGAAATGTAAAATTTTACAAACGGAGCTATGGCTGCAAAATTTGAAAATACAATTTATCGATTAAATTTACAAAGTGAGATTATTGATAGGAAATTTAGCCGCAAACGGCGTAAATTTCACCGCTTACGACGTTTTATTCGGCGGCTGCGTCTAAAGAAATTTAGCGGCTTTAGAGTTTATCTTTGCACTTTCAAAAGCCGCGACGCACTATGCCGCTAGGCGCCCTTGCGCGCGCGAGGCTTTCTTTTTGCGGGAGCGCTTTTTACTGACGTACTTTTGCCGTCCGGAAGATTTTCCAAGGCTAAATTTGCTACGGATCTCTTTCTGCCCCTACTCTTTGCTTTTCTATTTTGCAGAAACTCGCTGTATGGCGAGCCGTAAAGGCTAGCGTGCCAAATCGCGCTTGCCAGCATCACTGCACCCGAAACTTTATGCAGCTGCGACATACGCGAGTTCATATTCAGCGCGGTTAGAGCCGTGATACCCATACTCAATCCCAGCGTCACTTTAGCCGCTTTGCGCTGAAAATTTAGATCCAAAATTTTATCTTCAATACTCAAATTTTACCCCTTTGATGGAATTCAGTAGTAGTCCTATCGTCGTGCCGTTATGCAGCAGCGCCGTAGCTACGGGACTTAGCGCGCCGAAAGTCGCCAAAAATAAAATGATCGAATTTATCCCCACGGTGGCGTTAAAATTTCGATTTACGAGCCGCAGCGTATCGTTGGCCAGCGCCTTTACCTGCGCGACGCCCTCGATGTCGTTTTTCAAAAGCCCGATCTGAGCGGAAGCCTTGGCGATCTCGGCGCCGTTTAGCATGCTGATACCGATGTCCGCCTTCATCAGGCTCGGCGCGTCGTTTATGCCGTCGCCCACGAAGACCACCTTCCGCCCCTCGGCTTTGAGTTGCTCTAAGATTTCGGTCTTTTGCGTCGGCAGCAGCTCGCCGTAATAGCGATCTACGCCGAGCTTTTTGGCTACGGCGCGGGCTTTTGATTTCACGTCGCCACTGAGCATGACGATCTGCTTAACGCCCAGCTCACGGAGCCTATCGATGACGTCGCGGGCGTTTGCGCGCACCTCGTCCCTAAGTCCGATGAGCCCCAAAAGTCTGCCGTCAAATGCGATGTAAAGCAGCGCGAGCCCCTTTTGCATTGCAAGATCGATGGTCTGCTCATGCGCCGCAAACGAGATCATCTCGTCGTCTTCGAGGAAGTGGCGCTAGCCGATGATGAGCTTTTTGCCCTCGATGCTTGTTTTGACGCCGTGAGCGACGACGAATTCCACCTCGTCGTGGTGTTTGTGGATAAAACCGTGCTTTTTGGCAGCATCCACGATCGCCTCGGCTACGGGGTGAAAGTAATGCTCCTCGGCGCTCGCGGTTAAATTTAAAATATCGTTTTTGCTAAAGCGCTCGTCAAACGATATGATCTCGGCGACTTCCAGGTTGCCGTACGTAAGCGTGCCCGTCTTATCAAATACGAAGGTATCGGCGCTCGCAAGCGACTCAAGAGCCTTGGCGCCTTTGATTAAAATCCCGTTCTTGCCCGCCTTTGAGATGCTTGATTTAAAAGCAACCGGCGTAGGCAGCTTAAGCGCGCACGAGTAGTCCGCCTGCAGCACCGAAGCTACGCTCATAAAATTTCGATTTATCAGATAGGACACGCCCGCGAGCCCGAAGGTTACCGGCACGAGCTTGTCGGCTAGGTGGGTCGTATGCATGCCGATGCTGGAGCGCTCGTTAAGAGATGCCGTGATGTAGTGCTTGATGCGCTGCGTGGAGGTGTTTTCGCCGACGTTTTCCGCCCAGATACGGATCCTGCCCTCCTCCACTATCGTGCCGCTTAGCACGCTATCGCCGCGAGATTTTTTAACCGCAACCGATTCGCCCGTCATATTGGCTTGATTTATCATCGCTTCGCCGCTTACAACGTGTCCGTCCACGGCTATAACGTCGCCCGCGCCCACGACCACGATGTCGCCCACCTTTAGCTTGGAAGTTGCGATTTTGACTTCGGTCTTTTTGCCGTCTTGATCTATCTCGACCCACGCCTCGGCGATGTCCGGACGGGCGAGCTCGCGGATCAGATCGTCGCTCTTGTAAACGGTGCTTTCCTCCATATATTCGCCAAGAGCAAGCATTGTGTTGGTGCTGTTTGCTGCAAATACATCGCCGCGCGCGAGCGAAATCCCAACAGCGGCAGCCTCCAAGCCCTTTGAAGTAAGCCCGTGAAGAAAGCTTTCTTTGATGCCCTCTTTTAAGATAGGCATGCACGCTACGATGCTAAATGCGCGCGCTAAAGGCGAAGTGCGAAAGATTAAATTTCCCCCCAACGCAAAAAGCGCTAAGATAAATTCATTTTTGCTTGGCAAATTTTTATGGTTAGCGGGGATAATTGATTTTAATTCGCTTAAATTTAAAGCCACAACTTGCCTTAGAATTCCTGCCTTATCTACACCTGCGTCAAGCTTAAGGATCAAAGAGCCGATTTTAGCGTTAAATCTAGCTTCAGTTACGCCCTCAAGCCTCGCAGCTGCTTTTCGTAGTGCGCTCGTATCGATATCTCTAAAACCGACGATCTTTAGCCGTAGTCTAGTTTTAGTCTCATGTAAAATTTTAAAATTTTGCATCTACTACTCTTGCATCTCTGCCTTGGCGTCTTCGAATCGCTCCTTCATCTCTTCAACGCCCATCTGAAACATCTCGGTACCCTTTGCGATGAGCTTAAAAAGCTTTTTTTGCGCGTTTTCGTCGGTGAGAAAATAGGTCGCCGCAGCCCCTAGAACGATGCCTGTGATAAATGAGTTGCTACCAAATAAGCCGTTCGCGTTTTGCCTGCCACCCAAGGAATTAAAAATTCCACCGAAAGCGGAGCCCTGAGTAGAATTTACATCGCTTGAGCTTTGAGCGGCGGAATCTTTATTATCCGAGTTATTGCTGGAAGCAGAACTATTAAAAGGTGCGGAATTTACCCGCTCATTTATCCATTTTGCCCAACCGCCGAGCTTATCATCGCCAGCAAAGCCGCCCGCAGAGCCGTTAGAATATTTATTGCCACCAAAATCGTAATCGTCTAGAATTTCTTTCAAATCTTTTTTTGTGATATACGGATTACTCATTGCCTACCTTAAGAATAAAATTTCTACCCGCAATGAGCGCGCCTACACATACTGCGACGCCCGCCGCGGCACGTAGATACTCGCCTTGTACAAGCTTATTTGCACTGTAAATCGCGCCACCGCCGATGATACCGCCGCTTAGCGCAATATCCAGCGCATCTCGAATCGCTTTAGATTTGCTTTTGCCTTCCTTGGCTTTAACGAGCTCTACGGCGCAACCGCCGATCGCCCCCGCTATAGCGCCGCTTAAAACGTGATCCAGCGGCGAACGCTGTGTCGTAAGTGATCTATTCATTTAAGCCTCTATTTTTCTGATTTGTCGTCTGCGGACGTAAATTTTACCGAAGAATTATCGTCCATTTTTACGATCTGCGGGATATTAAGCGGAGTAGTAGATGCTGCGGATGTCTCACCTACCGGTGTTGCGCCAGTCTTAGCGCTCGCGGTGGATTTTTTAGTTCTTTTAAATCCAGGTTTCGGTCCCGGTTTTTTTCTAGTTTTTTTTGCAGTGCTAGTTTCAGTGCTAGCACTACTTGTCGCAGCTTTTTTGCTACCAGACTTTCTTTTACCTTTTACCGCCTCAGCGACATCGTCTAAGCCTTCTTTGGCTTCCGCAAAAATTTCTTTTGATTTTTTGCTTAATTTTTCCGCTCCGCCTTTGACGCTATTTTTTAGCTCCTCGACACTTTTGCTACTTACGATTTTATTCGCACCTTCTTTGATTTTATCTCGATTGTTATAAGCGTAAACCGCCGCGCAACCAAGCGCAAAACCTGCTAGAAATGGGATCGGCATTTCATTCTCCTTGTGTTAAGATTATAAAGTCATTTTATCAACTTTACATAGATTTTGATATTATAGCGACTTTTTTAGATTTTTGCAATCCTAATTTAATTTTTCTGCAAAATTCCTTTAATTAAATTGGAAAATGCGCTATTTAAGATATTTTGCAAATCGTATTTTTGAATTATCCGCTCTAATCCCTGCGGATTCTTTAAAATTTCATTTAATAAATCAGCAAAATTCAAAGAATTTAAATCAGCCTCGTATTTAGAATTTAATTCTTTTAAAATCGGCAAAATTTCATTATACGAAACCGCCTGCGCCTTATACAGCAGCTCTTTAAATTGCGCGTTCTTGCACGAATTAATTAGATCGTCATAAAACATCATAGAGCTTTTTTCTATCAAAAGTGCCGAAGCCAAAAACTCATTTAGACCTTTTGCAGCCAGTGCCTCACTGCTATTTTCAGGAGGCGTGGCGCCAAGCCCGCAAGAATTTGCAAAGTCTAGCACCCGCTCAAGTAATCCAGCTCGTAAAGATAGAATTTCTCCTAACTTTTTATCTTGAAATTTAACTGCGCCCAGCGAATAAAACTGTAAAATTTGCGCCTCTTTTTCGAGCAAAAGAGCGATATCTGCAATTTGTGCCTCATTTAAATTCCGAGATTTATTAGAAAATTTGCGCGATTTTTTAGTACTACGCAATGCTTCTTCGCTCAAGAAATCGCCTCTATATTGGAATTTACAAGCGCTACTAGCTCAGGCGAACTGATGCCACTTAAAAACTGCTCCCAAAGGTGCATCGGGAAAACGCTTTCATCATAATGAATCGTCAGCGAGCCGATTAGAGAGTTAAATTTATACTCTTTTATCCCGCGAATTGCAGCTATTTTAGCCTTTAGGCTCTCTTCGCTCACGCTATCTCGCAACTCTCTAATTTTAGGACTTACGCGGATACGAATACGGCCTTTGCTGTGGCTGATTTTGCTAAAATATTTATGAAATTCCAAAATATCGTTGTGATTTATTTTCATATTTTTCCTTAAATTTGTGCCCAAATAATATCATAAATCATTTAATTCCTGCTAAATTTTGCGAATTATTTGCGTTTAGGACGGAATATCTTTATCTTATTTTCATCCGCTGTTATGTAATTCCCTCCCATTAGATCAATACAATACGGCACGGCAGGAAACACTGGTAGAAGGCACTCTTTAATCGCTTTTGGATTACCCGGTAAATTTATAATCAGAGATTTTTTGCGGATCGCTGCTATCTGACGCGATAAAATTGCCGTAGGCACGATCTTTTGGCTCTCTGCGCGCATTAATTCGCCAAAGCCTGGCATTAATTTCTCACTTACCGCTTCGGTCGCTTCAGGCGTTACATCGCGCGGAGCAGGGCCCGTACCGCCCGTAGTTAGCACCAAATCACAACCCGCTTCGTCGCAAAGATAAATCAGCTTATCTTTGATCAGCTCTAGCTCATCTGGAACTATTTCATAAAAATACTCTTTCTCGCAAGTTAGCCAATCATCCATCACGGCAATTATTTCTTTGCCTCCCAAATCTTCGTAAATGCCACCGCTAGCGCGATCACTTATTGTTAAAACACCTATTTTTACCATTTTCCTCTCCTTTATTGGAATTTTAAAATTTAATCGAAATTTAGCGTGCCGTCTTGCGGCTTTTCTTCAGAGCTTTCGCTATCTTTTTCCAGCTTTTGCAAATCTTGCTCTTGCGCGGAGACGCCTTCTTGCTCCACACCATCAGATTCGCAGATCTTTTGAACATCCTCGAAAGTTATGAACTCATAGACGAAAATTTGCTTTGAAATTTGATTTAGCTTATCCTGCATCGTGCGGATTATCTCGCTTACCTCGTCGTAGCAATCTTGCAAAATTTTATTCACGCTCTGCGCGCTAGGGGTGAAACTATCGCCCATCGCGAGCTCAAAAACCATCTTTTGCGCCAGCGCGATAGCCTGCTTTACGTCGCTAGCAGAATTTGAAAAAGCGTCGTTTTTATGGATTTGTAGCGCCGCCATGCCGCTTAAAAGCACTTTGATTTGATTTAAAATTTGCGTTTTGGATTCGATCTCGAAATCCTCGTTTAAAAATTTATCGTTTAAAAGCTCTATTTTTTCGAAATCAAACGAATACCAATACGCGCTAAGCGCCTTTGCGCCCTGATAGAACGCCTGGATCTCCTTTTCGTATTCGGTTAGAATTCTACTTTTTTGCACGCCGTAAAAGACCCTCATCCGCACATTTTCAAAATCGCTAAGCTCGATCGTATCGCTGCCGCGCTTAAGAGCGTTGATCGCAGCTTCATTTACCAGCGTCGCTACTCCCGCGCCGCTAAAGCCCACACAGAGGCGACTTACTTTGTTGATATTCGCGCTGCATCTTTTACCCTCGAGATAAATTTTTAAAATTTCGATGCGGTCTTTGTAGTTCGGAAGCCCGATGAAAACGCGCCTATCAAAGCGCCCCGAGCGCAGCAGCGCATCGTCGATCAAATTTATTTTATTGGTCGCGCCGATTACCATCACGCCGCTGTTTTCCTCAAATCCGTCCATCTCGGTCAGCAGCTGATTTAGCGTCGCTTCCCGCTCGTCGTTGCGCCCGATACCGCGCTTGCCGCCGACCGCGTCAATCTCGTCGATAAAAATAATCGCAGGCGCGCAGGATTTGGCCTTCGCAAACAGCTCGCGAACCCGCCTAGCGCCGACGCCCACAAAGACCTCGGCGAAGCTTGCGCCGCTTTGGTAAAAAAACGGCACGTCCGCCTCGCCGGCTACGGCTTTTGCGATAAGCGTTTTACCGACGCCCGGCTCGCCGATCATTAAAATTCCTTTCGGCAGCTTGATGCCGAAATTTCGGTATTTTGCGGGATTTTTTAAAAAATCCACGATCTCTATGAGTTCGTCCTTGACCTCGCTGATGCCCGCGACGTCGCTAAATCTTACGTCGCTAACGCTCGGCGAAAGATCGCCGAGCTCTGCATTTGCGCCGCCTTGACGCGCAGTGCCTACGCCGTCCATCCTGCGGCGCCGCGCCAAAACGGTTTCAAAATAATACACGAAGAGAAAAAATGCGAACGTAAAAATCACGAGCGTCGCGCTAATACCGCTCGTGCCATCATCCTTTTCTTTGCTGATTAGAGCGTGATTTGATAGCTCCTTAAGATCTACGAGATCGACTAAAATTTTATAGCGTTTGCCGTCGTAGGTAAAATTTAAATTTCCGTCCTCGATATGCGCGCGTTTGATCTGATCTTTTCGCACGAGCTCGCTAAATTCGCGCTCGGTGATGTATCGCGAATCGTCTTTAAAATAAACGATCGAGAGCAAAACGATAAGCAGCACTAAAAAAATCAGAATTATATTTAGCTTGCTTTTTTTGATTTTATGCAAAATTTCCATCAAATTTAACCTCATAATCTCTTATCTCCATCCATTTTTTCGACAAATCCTCATCGCTTTTGATCCAAATTTTATCATAAAATTGATCATATCCTTCATAAAACTCTCCATTTTTCCGCTCGATCAGCACATTTAGCGGCACCTTGTGCGAAAGACGAAATTTATAATTATTCAGCGCCGTTATGTTTTGTAGCATCTTCAGCCGCGCCTTCGCCGTTTTGCCGTCTATGCGGCCTTTTAGCGACGCCGAAGCGGTCCCTTGCCGCGGCGAAAAGATAAAGGCGTGCAGATGCGTGAGCGGAAATTTTTTGAAATTTTCTAACGCTTCGAGCCAAAGCTCTTCGCTCTCGCCCGGATGCGCGACGATAAAGTCCGTCCCCAGCGCAAACCCGCGCTCCGCAAGCTCGCAAAAAAGCTCCAAATCCCTTAGCGCGGAATTTCGGCGGCGCATTATGCTAAGCATCTTTTGCGAAGTGTGCTGAAGCGCGATGTGCAGATGCCGCTCCAGCCAGGGCTCGGATAAAATTTCGCGAAAGCTCGCATCTATCTGCGAGGGCTCGATACTGCCTAGGCGAATGCGGCGAATTCCGCGTATCGCGCCTAGTTTTTGAAGCAGCGTGCCGAGGCTCGTACCTGCGGCTTTGCCGTAGCTTCCGATATTGGTGCCGGTTAGCACGATCTCGCTAAAGCCGTTTGCGGCAAGGCTCTCCGCCTCTTTTAAGATTGCATCTTCAGAGCTGCTGCGCGAGCGGCCGCGCACCGAGGGGATTATGCAATAGCTGCAGTTAAAATCGCACCCTTCCTGAATTTTAATAAAGGCCTTGGTGTGATCCTCGTAGTCGCTTACCAGGTTTTTTTCGACGCCGTCAAGACCTCCGATATCGTAAAATTTCGACTCCGAGCCCAAAAACTCGTCGATCTTTTCCTTTTGCGACATCCCGAACACGCCGAAGACCGCGCCGTTTTTATAAAGCTCCTCGCCGCGCGAAACCGCGCCGCAGCCGGTTAGCAATATCTTTTTACCGAGGCGGTTCATCTTATTTACGTAGTTTCGCACGTCCGCGTCGGCGCCGTTCGTAACGGTGCAGGAGTTTATCACGACGACGTCCGCGCCCTGCTCGTCGTGCGTGATCTCGCCCGATTTGAGGTTACTTTTGATAAGCTGCGTGTCGTAGATATTTGTGCGGCATCCAAACGTTTTAAAATAAATTTTCAAATTTCGCTCCCGGATCCGCTTCCTGTGGCAAAGCCCGCACCCTGCGCCGCTGCGTTTAAATTTTGCGAGCCTTGCTGCTCGGAGCCGAGATCTTGCGCCGCAAAATTTCCGCCCGCCGCCGCATAATTTTTGCCGTTAAAAAGAGTGTATGCAGGATAGGCGATCTTGATATCGGGCTCGCCTCTTAGCGCATCTAAAATTTCAGCCGAAATATTGCTGCGAAGCCCGAGCGTCGCGTAAGAGTTCGTCATATACCAAACCGAAATTTCAATGCCGTATGGCTCGAAGAAGCTAAAAATTCTAGGCTCGACGTTTGGATTTTTGATGCTATATTGCGAACGAAGCTTGCCCATCTGCTTTTTGGCGATGTCGGTGTAGCCCTTGGAATACTTCCGCACGATGTTTTTTATGAGATACATCGCCTTTTTATGGTTGCTATCAAATGTTAAAAGTATGCTAATGCCGTCCCAGACGGTCTTAAGCCCGCTATGAGTGTAGTTTGAGATAAGATCGGTAAAAATATAATTATTCGGTATGAAAATCACCCTGCCTGCGCGTTTATTTTCTCTCCACGTAGTCATAGTAACGTCCTCGAAAATCGTCATCCTAAGCACCGAAATATCGATGATATCGCCTACGTAGGTCTCGCCGTTTTTATGCACTCTGATACGATCGCCCACGCGAAAGCTGCCACCAAGCACGATCGTAAGCCAGCCTAAGGAGCTCATAAACATATCTTTCATCGCAATCGCAAGACCTGCCGAGGCAAAGCCTAAAACCGTCACGAAGTGCGTCATATTCTCGATGTAAGAAAAGAGCAGTATCAGCGCAATCAGCGTGAAATTTAAAACGTTGATAGCTTTATTTACGATATAAAAATTCTCGTCGTTTTTGATATATTTTTTCGCCACTACCTTGCAGAAAAACGACAGCGCGACGACTACGAGTATCCATACGGCGATGTTTCCCGCACGCTTGGCCTGCGCTTTTATATCGGCGGTCTGCACGGCGATTTGCGAGTTGATCTTTTTTTCGTAAACGTCGTACGTGGTCTGCGCGATCTCGTATGCGGAGCTGAACTCTCCGAGCTCGTAATCTAAGCTTTTAAGCTCCGCCGCAGCGCTTGCGTCCGTATCAATCTGCATCAAACGCTCATATAGCGCCCTTTTTGCTTCAAGTTTATCGATTAAAGCTTTAATATTTTCGATGGCGTTTTTCCGCTCCATCTTTTGAGCTTGCAAATTTCTAATCGTAGAAAAACCAGAAATTATCGAAAAAGGATTTGTAATGCGCGCGGGCTCTGGAGTTTCAGGCATCGCGATGATATCTAAAAACGGGGATTTTTCATACTCTTTTAGCAGTATGAGCTGCTCTTTTACGGCGCGAAGTTTTTTTTGAATCTCCGCGATCTTATCGGTGCCGGCGCTCTTTTTTAGCTCCGCTTCGAGCTGGCTGGATTGCTTTTGTAAATTTTGATAGCGTATGAAATTTGAAAAGCGCGAGATCCAGATATTATTTTTGATCTCATCGTCTATCGCTTTTATTTGAGCTTTTAGCGATGAAGCGAGCTCCGCGCTTTGCGTCTGATTTTTATCGTTTTGAAGCGCGCCGGAGCCGATCTGCGCGCTCGGATTTGCAGCCGTAAAATTTCCCTCGCAAAAACCAAGGCTAAAAATCAAAAAAACCGCTAGGATTATTTTCATGCAAACTCTCTTAACGTGGCTATTACCGCGTCTTTATCTATATCATCGACGATACGAAATTTACCGATGCCGTCGGGCAGGATAAATTTTATCTTGCCGTTTTCACTCTTTTTATCGAGAAAAAACAGCTCGTAAAATTCCGCCGCATCCTCTACGTGGAATTTTATCGGAAGCGCAAATTTTTGAAGCACTTTGCGGATCTGCTCCTCCTCAAGCTCATTTAATTTATCAAGACGGCGTGCTAGCGCATTTGCCATCACCATGCCGATCGCCACAGCCTCGCCGTGCAAAAATTTTTTATAATTAGTAATTTTTTCGATAGCGTGAGCAAAGGTGTGGCCGTAATTAAGCGCCGCTCTGATGCCGCTTTCGCGCTCATCACGCTCTACGACGCTTGCTTTAATCTCCACACAGCGAGCGATTACGTGCGAAATTTCATCGGCGCTTTTTAGATCGTGCGTCTCGAAAAATTTAAATAGTTCGACATCAAAGCATACAGCCATCTTTACAGCCTCCGCAACGCCCGCAGCAAACTCCCGCGCAGGAAGAGTAGATAAAAAATTGCTCTCGCAATAAACCGCGCGCGGCTGATAAAAGGAACCGATTAAATTTTTGCCGAAGCGATTATTCACGCCCGTCTTGCCGCCGACGCTTGCATCCACTTGCGCTAGCAAGGTCGTAGGGATATTGATAAAATCGATACCGCGCTCATAAATGCTCGCGCAAAAGCCCGTTATATCGCTGATGACGCCGCCGCCAAGAGCGATGAGCGTGCTTTTGCGGTCGAGCTTGGAACTGAAAAGCTTCTCTAAAATTTGCTCCACGCTCGCGGTATTTTTATACTCCTCGCCGTCCGGGATCGTGATGATAAATTTTTGCTCGCAATCTAGCCGCTGCAGTAAGAAATCAAGCCACAGCCCCCCTACTTTGGGATTTGTCACGATAGCGACCTTACCGCTAAGTTTTAAACTATGCAATTCGTCGATAAAAACGCTGTATTTTTTGTCTAAATTAAGATCGATTTTCATACGCTAGCCTTTGATTTTTAGGTAATTGTAACATAAATTTCGATTACTTTTCATACCCGTAATCGCTCGGAACGAAAATTTGATGATTTTTGCCGAGTTTAAAATACATCTGATCCAAATCCTGATTAAAAATCGACGTGAGCTTGCGCGCCAAAATTCTATCATTAAATGGCACAAATTGTAGCAGATCTCGCTCGCTGCCTAGCGCTAAAATCGGATTTTGTCGCTCGCAAGGAATCACGAATAAACTCTGCTTAAAAAGCTTCGATAAGCTCACGTAGCTTTGCGCAAACTCGCCCTTTTCGCTCTCGCCGAAAAGATACAAATACACGTCTAGCCCTAGCTGCGAGCTGATGTCAAAGACGATACTTGATTCCTCACGAAGCCGCTCGCCGGCACTTAGCACGACACTTTTACGCACATCTTTTAGCTCGCCCTCTCCAAGGCTTAGCACCGGAATTTCAAGCGCTTTAAGTGCTGCTTTTTTCGCCTCGAAAACTCCGCTTGAGCAAACTACCAAGCCTGCTTTATTTTCGCTCACATCGCGCTTTAAATTTAATTCGCCCGAGTAATCGATGAGAATTTCAAATTTATCCCGCTCACACAGCGCTTTAAGCTCGCTAAAAGCGTCGTTTAGCAAAGGATTTAAAATTCGCAGATAAATTTTATGATTTCTAATATGCAAATCCAAAAACTCAAGCGCCCTAACCGTCCTAGCTATCTCGTCGTCGCTCATTTTTTTCATATCGATTAGCGCGAAAATATTTAGCCCAAACGGCGATGGAAATTGCCCGCTTTGCTTTTTTACTTCAGCAAACACCGCTCGCAGCGCACTAGGCTCGCCCACAACCAAGATCGTATCATTCGGATATATCCGCGAGCCGGGCGTCGTTACGATGTAATTGTTGTGGCGGTAGATCATCGGAATTTGATATTTGGCATTAGAAAGCGTGCTGATTTTTTTATACGCAAACGAGCTTCCTACGGGCACTTTTACCTCCATTATCTCTCCGCGTCCAAGCCCGATGTTATCAGCAAAAACGGGGCTATCAGGCAAAAAGCCGATGAAGCGCGAGGAATTCAGCGCAAGAGTGTTTACGATTTTTACGTGAGCCTCGTTTTTATTCTCGCGCAAAAGCCCCCAAAAATCGGCCACGTAAAGCTCTAAATCTGGAGCGAGCGTCTTTAAATTTTCAAGCGTCACTTTAGTGTCAAATTCATCATCCATTATCACTATGCAGCGGTCAAATTCCTCTTCTGCTAGCACCACGCGCAGCCGCTCAATGCTAGTAGGATCAAAAATTTCGATCGAAAAATTTGACTCGTTTTCAAGCTCTGAGGGCACGGCA
The DNA here is from genome assembly GCF_937996225.1 of uncultured Campylobacter sp. Lineage (GTDB taxonomy): Bacteria > Campylobacterota > Campylobacteria > Campylobacterales > Campylobacteraceae > Campylobacter_B. Next base: position 14,622 of record NZ_CALKTC010000054.1, on the reverse strand, counting down.
TCCGTATTTTTAGCTATGACGCGATATGATCTGATGACATCTTTGATTTTACAAACTTTGGATAAAAAATGGCGCGCAAACTTTCCGCTTGCGATGATTAAAACTTGTTTCATTGCTCTCCGTTTCGTGGTTTTGCAAAGATTATAACCAAAAACGGCTAAATTTTAAACCGCGCGCGGATAAATTTTGCGGGCAAACCGAGGCGCGGAGACTTAAAAATTTAAAGATTTAAATTTTAAAATCAAGGTTTAAAATTCCAAATCCAAGGCTTAAATTTAAAACGAATTAAAACAAGCCTCGTTAAATTTAGTCTTGCTGCTTAGAGCGATAAAATTTCATAAATTTAAAAGCGGTCGCGGCATCTGCTCGCGCCGCTTAAGCAAAAATTTTAAATCCGCTAGATTTTAAAATTTCACCTCTGCAGAGAGCATAAAGCTCCTGCTTTCGCCTAGCGTTACGCCGTTTGCCGAGCCTAGCACGCTGGTTACGTTAAGTCCGCCCGCACCGTCGGCACTCGCAGGATACATTCCCGCCCAGTATTTTTTGTTAAATACGTTATTTACGTTGAAGCGCAGCGTGGTCTTATCGCCCAAAAGATGCTCGCTCGTATATCTCATGCCAAGATCGGTAACGAAAAAGCTAGGCGTGTGCTGGGTATTTAGATCGTCCAGATACATCTTGCCGGTGTAGTGGAAATTCGTACTGATCGCAAGCTTATCGGTGCCCGGGATCACGTAATCAAGCATTAAATTTGCATTGATTTTAGGGATGCCGTTTGCGACCTTGCGATTAGCGCCCTCGATGCTTACGTTATGCATCTTTGGATCAATATAGGTAAAGCCGCCCAGTACGCTTAAATTTTGCGTAATTCGTCCGCCGCTCATAAACTCAAATCCGCGGTTGCGCTGCTCGCCGTTTATGCCATAGAGTCCCGTAGAGCTATTTAGATACGCGATAGGTCTGCGGATATCAAAATACGCTACGCTAAAATCGATCATATCGGCTACGCGGATCTTAGCACCGATCTCGTGCTGCTTGGAACGATACGGAGACGTAGAGGCAACCTCACCGTTATGTGGACCGCCATCATAAACATGGGTAGAGCCCTGCTGCAAGCTATCTGCGTAGGTATAATAGATGCTGGCATCCTCTATCGGATGGAAGATCAAGCTGCCCGCCCAGCTATAGCCCGAATCGCTGTAGGCTTTAACAAGTCTTTGTTGGCGGGTATTGTAGGATTCCTGCCTCATCCACGCCTTAGATGCGCTCAACATCACGTCAAATTTATCGTTTATCGTGATATCATCTAGCACCGAGACGTTATACATATCCAAAACAGCGTAGTGATATAGCCCGCTTCCGCGCTTAGCACCGGTGTAATTTAGAATTTTAGGATCGTAGATATTGCCGATGGTAGGCGAGGTGTAGTTGGTGCTCGCGCTTTTATATCTATCCTGCGTCCAGTGGTATCCGTTGGTCTGTACGCTAAAATCGTGCCCTACGCTGCCCGTGTCAAACTGCGTGTTGGCCTTGAGATAGCCGCTTGGCAGGTCATATCTATATGCTGCCGTAGCACCGCCGCTGTGTTGAGTATAATAATCACCCGGCTTCGTATATTGCGGATGCGTGCTAGGCAAGATGTAGTTTACGACGCCGTGAGTATCACGATCGGCACGCTGAAACTGAAAGCCGCCCTCGAAATATAGCCTATCCGTCGGTGAGTATTTAAATTTCGCGCTTGCGGTAGTGGTTTTTAGATGCATTCCTCCAAAGCTCTGCCCAAGACCGCGTTTTGAGGAATCCACCGCCTTTGGAAGCTCCATGCCGTCTACGATCTTGCCGTCTCGCACGCCCAGAGCAAACTGCCCTGCAAAGCCCTTGGTATTGTGCTCGTAATAGCTCGCTGCGGTTTCAAACGTTAGATCGCCCGTCGGATAAAATTCCATCGTGACGCTGGCTAAGCGGCGCTGAAGATTGGAGCCTTTAGGCTGTCTGTCGCCGTTTGATCCGTAAAATACCGTGCGGTAGCCGAATTTTTCAAATTTATCGGATAGATCAAGACCAAGACCTAGGTTGCTTCGCGACATATAATCGCTCCAAATTATGTATTGATCTTTTACCGGGCGCTTGCGCGTGTAGCTGAAAATGCCCACCGGGTTTTGCGCGCCGTAGAGCGAGCCTGCGACGCCGTTTTGCACCTGAAAGCTCTCAAACATCGCCATCGGAATCGCCGTCGTCGAAACCGTATAGAAGCCGTCCCAGAAGCTGTTGCCTACGACGCTACCTTCAAAGCCGCGCGTCTGCGGACGTCCGACCGTAGCACCGCCGCGCATCTGAATCTGCGCGGACGGGAAGTATTTTACCGCCTCCTCGTAGCCGGTGACGCCTTGATGGTTCATAATCTCCTTGCTGATCGTGTTGATCTGATACGGAAGATCCAAAGCGCGCTTGCCGGCAAGGATACCATGTTGCACGTTTTTGCTCAAAAAGCCCTCGTCGATGCCGCTCTCGCTGATATTATCGCCGACGCTGTTTACCTCGATTACGCCCATATTCTGCGACTTTTCAGGCGCAGAATTACCGCCACTTTGCGCTGCAGCCAAACTACCGCATAGTAGGCACATACATGCCGCTAATGAAATTTTAAATTTCATCGTTTTCCTTCGTTCCATTATTTTCCCTTCGTTATGGATATATTTAATATTATTTTTTAGCATATTAGAAAAATTTTCCTAAATTTAGACTAAATTCGAGATATAAATTTATATATTTGTAGTCGCATTTTTGCAGTTTAAAATTTCATAGACAATATACTGCGATACAAAAGAAAAATTGCGCAAATTTATATGAAATTCTAAAATTTTAATGTAAAATCGCCCGTATGAAAAAACTAATACCGGCGCTTAAGCAAGCGCAAAACCGACTCAAAAATTTTTTCCGCCTCTACGATACCGAGCTCATGCACCATGCATCAAGCCTTAGCTTTCACACGATTTTGGCGCTACTGCCGGTGCTGATGGTTTCGCTTAGCGTTTTTATGCAGCTGCCAAGCTTTAAAGGCTACTACGACAAGATTATGGGCTTTATCTTTTCAAACTTCCTGCCCGCAAATCAAGCGAGCATGGCACACTATATCGAAGAATTTATGGCTAACGGCCTAAGCCTTGGCGTAACGGGCTTTTGCGCAGTGTTAGTTACGTCGGTGCTGTTTTTCGGGGACTTTGAAGCGATTATCGCGCGAATTTCGCATTCGCCCGAGCGAAGCTTTTTTAAGAGCCTAAGCACCTACTGGACGCTGATGACGCTCGCTCCTGTGGGGCTTGGAGCATCGTTTTATATCAGCAGCGAGCTTCAGGAGCTGCTAAATAAAACCGAGTTTACGAGCTGGATAAATTTGCTTAAAATTCTACCCTACTTAATCGTTTGGGGGATCTTTGCGATTACTTATGCTACGGCGATCAACCGCGAGATCCGCGCAAAAGCGGTGCTTGCCTCATCGCTCGTAGCATCGATTTTATGGTGGCTTTCGAGACTGGTTTTCGCGCAATACGTCTTTTATAACAAAACCTATCTTAGCATCTACGGCTCGTTTTCGGTCGCGCTATTTTTCTTTCTGTGGATCTACATAAGCTGGATTTTCTACCTATACGGCGTGAAATTCTGCGTATTTTTGGACGCTAAATTTAAAAGAGGTGGCGAGCGACAAAGCGCTTGAATTTCTGTGCAAGGCTGCGTTTTTCTATGCTTTTTGGATTAAAGCGCGTTTTCTGCATGGGCTAGAAATTTAAATCAAAATTTTAAAATTCTATCGAAAACGAGCGGGAAGTTTGTCTTTGAATAATCGACATATGCATAGAAATAGGATTTTAAAAATTTAATGAGGTGCGGCAAGGCTGAAATTTTAATCCCTCGCACAGCATCGTTAAGGTAAAATTATGCGCGATTTTAAAACAGGGGAAATATTATGAGAGACCGTGACAAAGAGCCGATAATAATAGAAAACGACTACTTTTTTAGGCTTACTATATCAAATAAAATCATGTGCGTGCTTATATTCTTGTCTTTTGTTTTGCTAAATTTAACGCCGGAGCTGGATTCGCATAAAGAGATGATGAGAAGGGCGTCATTAACGCTAGGGATTTTCGGAATTTTATTTTGCATATTTTGGGAGATAAAAATAGCCTATCAAGAATTTTGCAATAAGTTTTTTACAAAATTTTATGATGATAAAATTTCATTCGAGTATATAGACAAACATATGAAATTTAAAACCGAAATTTTGCAAAAAGATGATCTTGTATCGGTAACTTGGGCGTTGATACCATACAATGAGCAAGACGTAAATATATGGATCAAAGATATAAAAAATAGGAGAAAGAGAATGGTTAGGTATTTGGTAAGTCCAATATTCTTTTTAATCACCATGCTACATCATTTCATTTTCTTGGCGCTCAACGGATTTAAATTTAAAAAGTATATATTATATAGGTTTAAAACGGGCATTATTGCGGTGCCGAATAATAAATTGTTGAGCGACAAAGACGTTAAATTTGAGCTCTCGTCTTTGTTCGGTCTGTATACGAGCGAGCTACTTTAAATTATAGAATTTTTAAAGGAGGGCTAGATGGCGTTTGTTGCGGAGCATATTTCTAAAGTTGATTTGGAAAGATACAATGTTGCAAATATTATAAATAATTGTTGCCTAAAATATGGCTCAATAGTCTATGATGATTACTACCTAGATAAGCTGGATTGGGTTATAGATAGACAAAGAGATGCCTGGTTTATGTTTGTTTGCAGAGTGCCTTTGCCAGACCCAAGAGATGGTCTTACGGGAGAAGTTATTTGGCTACTGCATTATAGAGGTAAAAATATCGAGCTTGATATAAGGCGAATTTATAATGAGACAACGAGTAAATATTTCACGGAAAATCCATTTAAAATCAAATATAAATTCCAAAGTGTAAATTCTGACATTGGAGATATTTCAATGGATGAAATTTATGAAATTTTAAATGAAGCATTATTGGAATATGGAGATGATGGCATCGATGGTAGAAAATTTCTGCCAAAGGAACACGAAGTCGTAACTTTTCTGCACGATTAAAATTTAAAGAACCTATGAGCTGCACCAAAATACCTCTGATATTTCACTATCAAATTTAAATTTTCTACTGCACTATAAAACGCCCCACTCTTTTTTATATTCGTTTATTATCTCATCGGATGTTTTTTCTCCCTTATCGACCTTGATAAGATCGATTATATCTTGCTCGTTTGCAAACATACCCTCTATCGCGTGGTTACAGATGATAGATCTGTTTTGCTCGTATTGTTCTGCGCTCAGCTCGTCTTTATATTTTTCAAGTATAGCCAAACTCTTTTCTAAACTATAAACTTCCGGATATTTTTGCATGCTCTATCCCCTAGCAATATAAAATTTTATCAGCTGCGGCGTCCTATTAAAAAACAAAGCTCAAGCAGGCAGGCGCATTTTTTGCTACGAATAGCTTGCAAGTAGTTTGCACTTCGCCGCAGCTAAAGCAGATAACTATTAGATGACGGGAAATTTTACCGCAAGTAGCTCACAAATAAATTTAACAAAGCCCTTATCGAGCAAAAAACGAAGGAAAAGCCGTCAAAGAAAACTGTTACTCCCTTACGATGAAAGCTCCAGTAAACTTGCCATTATGCGCGAAATCTCTCGCTTCGTCCTCGCTTTTAAATCCGCTTAAAAAGACGCGATAAATCGGCGCGCCATCTATGCTAAATTCTTTGACGATCGCAGGATATCCCGCCGTGCCGTGGTAATCGCGCTGATAAATTTGTGCGCCGCTTCTGTTTCTAAACGCACCGATTTGCACCATAAAATTTCCGCCGACAATGGTTGCTTTCGGCGAGCCTTTAGCGATAGTATGCCCATAAAAGCCCACTACTTCGAGTTTTACCGGCGCCGTACCTTTGGCAAATACGCCTACTAAATTAGCAGCTGTTTTGCTAAGATCGATGATGCGACCATCCACGAATGGACCGCGGTCGTTGATGCGCACGGTTGCGGTAGCGCCGGTGTCGCGATTCGTGACCTTTACCATAGTATTCATCGGATAAGTTTTGTGTGCGGCGGTCATGCCATTCATATCGTAAATTTCGCCGTTTGAGGTGTATTTGCCGTGAAAATTTGGCCCATACCAGCTGGCGATACCTATCTGGGTATCGCCGACGCTTACTTGCTCGGGGTAGTAGGTTTTGCCGTTAATTTTATAAGGGCGCATGGTGGCGGGAGAGTTTTTGCCGATCTTGCCTGCACCGCCCGCAGACGATCTAGACGACGGTACGGTGCGAAACGAACAACCGGCAAGAATCAGCGCAAAAAGCGCACTAAAAAGAGCGATTTTCTGGTACGACACCTGCGATCCGATCTTATTTGTTGAATTTTATATTATTTAGCGCTATTTCGTTTTTGTCTTTGAGGCTAAGCTCGTTCGCCAAACCTGCTAACACACGTCCTGGCTTGCGCTGTTTCAGACGTGGTTCATACGCTTGAAACGCGCCTTGATTTACGACAAATTCTGCATATTTGCTTTGTGGGATATAAAAGAAGTACTTGCCGTTAAGCGGCGAAATTCCGTTTTTAATATGCGCGTTGTAATCCTGCATTTGTGACGGCGAAATTCCGATCTGTTTTGCAACCGCGCTTAGCTTTGTGCCCGGAGCTACGGCGATACGCTTTAGCCCCCACGGCTCGCTTTCAAAAAGCAGAATTTTACGCATATTTTCATTTTGAGCGATGTAAGCATATTTGATAATGCGCTTGATAAAATTCTTAGTCTCATTAGGAAGTGCGGGGCTTTTTAGCAAGCGATCCAGATCATCGCTGCCAGTAGCTGCAATCGCATTTTTAAGCTTTTGATCGCCACAATTATACGCCATTAGCGCTAAATACCACTTGCCAAAATTTTGCTTCAGATGCAAAATATACGAAAACGCAGCATCCGTAGAGGCTGCAGGATCGCGACGCTCATCTACGGCGCTGTCTACTCTAAGACCGAAATTTTTCGCAGTTGCCGGCATCAGCTGCCACATACCACCTGCGCTAGCGCCTGATGTGACCGTATTTTTAAGATGAGATTCTACCATTGCCAAATACAATAAGAACTCCGGAGCTTCGATGTTATCTACCTCGGATTTGACTAAGTAGGCATTGTGCGACTGTGAAGTCACGATATGCTTAAACTGCTTGCGATCGCTTGCATTGATCGCACGGAATATGCCCGCGACTACGTTTTTGCTTGATTCGTTATTTTCGATGCCGAATTGATTTAAAATATAGTCGTGATTTGCGCGCATCAGACCGGGCTGGCTCGCAAACGCTTCGCCCACTAAAAGTAGGGCTAGCAGTATAAATTTTATGGCTTTCATATCTCTCCTTTGATTTTATCGCCAAAAAGCCTACAGGCGTTTTGAGTCGTTATTGCTTCGACCTCTTCTACGCTTAGGCTTAAAATTTCCGCGACTTTTTCTACCACGAGTCTCGTAAATGCAGGCTCGTTGCGCTCACCGCGATGCGGATGCGGGGTCAGATACGGTGCATCCGTCTCGATTAAGAGGCGCTCTTGCGGAATTTGCGGTAAGATCTCAGCTAAGTTTTTTGCATTTTTGAATGTCAAAACTCCGCCGATACCGAAGTAAAATCCGTATTCGCTAAGACCTAGCAAAAGCTTGCTGGCATTGAAGCAGTGTAAAACACCGCCGCATAAATCGCCGGCACGATCTTTTAGAATTCCAAAGCTATCTTCGTTTGCTTCTCGGATATGGACTATAAGTGGTTTTTGAAGTTGTGTTGCTAGATCGATTTGTGAGATGAAGGCGTCTTTTTGGCGGGAGATTTCTAAGGCTTTGGTTTCCTTGCTCTCTTGCTGCTTAAGTCTGAAATAATCAAGACCGCATTCGCCAACGCCCACGCATTTGGGATCGTCAGCATACCGCTTCAGCACCTCCATATCGAAAGAATCTATCTCGTATGGATGCACCCCTACGGCAAAATACACATTATCCCGTGCATGCGAAATTTTACATGCCTTATCTAGGTCTGCTACATCGGCACCGGGAATGATGATGCTGCGCACGCCTGCAATCGTGGCGCGCTCAATCACCGCGTCTAAATCGGTATCGAAACTAGCATCGTCTAAATGGCAATGTGTATCTATAATCATAAAACTCACTTGATAAAATTTTTCGAAGCGGATTTTACGTCGTTTTGCAAAATCACACTTAAATTTAAATTAAACGCGGTATTGTAGCAAAAAATTTCAGATTTAAACTTAAGCTTAAAATTCCTTCAGCTTTGCCTTAGTTTTTTAGCGAATTCCAGGGCTTCTGCAGTAATAGTCTCGCCGCTTATCATACGAGCTAGCTCTGTTATTTTTTCATTTTCGCTTAATAATCTCACGCTAGATTTGCCGTTCGTTTTACTTACTAAAAAGTGTGACGCAGCCTTGGAACTAAGCTGCGGCTGGTGCGAGATCGCAAAAATTTGATAAAATTTTGAAATTTTTACCAGCACGTTAGCGATACTCATCGCCTCTTTTCCGCTTAAATTTGAATCAATCTCGTCTAAGATCAAAATTCCCTCGCCGTTATTTGTAAGCTCCAAGCTTGCCGCGATGAAAGCAAGGCGTAGGCGGTTCGTTTCGCCTGAGCTTAAATTTTTAAATTCCGTCTTGCACAAGCTGACGCAAATTTCATCTGTGCCGCACTCACTAAGCGCCGTAGGCTTAAAACCAAGCTCCACTCCGTCCATATAAAGCTGCTTTAGATAGGAATTTATCAGATCCTCGAGCCGTTTTTTAGTGCCCTTGCGAGCCTCGCTGATTTTTTCGGCAAGGGTAGCGGTGCTTTCACTAAGACGTTTAAATTCCACTTGCAACTTGGTTTTTTCAAAGCTTAACTGCTCGTAATGCTCAAGCTCTTTCTTGCGCGCTTCAAGCGTAGCTAAAGCCTCTTCTATGCTTCCGTAGCGCCTATTTAGCGCGCTAAGAGCTTCGATGCGATCTAAAATTTTCTCTATGTCAATATTTTCGAGCTCGTCTAAATTCAAGCTTTCTTGCTTTAGCCGCAGCTCGTTCATTGCATCCTCAAAAAACGCGCTATCCAGCCCGCTAAGACTTAGCGCTTCGATGACGCTGCGCTCCAGCTCAAAAACGCCCTGCGCCCTAGCCCAAAGTTCCTCGATCTTATCTTTTTTACTAAGCTTTTTTTTGATCTGCAAAAGCTCCTCATATTCGCCGATCCTAGGCGATACGCGCTCGATTTTTTCAATCTCAAAGCGAGCAAATTCCTTTAACTCCTCGATCTTGCGCTCTTGATCCAAAATTTCATCCAGCTGCTTTTTTGTGCGGCTAAATTCCACAAAAGCGCTTTGAAGCTCCGATAGGCTTTGAGCGTGCGCCGCATCTTTTTTCGCGGCGATAAAATCAAGTAATTTTAGCAAGCTGCCGCTACTCATTTCGCCGGCGTTTTTCGCGCCTAAAAATTTCACGTATTCGCCGGCGATCGTGCTTAGATTTTTTTTTGAGACCGATTGGGAATTTATAAAGTATCGCAAGCTACGCTCTTTTAGAACGCGAAAGGTATTTGGCGTATCGTTTATCAAGCCGAAATTTTCCATATCAAATTTATGTTCTACGTCCGCTTCTATGAGCTCAGCCTCGCATTCGTTAAGACCGAACACCGCTAAAATCGCGCCTATTAATACCGATTTACCCGCGCCGCTGATACCTGTAAATACGCTAAGTCCCGGGCCAAAACTAAGCTCGCTCTCGCAAAAACCTAGATTATTTTTAATATAAATTCTTTCTAGCATCCGCCGTGCCCCCATCTGAGTTTGGCTTTTAAAACGTCGAAATAATCGTAGCTTCTGCGTTTTATTAAATTTGCCTTTGCGTGTGAAATTTTAACGCTCACGCTGTGAAATTCCGCCATATCAAAAACGTCTTGTCCATCGATGACGACGCTAACTTCGGAGCTTCCGGCGTTTTTGAAGCTTGCAAGATATTCTTTTGGAAGGATCAAAGGCCGCTGCGTCAGGCTGTGCGAGCAGATCGGCGTGACGCAAAACACGTCGCATAGCGGATAGACGATCGAGCCGTTCGCGCTCATATTGTACGCGGTCGAGCCTACGGCGGAGCTTACGATCACGCCGTCGCCGTAGTAGGTGTTGAAATATTTTCTATTTAAAAACGCATCGATCTTCGCCATCGAAGAGATATGGCTGCGGGTGATTACGACGTCGTTAAATGCGGTCTTGCGGACGATCTTGCCGCTGCCGTTTTCCAGTATCACTTCGAGTAAAAACGGGCGCTCGATCTCGTATTCGCCGCGCAAAAATTCCTTCAAAAATTTTGCAAATTCGCTCGGCTGCACGTCCGTTAAAAACCCGAGAGTGCCTGCGTTGATACCCAAAATAAAGGCGTTTTTGTCGCTTAGTAGCCTCGCAAGCCCGATGAGCGTGCCGTCGCCGCCGAGGCTAATTAAAAAATTGGTCTTTTTTAAAATTTCGGCAAGCGTATGCGGCTTAAGGCCGAAAAATTCTGCTCCGTCCTCTTCAAGCAAAAGCTCAATACCTTGCGCTTTTAAAATTTCGCAAATTTGCTCCACGACGGGGCGAATCTCTTCTGATTTTTTGGCTATTAGCCCCGCGAATTTAAGGTTTTTATGAATTTTGTTTTCCATAGTTTTATTTTATAAAAAATTAGCTTTGTAAAAGCAAAATTTAACTATACTTGCGTTTTACAAATAATTTTAAAGGAGTAAATTTGCGAAGTCATTATTGCGCCGATTTGAGTAAAAACGATATCGGCAAAAGTGTAACCGTGTGCGGCTGGGTAAATTCTTACCGCGACCACGGCGGCGTGATTTTTATAGATTTGCGCGACCGAAGCGGACTTTTACAGCTAGTCTGTGATCCCAAAGATAGCCACTCGGCATACGAGGTAGCAAATACCGTGCGAAACGAATTCGTTCTAAAAGCCGTCGGCAAGATCCGAGCTCGCGGCGAAGGGCTAGAAAATCCAAATTTAAAAACCGGCGATATCGAAGTCGTAGTAGAGGATCTACAGATCGAAAATCCAAGCAAGCCGCTTCCTTTCGTAATCGGCGATAAAAGCGTCAACGAGGAAACTAAGCTAAAATACCGCTTTTTGGATCTGCGCGCCGAGGGAAGCTTCGATAAATTTAAGATGCGCTCCAAGGCTGCGATCGCCGCGCGAAATGCGCTCGATAGGCTAGGTTTTGTAGAGGTCGAAACGCCGATCTTAACGCGCGCGACGCCCGAGGGCGCTAGGGATTATCTGGTGCCTAGCCGCGTCTATCCGGGCAGCTTCTACGCGCTTCCGCAAAGTCCGCAACTTTTCAAGCAGCTTTTGATGTGCTCCGGCTTTGATAAATACTTCCAGATCGCGCGTTGCTTCCGCGATGAGGACCTGCGCGCCGACCGCCAGCCGGAATTTACGCAGATCGATATCGAGATGAGCTTTAATACCCAGTACGACGTAATGAGCGTAGCCGAGGAGGTTTTAAAAGACATTTTCAAATCCTGCGGTCGCGAGATCGTCACCCCTTTTAGACATATGGAGTATAAAGACGCGATGGAGCTTTACGGCAGCGATAAACCCGATCTGCGCTACGATATGCCTTTCATCGACGTAGCCGATATTTTTGAAAAATCGAGCAACGAAATTTTTTCAAATTTAGCCAAGGATCGTAAAGCCAACCGCGTAAAAGCGCTAAAAGTCGAGGGTGGCGATCTGAAATTTAGCAAGCGCCAGATGCAAGGTTTTGAGGAATACGTTAAAAAATTCGGCGCGCAAGGCCTCGCATTCATTCAGGTAAAAGAGGACGGGTTAAAGGGGCCGCTGGTAAAATTCTTTGAAAAAAGCGAGCTGGACGAGCTCATCAGGCGCTGCGAGCTTAAAGTTGGCGACGTCGTATTTTTCGGCGCGGGCAAAAAGAAAATCGTGCTTGATTATATGGGCAGATTTAGAATTTTCCTTGCAAACGAACTTGGTCTGATCGATCCGAATAGACTTGAGTTTTTGTGGGTCGTAAATTTTCCTATGTTTGAGCAAAACGACGACGGCAGCTACTCCGCGATGCACCATCCTTTTACGATGCCGAATAATCCCGATGAGCCCGATCTGGAGGATATCACGTCGATCGCCTATGACGTCGTGCTAAACGGCATCGAGCTTGGCGGCGGCAGTATCAGGATCCACAAAGCGGACATTCAAGAAAAGGTCTTTAGACTGCTTAAGATCGAGCCTGCGGAGCAGAGGGAGAAATTCGGCTTCCTGCTTGATGCGTTAAGCTTCGGCGCGCCTCCGCACGGAGGTATCGCGATCGGCTTCGATAGACTGATGATGCTCGTTACCGGCTCAAGCAGTATCCGCGAGGTCATCGCGTTTCCTAAAACGCAGCGCGCGCAGTGTCCGCTCACCAAAGCCCCTAGCGTCGTTACAGACGAGCAGCTTCGCGAGCTAGGTCTTAGGCTTCATAAGAAGGAGCAAAAATGAAAAGCCTTTTTTTAATCATCGGCGCTCCTGGCAGCGGCAAAACGACCGATGCGAGCATGATCGCTCAGATGAATCAAAGCATCGAGCACTATTCCACCGGCGATCTACTACGCGCCGAGGTAGCAAGCGGCAGCGCTCTGGGCAGGCAGATAGATGGCTTCATATCTAAAGGCAATCTCGTGCCGCTTGATATCGTCGTAAATGCTATCGTTAGCGCGATTAAAAGCTCACCTAAAGACTTCATCATCATCGACGGCTATCCAAGAAGCGTCGAGCAGATGAATAAGCTAGACGAGGTACTGCGAGGCGACGATGATGTAAATCTTAGCGCAGTCATCGAGGTGTGCGTCAGCGAGGAGGTCGCCAAGGAGCGTGTCTTAGGACGCGCTCGCGGAGCGGACGATAACGAGGAGGTCTTTAAAAACCGCATGGAGGTATTTTCGGAGCCGATCGAGGATATTCGTAAATTTTACGGCGACGCGGGCGTATTTTACAGCGTAAACGGCGAGCGTACGGTCGAGGAGATCGTAGCCGACATAAACGCTATAATCGCCGCGCAGATCGAAAAATTAGGCTAGCGCGCTTGGATGGCGGCTTAAATTTTAAGCGCCTCCGGCTCCTTTTTTCGTACCGCAAGCGGCACAGATCGCGCTTAAATTTAACCGCGCCTCCGAAGCGAGTGCGCCTTTAAATTTATAGCTTGCCGTTGCACTAGATAGCCAAATTTCAAGCGTAAATTTAAGCAGCTCGCTGTGTAAATTTAAATACGAGCGTCAAATGCAAGCGGATTTAAATTTAATGAAATTCCGGATCTGTTTGCGGACGCAGAGATTAAAATTTTAAGGATAGATATGATTAGAAAATTTTTACTTAGTATGGTTTTGTGCGCAGCTGCATTCGCTGCGGGCGGGTTCGTGCCAAGCGGCTCCGCGGCGCAAACTCAACCGTCAAGCGTCAAAGAGGCGCTTAAATTAAGAGATGATTCTTTTGTCGTAATCGACGGCAAGATAAAATCCCAGCTCAGATACGAGCATTATAGATTTGTGGATCAAAACGGCGATAATATCGAGGTTGAGATCGATGATGACGTTTGGCGCGGCGTGAGCGTGGATGAAAATACGCTCGTGCGAATTAGCGGCGAGATCGACAAAGATTTTACCAAAACGACGATAGACGTAAAAAATATCAAAATTTTAAATTCTAAATAAAGGAAAACTATGGATCTTTCAAAGATAAAAGTGGGCTCAAATCCCGATAAAATCAACGCAGTAATCGAGATCCCTTACGGCTCGAATATCAAATACGAGATAGACAAAGCAAGCGGCGCGCTATGCGTAGATCGCGTGCTATACGGCGCGATGTTTTACCCCGCAAATTACGGCTTCGTGCCCAATACCTTGGCAGACGACGGCGATCCTGCGGATGTTTTGGTACTAAACGAATACCCGCTTGCCGCCGGTAGCGTGATCCCGTGCCGTCTAATCGGCGTTTTAATGATGGAGGACGAAAGCGGCATGGACGAGAAGCTGCTTGCCGTGCCGGTTAGCAAGATCGATCCGCGATATGACGGTATCAAAGGGGTCTCCGATCTGCCTAAAGCGACGCTGGATAAGATCAAAAATTTCTTCGAAACCTACAAGCTTTTAGAGCCGAATAAATGGGTCAAAGTAAAGGATTTCGCAAGCGCCGCGGAAGCCGAGAAAATCCTTGATAAAGCGATCAAGGCGTATAAATAATCCCCTTTTTGCGCATTCGGCGCTAAAATTTAATCAAAATTTGACCGATCCGCTCGGTCAAATTTATCTTTAAATTTTAATTCTATAAATTTTCAAATTTTAAAATATCTTTAATTCCGCGCAAATTTTACCTGAAGCCTGTGCTTGGTTTTTTCGCTTGTTTTTCGGCAGTTGAGCTAAGCAGTCTTGGGTTATTAAATAAAGATTTTAAAACTACATTGCGCAAAATAGCATGACGAGGATCGAAGATTTACGCGCTAACGGTGGAGAAATTCTGCGAACTAAAATGCTTCATAGAGACCGCAGTTAAAATTTCA